>CAYUHP010000030.1:0-17958 GCA_964444595.1 uncultured Sphaerochaeta sp. | reverse complement strand
AATGAGCGAACAGAACACCCTAATCATCGTCGAGTCGCCGACAAAAGCGAAAACAATCACCAAATTCCTTCCGAAAACCTGTAAGGTCGTAGCCTCTAAGGGGCACGTGCGCGATCTTCCGGAGGACCGGATGGCGATCGATGTGGATAAGGATTTTGCCGCCGAGTACCAAGTGGTCAAAGGCAAGCAGAGCTTGATCACCGACCTGAAGAAACAGTTAAAAGGTGTTGATCGCCTCCTCTTGGCAACTGATGAGGACCGCGAAGGTGAGTCGATCTCCTGGCACTTGGTTGAGCTTCTTAAGCCCAAGGTGCCGTATCAGCGGATGGTCTTTCATGAGATCACAAAAAAGGCGATCACCAACGCTCTTGAGTCCGGCCGTGATCTTGATGAGAACTTAGTCCACGCGCAAGAGGGAAGGCGCTTAGTCGACCGCCTCTACGGGTATACGCTTTCTCCCACGCTGTGGAAGAAGCTTTCCAATAAGAAACTTTCGGCAGGCCGAGTTCAATCGGTGGGTCTACGCCTTACCGTAGACCGGGAGCGACTGCGCATTGCGTTTGAACAAAACACCTACTGGGACGCCCTCGCTGAGCTTACCAACTCCACCGGCGAACTCTTTGAGGCAAAGCTGGTCTCCTACCAAGGCCAAGCGATTGCCTCATCAAAAGATTTTGATTCCACAACCGGAGTGTATATCGGAAAGAAGGGGACGCTTCACCTTGGAAAAGAGGAAGCAGAGGCGATCGTGAAGGAACTGAAAGAGGAAACGTTCGTTGTTACGGCGATCGAGCGCAAGCCCTTCATTACTCGCCCCTCGATTCCCTTTACCACCAGTACCCTTCAGCAGGATGCAACAAGGAAGTTGAGGATCAGTGCCTCCGAGGCGATGAGGATCGCTCAGCGCCTCTATGAAAGCGGATTTATTACGTATATGCGAACTGACAGTCCCTCCCTCAGCCAGGAGGGGACGATGGCAGCTCGCGCCCAAGTCCAAGAGCTCTACGGAACAGAGTACCTCAGCCCCAAGGCTCGCTACTTTAAAGCAAAGAGCGCCCAAGCCCAAGAAGCGCACGAAGCGATCCGCCCCGCCGGGGATTCGTTTGTTCATCCAAAAGATACCAAGTTAAGTGGTCGCGAACTCGCCCTCTATGAGTTGATCTGGAAGCGAACCCTGGCGTGTCAGATGGCGGATGCCCAAAAGGCAACCACCACCGCAACGATTCAAGCAGGGGACGGAACCTTTACCGCCAGCGGAACGGAGATTGTTTTCCCGGGCTTTATCCGCGCCTATGTTGAAGGGGTGGAAGACCATGAAGCTGCCCTCAGTGACAAGGAGAAGATCCTTCCCTTACTGAAGGAGAAGGAAGTGTGTCCGCTTAAGAGCTTAGTTGAGGTTGAACACCAGACTCGGCTCCCCGCTCGATATACGGAAGCCTCCCTTGTTCAGGAGTTGGAGAAGCGGGGAATCGGCCGACCCTCAACGTACGCTACGATCATTAAGACCTTGGTCGATCGCAAGTATGTGAACAAAGATGGAAACTCGCTGGTCCCGACCTTTATCGGTTTTGGGGTGTGCCAGTTCCTTGAAACAAACTTCAAGCAGTTTATCGACTACGACTTCACCGTTCGGATGGAGGAGGATCTTGATAAGATCGCCCGCGGCGAATTGGAGAAAGAAACATTCTTGGAGGGGTTCTACCTCGGCGAGAGTGGGTTAATGGAACAGAACAAACATCAGCTGACGTTGGATAATAAGGTCTCCTCAAAGACGTTGGATCTCTGTCACATCGATTCGGCCAACCCAATCATGATCGGTCCCTATGGTCCGTACGTGGTTCTCCCTGATGGTCAGCTCCTCAGTCTTCCCTACGATTGGACCCCCGGCTCCATCACCGACGAGGATGTGAAAGAACTGATCGCCAAGGGAAAGCAGCAAGCTGAGGTGAAGACCTTAGGCCCGGGGCCCAATCGTGGTGAACCGATTCAACTGCTCACCGGCCGCTTTGGCCCATACTGGCAGGAAGGTGAGGGCAAAGAGGCAAAAAGGGCCTCAATCCCTAAGTGGGTTCAAGATGGTGAATTGCAAGAGGACGGAGCAATTGCCACTCGATATTTAAGCTTGCCCCGAAATCTGGGAAGTGACAAAGACGGCGTTGAAGTGCTTGCAATGAAAGGCAAGTATGGTCCCTATATCTCCAGCGGGGAAAAGACCCGTCGACTGAATCGGCTCGACAAAGATAAGCAACTCTTTAGCATCACCTTGGAGGAAGCGCTTGAGCTTCTCAGTAAAGAAGAGGTGAAAGGCTCGGCTAAAGGCCGAGAAAAAACTGCCGCTCCATTAAAAGAACTCGGTGAGTTTGAAGGAGAGAAGATAACTCTTCAAAACGGGCGGTATGGCTTCTATTTGAAGCATGGCAAGAGCAATGTTGCTCTGCCCGATGAATACAAAAAAGATGAGGAGAAGGCGCTGAGTCTCCGTCCTGAAGAAGCGCAACGGATCGTGGAGGAAAAACGATCCACATAAACGATGCAAACGCACCAACGAAAAAAACAACAATCTACGATCACCGCTTTGGCTCAGGAGTTTTCTGTAGCCGAGGCGCGGATCAATACGATCTTCCGAGGAGTGGGGGTTAACCCTACCTCCTTGCAAAGTGACAGCGAGAGCCTCGCATTTTACCATGAAGTCGTGGCGAGCAAACTCAATGCGTTTACCGCCTATGGAAGTAAGGATGAGGAGTACCTTCAAGCCCTCGATGAGCAAATCCGGGTCTTTGATGAGATCTACGTTGATACTGCCCCGATCATCCAAAAGGATTGGTTCTTAGACTTTGTTGTCGACAGTGAACCGATCCTCAAGCGTCGAAAGAAACGGCTCATCATCCTCGAAAAGACGATGGAGGAGCTCTACGGCTTAAAGGGCAACCCCGAAAAGGATATGGACGTTCGCGTCCGGGCGATGATTCGCCCCGACTTGATTCGTCAGTTAGCGAAACGAAGAATCGTCCGCCTCGGTGATACCGGCAGCGGCGGAATCGCTGATGATCACTTAGTCGACCTGTTTCGAAGGATCGGCGATCACCTCAATATCATGTTGATCACGCAAGACCGCGGCTTAAGCGAACGAATCGTTCGCTTGGCAGCGGAGCTGGAGGGCGTTGAACAAAACGTGCCTTCGCCTTCTTTCTTTAAGAAGTTGATCGGTAAGAAGGAACGGGAAGTGATTACCCACCGGATGATCGCGTGTAAGCTGATCGAAGGGGGGAAGTTACGCCGACTGTATATCTGCCCCGAGTGTGATCAAAGCTACTACGATGATATCTACGCCACCGAAGGGATCGTGCTCTGCGGCCGATGTTACGTCAAACTTCGCGAAGCGGAGGAGCGCAAAGAACTTGCCGATAAGAAGCGTCGAGAAGCCCAATTGAAAGCAGAAGAGGAGCGCCAACGCAAACTTGAAGCGGAGGAGGAGCGGCTGGAGCGGGAGCGAAACCGCCTTACCGTGAAAAAGCTCATTCACAAGCGCAAGCAGCTGGCAATCTTCTGGTCTTCGATCGCTATAACCCTAGCTCTTTTGATCATCGCCCTGATCCTCTAGGCATAAAGAAAGGCTGCCGATTGGCAGCCTGACCCCCCTGGCGCGATTCGAACGCACGACCCCTTCCTTAGGAGGGAAGTGCTCTATCCAGCTGAGCTACAGGAGGTAGAACAGTTCGATAGTAGCGAATTCGCCCACCATGTGCAAGGTTCTTCATTACAACGGAAGGATGGTTTTCCCATATTCGTTGTTGATTATCTGAGCGAGACTGGCGTAGATTGCCGAAGCTCCGCACCCAATTCCAACCCAGCCGGCGATGAGGGTGATCGTTGAACTTGCGGTAAAGTCTCCGATCGCCAAGAGAAAGAAGAGCAGGGTCAACGTGGAAAAGACCACTTGGGTACTGCGATTGTGCTTTAAGGTACCGATGAACATCGCCAGGGTGAAGATTCCCCAGATGAGCAGATAGAACCCCATGCTGATCTCATCGGCTTGTTGGATCGAGCCAAAGGGGTTGATCCAAATGAGGATCAAAGACCACCAGAAAAACCCATAGACGGTAAACGCTGTGGCACCGAAGAGGTTGTTTTTCTTGAATTCCATGATCCCGGCGATGATTTGAGCCGCTCCGCCTAAGGCGAAGCCCATGGCGACGATGACGATCGAGAGGGGGATGATCGCCGCGTTGTGAAGATTCAGCAAAAGAGTTGTCATGCCGAAACCGAGCAATCCAAGCGGTCCTGGATTGGCAACAGAGTTGTTGTTACTCATTGTAGCTCCATATGTAATGTAGTAATGAGTAAATCCTAGGAGCTCTACCATAAATTCGCCCCTCGGACAAGAGCGAGGGGCGAATAGGAGTCTTAAGCGCGGTTATTTCTTCTTGAGGAGATCACGAATCTCCGTTAAGAGAACGATATCCTCCGCCGGCGGGGCCACCTCGGCGGCGACCGCTTGTTCCTCTGCCTCTTTCTTGAGCTTGGTATGAACCATGTTGATCGTTCGAATCATCATGAAGACAACGAAGGCGATGATGAGGAAATCGATTACTTTTTGGATAAACTTGCCGTAGGTGATCGCTACTTCAGCAGTATCAGCGGTTGCTGATGAGATGATGATCTTCAAATCGGTAAAGTTGATTCCGCCGATGATCAAGCCGATGAACGGCATGAGGATGTCGTTGACCAACGAGGTGACGATTGCGGTGAACGCGGTACCGATGATGATACCAACGGCCATATCCATTACGCTTCCTCGGGAGATAAATGCTTTAAATTCTTCAAACAATGAACTCTTTTTGGCCATGTAAGCCTCCTACGTATTGTGTTTTGGTGAGTATAGCACACTCTCACCGTACCGTGTATAGAAGCGATTACACCCCCTAGAGCAAGTTATTTTGCCAAATTTACTGAATGTTGTTGGATCGAGTGTTTGAATGTTGAATAAATATACGCATTATTGTATAACCAAAGAAATATTTCGTTTGACATGATTTAGGCACGTATGGAGGTACTAAAGATGAAAAAAAGCTTGTTGATCACGATGGCGCTTGTTGCTTTGATCAGCGTTTCTGTCTTTGCAGGCGGAAGCGGTGAGACGAGCCCGAAGATCGGATTCATCGGCCCAATGACCGGTGATAACGCCAACTATGGTATTTTGTGCAATAACTCCGTCATTCTTGCTGTTGAGCAGTTCAACGCAAAGGGTGGTATTGATGGAAAACTTAAAGTAACCTTAGTTACTGAAGACTCGGAAGGAGTACCCGAGAAGGGTCTCTCGGCGATCGAGAAGCTTTCCTCATCGGATAAGATCTCCGGCCTTGTCGGACCGGTCTTCACCGGTGTTGCGTTCGCAGTAGGCGAGCGGGTTCAGAACGAGGGAATCGTGATGCTCAGCCCCTCTGCTACCCACGCCGACATCACCGCAATCGGTGACTACGTGTTCCGTACCGTTGTTTCTGATGGTCTGCAGGGCGAGGTTGCCGGTCACTACTTCTATGAAAAGCTCGGCTACCGCACGATCGGTGTTCTCTATGCAAAGAACGACTACAGCCAAGGTCTCTTTGAGGGGATGACCGCTGCCTTTGAAGAAGCCGGCGGAAAGATGACGATTAGCGAAGCGTTCCAAGTTGGTGATAAGGACTTCAAAACCCAGCTCACCAAGATTCGAAGCGCCAATCCTGAAGCGATCTACATTCCCAACTACACCGCCGAGATGGCTCAAATCCTTGAGCAAGCGGCTCAGCTTGGAATTACGATCCCCTTCGTCTCCTGTGATGGTTTCTCCAACCCTGATATCTATAACCTCGCCGGTGACTTCACCGATGGTGTTGTCTACGTTGGTCCTGCCCAGGTTGCCGAAAGCCAGGCATATGCAACGTTTAAGAGCGATTATGAGAAGAAGTTTGGCGTGAGTCCTGACTCCTTCGCTACCAACGCCTTTGACGGTGCGAACATCCTGCTTGCCGCAATGGATAAGGTGTACAAAGCTACCGGTAAGTTTGACCGCAAGGCGATCCGTGATGCAGTTGCTGCAACGAATAATTACCAAGGTGTAACCGGAACGGTTAACTTCGCCGAGAACGGTGACTTGGTTGCTTACCAAGGATTGTACCGCGTCAACGGTACGACTCCTGAGTACATCGGAACCTTTACGGTGGTCGACGGAGTACTGACTCAGGTTATCTGAGTTCGGTAAACACCAAGAAATGAGATGGGCCGGTGTTGAGAACACCGGCTCTTTTATGATACTGTCAACCCAGTTCTCGTGATTAAGGAGAGACTTCGTGGGAATTGCTGAATTTTTCCAACACTTGATGAATGGCCTAACCCTTGGAGGGATCTATGCGCTTATAGCTCTTGGATACACAATGGTTTATGGCATTCTAAAATTTATAAACTTCGCCCATGGGGATGTCTTGATGGTCGGATCCTACGCCGGACTCTTCATCTACAACGCCCTCAGAGGGGATTCTCCTTTGGGTCCCTGGGTCTTGATCGCATTCTTCTTGGCGATGCTCGCTTCGATGGCGATCAGCGCCGTTTTGGGGATGTCGATTGAGCGCGTTGCGTACAAGCCGCTGCGCAAGGCAACCCGCCTTGCTCCCTTGCTCAGTGCGATTGGGGTCTCGTTCATCCTCTCCAACTCCGCTGCTTGGGCGTTCGGGACGAACAGTAAGAAGTTTCACTATCCGTTTGATAACACTCCCTTTACCTTTAAAGGAGTGGTGATCACGCCCCACCAAATCTTGATCCTCTCCGTCTCGGTGGTGATGATGATCATCCTCAAGCTCTTTATCGACCGGACCCGAATGGGTAAGGCGATGAGGGCAACCAGTTTGGATCAGCAAACGGCGATGTTGATGGGAATCAACGTTGACCGAGTGATCAGTTTGACCTTTGCGATCGGCAGTGCCTTGGCAGCTGTCGGCGGAATCCTCATCGCCCTCGACTTTAAAGTCTATGCCACAATGGGCACGATGACCGGCCTTAAGGCGTTTGTTGCCGCAGTGGTCGGCGGAATTGGAAATATTACCGGGGCGATGGTTGGAGGAATCCTTTTAGGAATTCTTGAAACGTTCGGAGTTGCCGTCTTTGGAATTCCCAGCGGACTGAAAGATACGATCGCCTTCGGGGTGTTAATCATCATTCTCTTAGTCAAACCTGCCGGCCTTTTGGGCAAGGACGAGAAGGAGAAAGTGTAATATGTTTAACTTCTTTTTACTGATTTTAATCTACTCCGGTATCTATGCACTGATGGCCCTAGGGCAGAATGTCATCACCGGCTATGGTGGAATGCTCAGTCTCACCCAAGCTGGGTTCTTTGCGATCGGCTCCTATGCGACGGCAATTCTTTCCACCCGCTTCGGCTTCTCCTTTTGGGCAACGCTGCCGGTTGCTGCGCTCTTCAGTGCGCTTTGTGGTCTTCTTATTGGCCTACCGACCCTTCGCCTCAAAGGCGACTATCTTGCAATCGCCACCTTGGGCTTTGGTGAGATCGTGCGAAACGTACTCAATAACTGGGACAGCTTAACGCGCGGACCGATGGGGATCCAAAAGATTCCGATGCCCAAATTCTTTGGCTTTGTCATCAACCCCTATACCAAATATGCGTTCTTGGTGATGGTTATCATCTTTGTGGCGATCGCCTATTTTCTCTTTCAGCGCCTTGCTCGATCACGGATGGGCCGAGCGTTAGCGGCGATTCGCGAAGACGAGATCGCAGCCGAGGCGATGGGGATCAATACCACCAAGTATAAGGTGTATGCGTTCATCCTCGGAGCGGCAGTAGCCGGTGTCGCCGGATCACTGCAGGCGGTCTTTACCTTAAGTGTAACCCCAGGGACCTATACCTTCATGGTATCGGTGATGGTTCTGTGTATGGTCGTCTTGGGAGGAATGGGGAACTTCAAAGCCTCGATCCTCGGTGCATTCATCATTCAACTAATCAGTTACTTCCCCCAGCTCACTGGCCTCACCAGCGTGATCCCGCCTCAGTTTAAGCAAATTCTCTTTGGCTTGATCTTGGTGGTGATGATGATCTGGCGCCCTCAGGGTTTGCTTGGTCGGGAAGAGATTCGCTACGGCAATGAAGAGGGAGGCAAGTCATGACGATCTTGGAAACAGAAAAACTGACTCGCGCCTACGGAGGAGTCATTGCGGTAAACAAAGTCGACTTCCAAGTGGAAGGCGGCCTCATCACCGGCCTAATCGGTCCCAATGGGGCGGGAAAGACCACTCTCTTTAATAACATGACCGGCTTGGACATTCCGTCCAGCGGAAAGGTTCGCTTCAACGGCAAAGATATCACCGGCTTTGCAGCTCATAAGATCTGTCGCCTTGGTATCGCTCGGACGTTTCAGAACATTCGACTCTTCAAAGACCTCACCGTAGCTGAGAACGTAATGATCGGCAGACACTTTAAGACGGGGAAGAATGAGACGAAGGGACGGTTTGTAAACGCGTTAACCAGCTACTTCCGGATGAAAGAGGAAGAGAATGCGATCTACGATAAGGCACTCCAGTGGCTTGACTTCTTTGATATGCACGCAAGCCGAAGTGAGTTGGCCAAGAACTTGCCCTACGGCAAACAACGAGAGCTTGAAATTGCCCGCGCGTTGGCTACCGACCCTCAGCTGCTCTTCCTTGATGAGCCTGCAGCGGGAATGAACCCTCAAGAGACTGACCACTTAATGGGGATCATTCGGAAGGTTCGTGAACTGGGGGTTACCGTTGTCCTCATCGAGCACGATATGAAGCTGGTGATGAACATCTGTGATTCGATCACCGTCCTCAACTATGGTCAGAAGCTTGCCCAGGGTACCCCGAAAGAGATCAAGAACAACCCCTTGGTAATCGAAGCGTATCTGGGAAAGGATGAATGATGAAAGAACTGCTTACCATTGATAACATCTCTGTTTCCTACGGCAATATCCGAGCTCTCAAAGAGGTCACGATGCACGTCACCGAAGGAGATATCGTCTGCCTTATCGGAGCCAACGGAGCAGGTAAATCCTCGCTATTGAAGGCGATCGTCGGCCAGGAGCCGTTGATCGAAGGAACGATAACCTTTGACGGGGAGGAGATCTGTACCTCCAACCGAGGCCGCCACTTAACAACCGACCTCATCGCCGCGCGGGGAATCGCCCTGGTGCCGGAGGGACGGCGAGTGTTTGCCGACATGACGGTAGAGGAGAACTTGGATATGGGTGCGTTCCTTGTCCGCGATGAGAACCTTATCGCCCAACGCAAGGAAGCGATGTACGATTTCTTCCCGATCCTCGGAGCGCGAAAGCGCCAAAAGACCCGCTCGCTCTCCGGAGGGGAGCAGCAGATGATGGCGATCGCTCGGGCTTTGATGAGTGGACCGCGGATGATTCTTCTCGATGAGCCGGGCCTTGGCCTTGCTCCTTTGGTGGTTGCTGACATCTTTGAGAAGATCGATGTGATCAACAAGCAAGACGGAGTAACGGTCTTCTTGGTTGAACAGAACGCCCGAATGGCCCTTCGTGCTTCCAAAGAGGGGTATGTAATGGAAAACGGCCGCATCGTGTTAAGCGATCTTGCTTCAAACTTGTTGGAAGATGAGAAGGTTCGTAAAGCGTATCTGGGTGAATAAGAGTAGAACTTGAGCGCAAGCTCATGTACCATATAAGAGGTGGAGGCAGGAGAGCCGATATGATTATTGAACGAAGAATGTCCCGAGTTCCGGTTGTAGCAACGCCGGATATGTCGATCTCCGAAGCGTCGGCGTTGATGAAGCAGGAGAAAGTTCATCGACTGCCGGTCTTGGATAAAGATAATAAATTGGTGGGGATCATCACCGAGAAAGATATTCTCTATGCGACCCCATCGCCGATGAGCAGCCTCTCGATTCATGAGATGGCGTATCTCTTAAGCAAGCTCACCGTGAAAAAGCTGATGAGCAAGAACGTCGTTACGATCACCAAAGACACCACGGTTGAGGAAGCAGCTCGCTTGATGGTCGACCAAGATCTTTCCAGTCTTCCCGTCATGGAAGATGATAAACTCATTGGTATTGTAACAAAGAGCGATATGTTTAAGATCCTTCTTGAACTCTTCGGCGCTCGCCACTTTGGAGTACGGGTATCCTTCATCGTTGAAGACAAACCGGGAACGATCGCCAAGATCAGCCAAGCGCTCAGCGAAGCGGGAATCGATATCATCACCTTCGGAACCTTCATGGGCACCGATCCGACGAACGCAATCTGTACGATCAAAGTCCAAGGCGCTCCGATGAGTGAGATCGTTGAAATCGTCAAACCCTTTGTTTCCCAACTGTTGGACGTCCGAGAAGTGTAATGGCGAAGAAGAAGAAAGCAGTCTCGCCTAAGAAGGACTCTCGCAAAGAGAGTCCTTCTCCACGCAAAGAACCGATCGTTCTTGGTTACGACCCAAACGCTGACTTTGGCGACATCTTAGCGAGCTGGGAGCGCAATGGTACCTTAGAGGGAGTAACGAAGAAGATGAAGCGCTCCTCGAGCGTTGAATTCACTCGCTCCTTTGAGGAGATCTTGGATGAGTGGGAGAACAAGGACAAGAGGTCTACGAAGCAACAGCAACCACCAGAAGTAAAGAAATCGGCCCCCTATACACCAACAAAAGACTTTGGTGCACTCCTCGATGCGTTTGAGGGGAAGCAAAAACCAAAGATCAAGAAAGAACAGCCGAAAAAGCAGTACAAGCCAAAGAAGCTTGTTGCCAGTGTTGAAGTGGAAGAAGCGCTCCAGGAGCGCCAGGAGAGCGAGGCAACCTGGTCCTTTGCCGATACGTATCGCAAGTGGAATGAGATCAGTGATGAAGCGAGTGCCATACAGAAAGCGGCAAAGCAGAAGACAAAAAGGACAACTCCCCAAGAGCCTACACTCAGTGCTCTTCGAGCCCAGTTGCCGGAGGCAACACTTGATCTACATGGAATGACCGTTGCCGAAGCAGAGGTTGAAACTCGTCACTTTCTCGTTACCGCAAAAGAGCACAAGCTGAGGAAGCTTGCGTTCATCGTCGGTAAGGGCTTACATAACGAGGTGGGGTATTCACTGATTCGCCAAGAGGTAGAACGGATCTTACGCCTCAGTCGGGATGTGAGTGAGTTCGCCACTCCACCTGCTCGATACGGGGGCAGTGGAGTGATATGGGTTATCCTAAAGAGATGAAAAAACGGCTGGATCATCCAGCCGTTTCGTTACGTTGTCCGTTTACCGCTCGCGATAGATAATCCGACCCTTCGTCAAATCATACGGTGAGAGTGCTACTCGAACGGAGTCCCCAGGGACGATTCGAATGTAGTGCTTCCGCATCTTGCCCGAAAGGTGGGCGAGAATGATATGGTTGTTCTGCAGTTCAACGCGGAACATCGTATTAGGCAGTGCTTCGCGCACGATTCCTTCAACTTCAATTGCTTCTTCTTTAGCCACAAATCCTCCAAAACTACTTGCTATAAAGCGTTAAAAGTGTAAACGGACAACAAACTATAGTCAAGCGCCGAACACATCGACGTATCCGAGGATCAAGAGGACAAAGACAATTGCCGGTAAGACATACTGGAAATACGGCTTGAAGATCTTCGGGAAGAACGCCCCTTCAGTACCCTTATCCGCTTCGCCGATGAACTTTTCCCAACCCCAACCAAACTTCCAACTCGTGTAGAGGGAGAAGATTAAGGATCCGATCGGAAGGATGTTGGAACTGATGATGAAGTCCTCTAAATCAAGAACTCCACTTCCCGGTCCGAGCGGCTGGAATCCTTCAAGGACGTTGAAGCCCAAGATAGCCGGCAAGCTCAAGAGGATGATTGCAACACCGTTGAAGATCGCTGCTTTGCGGCGGGAGACGCCGTGGACGTCGATCCAGTAACTGATGATATTCTCAAAGACTGCGATCAACGTCGAAAGGGCGGCAAAGCTCATGAATAGGAAGAACAGCGTTCCCCAGAAGCGACCGCCGGCCATCTGGTTAAAGATGTTGGGTAGAGTGATGAAGATCAAGGAGGGACCGGCATCCGCTTCAACGTTGAAGGCAAAGGCCGCGGGGAAGATAATCAAGCCGGCAAGGATCGCCACAAACGTATCAAGGCCGACGATGCGAACTGCCTCCCCGGTGAGGCGGTGCTTGTCGCTGGTGTAGGAGCCAAAGATCGAGACCGATCCGATTCCCAAGCTCAGGGTAAAGAACGCCTGATTCATCGCCGCATAGATTGCGTTACCGATTCCGCCTTCCGCCATCCGGGCAAAGTTCGGGATCAAGTAGAACTTCAGTCCTTCACTTCCGCCTTTGAGGGTCATTGAGTTTCCCGCCAAGACGACCAAAAGGAGTAAGAGGCCGATCATCATATACTTGGTGATCTGCTCAACGCCTTTCTGAAGTCCGATTCCCACCGGAACCATTCCAAGGATGATCGCCAAAACCGTCCAAAGGGTCATGTTGCCCGGTTGGCCGAGCATTCCACCGAATACACCGCCGACTCCACCGGCATCCAAGCCGACAAAGGTTCCGCCAAGCGTTTTAAAGAGGTAGGAGATCAACCAACCGGTGACCATCGCATAAAAACTCATCAAAACATAGTTTCCAACAATCGCTACGTGTCCGTACCAGTGCCAGCCTTTTTTCTCAGGGGTAAGGGCCTTCAATGACAGACCAATATTCTGCTTGCTTGCTCGGCCGATCGCCAGCTCCATGACCATGACCGGAAGGCCCAGAATTACCAAAAAGAGGAGGTAAATCAACACAAAGGCCGCTCCGCCATAGCGGCCGGTGATAAAGGGGAAGCGCCAAACGTTTCCAAGCCCAATCGCACAACCTGCGGACAGTAAGATGAAGCCCATGCGACTTCCCAGCGTTTCTCGTTTTTGTGAGTTGCTCATACGCCATACTCTCTTATTTTGAATTTGTATCGATTTGATACATATATGCAATTCTATGAATAGAATCGTTAAAATTGCAACATTATTTTACAAATAAAACCCATTTCGTTGACACATATTGTTTTCAACGGCAAGATATGTACAAGAATAAGAAGTGAGGTGGGGATATGAAGCAAAAAAGCGCCCTCGTATCATACGTAGAAAAACACGGCCTTGAAGAAGAGGCGATGATTAGCTTCGTGGCTAACTTGGATTTGATCGCCAAGGTTGATGACCAAGTAGCAGCACGAATAGTCAATGAATTGCACGACCAGCGAACCCACTTAAAGCTCATCGCAAGCGAGAACTTCTCTTCAATCGCCTCACAGGTTGCGATGGGAAACCTCTTAACGGATAAATACAGTGAGGGCTTTGCTTACCACCGCTTCTACGCCGGGTGCGATAACGTCGACGCCCTTGAAGAGCGAGCCAGCACCTACGCCAAAGAACTCTTTGGAGCCCAACACGCCTACGTGCAACCGCACAGCGGGGCGGATGCAAACCTCGTGGCGTACTGGGCGATCCTTAATACGAAGGTAACGGTTCCCTCCTTGGAGGAGATGGGAATCTCCAATCCCGCCGATTTGGATCGGGACGATTGGAACAAGATTCGCCACGCAGTGGGGAATCAGAAGCTTCTTGGTCTTGATTACTACTCCGGCGGTCACTTAACCCACGGCTACCGGCAAAACATCAGTGCCCAGATGTTTGATGCCTACTCCTACGCAGTGGATAAAGCGACCGGGCTCTTAGACTATGATGCAATTGAAAAACAAACCCTCCAGCTGAAGCCCTTGATCCTTCTTGCCGGCTACAGTGCCTATCCCCGAGCCATTAACTTTAGGCGCCTCTCTGAGATCGCGAAAAAAGCCGGTTCAGTGTTCATGGTTGATATGGCCCACTTTGCCGGTCTTGTTGCCGGAAAAGTATTTGCCGGCGACTTTGATCCAGTGGCGTGGGCGGATGTAGTGACCACCACAACGCACAAAACCCTTCGAGGTCCCCGCGGAGGTATGGTCCTCTGTACTGAGGAATTTGCCGACAGTGTCGATAAGGGCTGTCCGTTGGTCCTCGGTGGACCCTTGCCGCACGTGATGGCGGCCAAAGCGGTTGCATTTAAGGAAGCGCTCGATCCCTCTTTTGCCCAGTATGCCGAAAAGATCGTTGAGAACTCCCGGGCATTGGCAGAGGCGTGTATCGAAGAAGGGATCACGGTTGCCACCGGGGGAACAGATAACCACCTGATGCTCCTCGATGTTCGCTCCTTTGGCCTCAACGGCCGCCAGGCGGAAAGTGCCTTACGAGAAGCGGGCATTACCCTGAATCGAAACAGCTTGCCTTTTGACCCCAACGGGCCGTGGTACACCAGTGGGTTAAGAATCGGGACTCCGGCTCTTACCACCCTCGGAATGGGGAAAACTGAAATGAAAGAGGTTGCCGCAATTATTGCCCTTGTGCTGAAGAACACCAAAGCGGCAGTTCTTACCAAAGGGGCGAACGCCGGACAACCATCAAAGGCTCGAGCGGTCACCGATTCTGCTGCAAGAAAAGAAGCTATTGAGCGAGTCTTAGAATTGTTGGGCAAGTTTGTGCTGTATCCCGAGTTGGATCTGCAGTTTTTACAAACAGCTTTTCCACTCGACAAGTAAGGTCAAGCAATGGTAGCATTGACTCGTTACGCGGAGGAGAAAGATGAGCAAAGTTTTAGATTCATTGCGTTATAGCAAAGACCATGAATGGGTCCGCCTCGAAGGCGATAAAGCCTATGTTGGCATCACCGACCACGCCCAAGATGAGCTCGGGGAGATTGTGTTTGTCGAACTACCCCCACTCGGTGAGCGCTACAAGAAAGATGAGGAGATCTCCTCAGTCGAATCGGTGAAAGCAGCGAGTCCAATCATCAACCCAATCGAAGGGGTTGTACTTGAGGCAAATGAAGATCTCGACGGCTCTCCGGAGCTGATCAACGAAGACTGCTATGCAAACCACCTGTACGTGCTCGGGTCCTTCTCTCAAGAGGATTATGATTCACTGATGGATAGTACCGAATACGAAACCTACCTTGCCTCTTTGTAAGAGGCGGAGTAAACGATGATTTATCCTTATATTCCCCATACTGATGAGGACCGAGCCGATATGCTGAAAGCGCTCGGTCTCTCATCGATTGACCAGCTCTTTGAAGTGGTCGGTGAGGACTTGCTCCTCGAAGATTCAGTTCCCATCGCCCATCGGCGAACGGAAGATGAAGTCCAGCGCATGATCGATTCAATCGCTCAGCGAAACATCCGAGGGATCCCGTTCCTTGGGGGTGGGTCCTACGACCACATCGTCCCCTCAACGGTAAAAGCCCTCTCTTCGCTTCCCTCCTTTGTAACCGCCTATACTCCGTATCAAGCGGAGATGAGCCAAGGGCTGCTTCAGGCGATCTTTGAGTTTCAGTCGATGATCTGTGAGATTACCTCAATGGATATCGCCAACGCCTCGCTCTATGACGGCTCTCATGCCGCCGTTGAAGCGGCTCTGTTGATGGTCAATGCAAAGCGGGGAGCTAAGAGGGTTCTCGTCAGTGAAACAATCCATCCCTTCACCCTTAAAGCTTTGAAAACCTGGGCTCTAGGAACGGAGTATGAGATCGTTCTCATTGAAGAGCAGGATGGCATTGCCAACCTCACCGACCTGGAGATCGGTGATGATGTCGGTGGTTTAATTGTTCAATCGCCCAACCGCTATGGGTTTATTGAAGATTACACCGATGTTGCCGAAACCCTTCATGCCCACAAAGCCCTCTTTGCGATCAGCTGTGATCCCTTGAGTTTGGCGATCCAAAAAACTCCCGGTCAGTGGGGTGCGGATATCGCCCTCGGCGATACCCAAAGCCTCGGTCTCAGTCTTGCCTTTGGCGGACCGACGTGTGGCTACATGGCGGTCAAGCAACCGCTCTTACGGAGAATTCCCGGTCGCCTTGTCGGCATGACGAGCGATAGTGAAGGCAGGCGCGGTTTTACTTTAACGCTACAAGCGCGCGAGCAGCACATCAAACGCGAGCGAGCTACGAGCAATATCTGTTCAAACCAAGCCCTCGCTGCATTGATGACAACGATCCACCTCTCATCACTTGGATGGGCGGGGATGGTTGAAGCTGCTGAGCAGTCCTATGCCAAAGCGCACTATTTGGCCCACCACCTCAGTCAGCTCCCTGGACTCGTTGTGCTCAACGCTCATCCCTTCTGGTGTGAGTTCCCCGTCGTCTTCAATGATGCCAAGCGAATGCGAAAGTTCCTTCAGGAGCTCCGCAACGAGGGGATCTTTGCCGGAGTACGTCTTTCGGCGTTGACTCGCAAAGTTGAAGATGAGTTGGTCCTTCTTGTGGCTGTAACGGAGAAGCGAAGTCGGGAAGAGCTGGAGATGTATATCGCCGCCGCTCAGAGGGTAATGAAATGATCGAACCGCTGTTGATTGATAAAACAAAGAAAGGACGCCTGGCGTACTGTTATCCCCCGCTTGATCTCCCAAGGTCCTTTGACCATGAGTTTGAAGAGCTGCCGGCGCACCTAAAGCGCGAAGGCAGTGCTCGACTGCCGGAAGTTTCCGAACTGGATGTGGTTCGGCACTTCACTCGTCTTTCAACGATGGTCCACGGGGTCGATAACGGGATGTACCCATTAGGCTCTTGTACGATGAAGTACAACCCCAAGCTTGGTGAAGAGATCGCCCAGATGGCCGAGTTTACCCAGATCCACCCGCTGCAAGATACTTCAACGGTCCAAGGGTGTTTATCGGTGATGTACAACCTCTTAGAGGATCTCTCCTCGATTACCGGGATGGCGTGGGGTTCCCTTCAAACATGTGCCGGCAGTCACGGTGAGTATGCGGGGCTGAAGATGATCCGCTCCTATTTCCTAAAGAAAGGGGATCTTAAGCGAACCAAAGTACTCATTCCCGTCAGTGCTCACGGCACCAACCCCGCCAGTGCGGCAGTCAACGGCTTTGATGTGGTTGAAATTGCTTCCAACAAGAAGGGGTTAGTGGATGTCGAAGACTTAAAGAGCAAACTCGGTGACGATGTTGCCGCTCTTATGTTAACCAACCCCAACACCCTCGGGCTCTTTGAAGAGGATATTTTAGAGATTAGCGAAGCGGTCCATGAGGCGGGAGCTTTGCTCTACTACGATGGAGCAAACCTCAATGCGATCATGGGTAAAGCCCGCCCCGGTGATATGGGTTTTGATGTCCTGCACCTCAACCTTCATAAAACGTTCTCCACCCCCCACGGGGGAGGAGGGCCGGGCAGTGGTCCGGTGATGGTTAATGAACTGCTGCGTCCGTTCCTTCCAAAGCCGGATATCGACCTGAGAGAAAGCGGTTACGCCTTTGATTGGGACCAAGAGGACTCAATCGGGAAGGTGAGCATGTTCTGGGGAAACTTCCTCGTGTTCCTGAGGGCCTACGTCTACATCCTTCGGATGGGTAGTGAGGGCTTACGCGCCGCAGCTAACCACGCAGTATTGAATGCAAACTACCTAGCCAAGAAGCTGGCTCCCTACTATGAGATTCCCTATACCAGTGGAATCATGCATGAGTTTGTGATCAGCGTCAAAAACTATAAGGAGCAGTACGGAGTAACTGCCGAAGATATCGCCAAAGCGTTGATCGACGAGGGCTACCATCCTCCAACGGTTTACTTCCCCTTGATAGTTGATGAAGCGTTGATGATCGAGCCAACCGAAAGTGAGAGTCCAGAGAGTCTGGATGCGTTTATCGAAGCGATGATCCGCATCGCCAAACGAGCAAAAGAGGATCCCGAGTCCTTGAAGAGCGCCCCACACTCAACACCGGTAGGTCGCCTTGATCAAGTAAAAGCTGTTAAGGATGCGAAGGTGCGGTATTAAGGCCTGCACATTTTGTATTTTGGTAATTTCTTATTCGCACCGCCAAAGAGACCTACTAATTGTTGATAATTACCCCTTCTGAGAGTATCCTAGGAGTATGAAAAGACTCT
>CAYUHP010000029.1:0-18044 GCA_964444595.1 uncultured Sphaerochaeta sp. | reverse complement strand
CGATGTGACAGTGGGAGACCACCGGCGTTTCATAGGTGCCGCTTACTTTGGTAAGGCCCGCTTCCTTGATTGCTTCGTTAAAATCTCCGATCTCATAGGAGGTTTTGTTTACGATGTTATCCGGTCGCTCCTCATGGATCGGAACGGCAGTGTTCTTAAGCGATTCCTTTACATCCAAGATGACCGGTAGCTCTTCGTAGACAACCTTGATCTTTCGAACCGCTTCGATTGCGGCCAGCTCCGTTTCGGCGATTACCGCTGCAATGTCATCGGCGTAACAGCGAACCCGGGTGTTCAGCAACTTGCGGTCACAGATATCTTGTTTCGCGGGAACCGTTGACCAGGGGTGGCCGGCGGTGGGAAATTGAATATCCGGAACGTCGAAACAAGTAACGATCTCTACGACCCCTTCAACCTTCCACGCCTCGCTTAAGTCAAATGCTTTGACCCAACCGTTAGCGATTGTGGAGTGAAGCACTTTCGCTTCAAGGGTATGAGGTGGAACGAGATCGGGAGTATATTTTGCTTTACCGGTTACTTTGTCGAATGCATCGACACGATTTGGTGAAGAACCAACAATCCTCATGCAACTCTCCTTGCACTCTGGATTCTCATCAAAACGATTGGAAACAGAGTGCTCTTTTCCTCCCTTCATCATACAACAGATTGCAACAAATTCAAGAAAATATGAAAAAAAGTAGCAACAACCTCAACAACCGAGTATCCTCTGAAGAGAGGTATATATGATGCTTGAACATGATACATTATTAAAATTGAAGCGTTGGAATACTCCGACGATCTATAATGCTTGGGAGGCGATTACGAAAGCTGAGCGCCTGGATGTACGGACTAACCGCGAAGAAACGCGTGACTTCATGGTTGAGATGGGACCGATGATCGGTCGGGCAATCACTGTTGTTGTCCAACCAAGCGAGAAGAAATGGGCGGATGATTCCGCTCGCAGATGGGCGGAGTACCGCTCTTATGTTGCTTCTCTTCCCGGTCCGAAGATCGTTGTTGTCCAAGACTTGGATAGTCCTGCTTCAATCATTGGCTCCTTTTGGGGCGAGGTGAATGCGAACCAGCACCGAGCTCTTGGGTGTGTCGGAACGATCACCGACGGGGCGATTCGTGATGTTGATGAGATGACGAACGCCGGCTTCAAAGCACTTGCTCGGCGGTTGTGTGTCGGCCATGCCTACTCAACGCCAATCAGTTGGGGAGAAGAGGTCATCGTGTACGGCACCCGTATTAAGGAAGGGGATCTCATTCACGCCGATAAGCATGGCTTTATGGTCATCCCTGAAGCGGATCAAAGTCGGATCTTAGAAGCAACAATCTTCATGGACAACAACGAGTGTGAGACCACGATTGGGGTTGCCCGAAACAGCGGTGGAAAGTCGTATGAACAGATCGTGAAAGAGCTTAATGAAGCAAGTGCCCGATTTAAAGCAAACGTGACGCGTTTTCAGGATCGTGGATAAACGCCGTTTGGTTTTTTCCTTGGCTTTTGGCTTGGTACATCGCTTGGTCTGCTCGGATGAGGAGATACTCCAGCGGGTCCTCTTTTTTACACTCTTCTAAGTTAAGGGTGCTAACCCCAATAGAGAGGGTTGGCTTCAGCCCCTCTTTGGCCACAACGCTCAGGCGAGAAGAGACACTCTTCGATAGGCGCTCGGCGAGCGCCTGTACGTCTTGTTCGACGGTGAGGAGAACGAACTCATCACCACCGATCCGGCCGACGATAATCTTCGGGGTGGTGAGATTTGAGAGTGCTTCGCCGACGGTCTGAAGGATTGTGTCTCCATAGGCGTGCCCGTAGGTGTCGTTCATCTCTTTGAAGTTGTCGAGATCGATCATGATCGCTGCGACTCGGTGACCAGAGTTGGCGGCAAGGAGTTTTTTGCCCTGGCTGAAAAGGGTTCGGCGGTTGTACAGCCCGGTGAGCGAATCACGTTGGGCAAGCATTTGGAGTTGTTGATTCAGCAGCTGCTCGTGGGTGATGTCACGCAAGGTGACGATCATCGCCTTGAAGAATTCGCCATGTGGCTCTTTTACCAAATTGATGCTGATGTCGTAGACCAAGCCATCCAAAAGAGTCAGGGCTTTGGTGGTTGTATCTTGGATGTTCTCGACGCGGTGAGTCAGCTCGACAACTCCAATCTCTCCAACGGGTAATCCGATTGACTTTTGGCCGAGGTCGAATAGCTTAGCTGCGGTCTGGTTAAAGTCGATCAACCGTTGGTTTTGGTTGAAGATCAAGACCGCTTCATCGAGATTTTCTACGATTTGATCCCGGGTTATGGGAACCAAATCAAGAAGGGAGTTTCGATAGAGGATGAAGTAAAAGAGTACCCCACTGATCGTCAACGTTGCCGTTGAAAGATTGAGCCCTTTGATCGGACTGAGATCAAAGTTGTAGAGCAAGTTCGTGACCCCCGGAAGGAGCAAGGCAAGGGTGAGAAGGAGTTTTTGCCGTCGATAGTGGAGATGACGGGTCCCATAGTTGCGCCAAAGCGTGATGACTGAAATCAAGATCATGAGATAGACGAACGGAAGAAACCCGAAGTAATAGAGCGGTCCGTAGTGAAAGTCCATCACCGGGAAGATTGAAGTATCTTCAATGGTTGGTACGCCCCAAAAAAGGTTGGGCTGAGGGATGAAGAAAATGTAGATCATGAAGATAATCGGAGGTACCGAGGAAAGAACCCGTACTCGTTTACTGAGTCGGCGAGATGACACCTCCGCACTGAGGGCAAACCAGGCGACCGGCAGCGATACAATCCCGATGTATTGGATCTTTGCATAGAGCATCTTCATCTCGACGGTGGAGACCATGAACTCAAAGATGAGGAAGAAGTTCCACAAAAAGGCGGTGAAAAGTACCCAGATTATTCGTTTTGCAAGCTTCAAGTGAATACGAGGAAGTTGGGCTGCCAGAAACATCAGGAGCACAACAGTACTGAGGATGTAGAGCCAAAGACCGGGAACATAGCTGTACGTGCTCTCCATGGAACCTCCGTTTGTAGAGAAGCATACCCACTCAGTGAGGTAAAAGCAAATGGACTAATGGGCCCTTTTTTCCTTAAGGCGGAGATTTGTTGAAGAAACTTCCTCTTTTGTGGGGATTGAGGGGGCTGCGCCCGGGCGGCTCACCGCCAAAGCCGACCCAAGCGAAGCCACCCTGAGTGCTTCGTGAGGATCGTTTGTTTCGATGAGCGTTGCGATAAAGTATCCGGTAAAGGTATCTCCGGCGGCAGTGGTGTCAACGACATCCACATCAAAAATTCCATGCTCTAAAACCTTTCCATCTTTGCGATCCAGATAGAGAGCTCCCGCTTCACCGAGGGTAAGGACGATCTTTGCTTCGGGGAACTTTAGTGAAAGAGCTCGGATCAGGTCCTCAGGTGGGAGTTCCGATCCGACAATATCTGCGGCTTCAATCTCATTAAGCAGAAAGATATCAACCAGTTCCAGCGGATAGGTGAGCAATGCTTCATCAATCGGGGAGGGGTTTAAGACGATCACCATTCCCGCTTCCGCGGCCATAGTGATGATGGAGGGAATCAAGTTGATCTCGTTTTGAAGTAGCAGATAGTCACCGGAGGAAAAGTGAGCAAGGGTTTCAGCGATCTGCTCCTTGCTGATCACTTGGTTTGAGCCACCATAGAGCATGATGTTGTTCTGGCCGCTGGTTTCCCGCTGAATGATCGTATGGCCGGAGGGACCATCCACAGTTCGAACAAAGCGGGTGTTGACGCCACTTTCTTGGAGCATTTCACAAAGAAGTTCGCCTCCATCGCCGATGCACCCGGCGTGGTAGGTTTCAACACCAGCTTTTGCAAGCGCGATCGACTGATTCAAGCCTTTGCCACCGGGGTAGATCGTTCGATTTGTCGAAGCGAGGGTTTCACCCGGGCGAAGGATGTGCGGTACATCATAGACGTAATCGATATTCAACGATCCAAAAACGAGGGCTTTTGTCATGGAGTGCTCCTTTCTTTGGCCTTATTCTACCAAAGAAAGGGGCTAAGCTCTACTTGAATATGCAAAACAACTTGGCAGAAAGAAGAAGGACTGTTTACCAGAAGGAGTCATAGACTTCGTATTCGTCTTCTTCACTCCACTCTTCATCATCGATTAATGAATCGATGATGAAGCGAAACCCTGTATTGTCTTCAGGATCGAATCGATAACCTTTTTTGGCGATCTCAAGCGCTTCGTCAAACCGCTTGAGGCGCCACAGGGTAAGACACATCCCGTGCAAGGCTCGGTAGTAGGGGCGGTTTTCAACATACCCATAGGGGAACACTCCTTTGAAGTCAGGCGGAATGTTTTTTTCGGCGATAAACAGGGCTATGGAGTAGAAGCGCTCGGCTTCAAGAAGGAGATCTTCATTGAAGTGCCAGATTCCAAGATGAACTAGGGCATCGATGCAGGTAGGGTGTTCCTCCCAGAGGTGAGTAAGGATATTGTATCGTTCCCTTAGGGATGGTCTCTCTTGGGCTTCCATGATTGGGTCTCGTTCATCGGTATAGAAGGAGTCGCTACCATAGTCGGTGAATAGGTATTCTTTCATCTTTCCGTAGGTGATACCTTCGGGATCGTCTTCATCGTTGAGGTAGGAGTAGTCTTTACTACCGATGTATTCAAAGGTGTGCTCAGGCAGAAGGGTTAGAATTGCAGGGTCGTAGGCGTGTCGAATGACTTCTCCTGCCAGATAGTTGGTTCCTCCATGGGTCCACTCTTTCTCAACTTCAAACTCGACGGTGTCAAACTCGATAAGACCTTCGGCATACTCGTTCTTTGTCGAGTAGATTTTTTTCGTTTCCAAATCAATGCCTCGAAGGCCTTGGCGATGAACCTTAAACACAAGAATTCGTTTAGTCATGGTTGCCCCTCCACATACCCGAGAGTATAGCCAACGCTGAAAGCTGATGTCTACGTGCGTTCTTCGGGAAGCGAAGCCCAAGAAACGCGTTTGTTCAATGCTCGCAGGAGCCTTCGATAGCCCATAGGATCATTGGGGTCGTGTATAAGCCCCCGCTCTGCAAAGATTTCTGCTTCTTCGAACTTGTCTTGAGCCCAAAGGGCAACAGTCATCCCATAGAGGGCGCGGTGGTAGGGTTCATTCTCAACGTAGCGGAAGGGGACGATCCCATTAAAGCCGGGGTAATGAAGCGCCTCGGCGGAGGCGAGGGAGATCTCATACAGCCGCTCGGCAGCTTGAAAGTTATCCCACTCCATGTGCAGGTTTCCTAGGTGAACGAGCGCATCGATGCAGTTGGGATGCTCCTCCCAAAGCTTGGTAAGAAGTTCATACTGCTCTCGTTGGGTTGGTGCATGCAGAGCCTTGATGATCGGATCATGATCCTCATAGAGTGATTCACTTCCATAGTCATGGTACGCGTACTGGTTTAGTTCGTCGTCATCACCATCACTATCGGAGAGTATGTGCGAAAGAGGGATTTCTAAAGAAAAAATATGTGCATCAAGGCGGATTGCGGAAGGTTCGTATCTCTTATTGAGAACCGTACCGCTGAGGTACCTTGTTTCACCCTCGGTCCACTCTTTTTCAACTTCAAACTCAACGATGTCAAACTCGATCAAGTTGTCAACAGGATCGCTTTTTGTTGAGTACATAATCTCATTTTCGAGATCGAATCCACGCAGGCCATCTAAGCCAATAGCGTATACAAGAATCTGTTTAAGCGTATGGGCAAGTCATAGCTGAAGTACCGCAAGGGAATCTAGTGAATTCGTTCCTGCAACGTGATTGTTCCCAAGATCGTGGCTCTCTTTGCTCCGGTGACTAGGGGATAGTTTGAAGGACGTTTGTTGAATGACTCATGGGCCAGAAGAGCGAACGCCATCGCTTCGCGTCCTTGATCGGGAACTCCATAGGTATCACTTGTGGTCACTTCACAGTTCAGGTAGGAGGAGAGGTAGGAAAGCAGGGTGCTGTTCCGAGCACCTCCTCCGCTTACAACCACCCGATCAAGACCATGAAGGGGGATGACGAAGCGGTTGTAACTGTCGGCGATTGAGTAGGCAGTAAACGCAGTGGCAGTTGCGATGAGATCTTCAAACCGAAGATCGGAGGCTTGTTCGATAAGGTGTTGGACAAAGTGATCACCGTACACCTCGCGACCGGTCGACTTTGGAGGAGTGAGAGCAAAGTAGGGATCATCCATAAGTCGATGAAGGAGCGCCTCGTTGACACTTCCGCGTTTTGCGATCGCCCCATCTTCGTCATAGGAGGCGCCGGTGTAGTGACGAACAAGTGCATCGATGATCATATTCCCCGGGCCAGTGTCAAACGCGTACAGCTCATTATCTTTTGGCAAAACCGTGACGTTTCCGATTCCTCCGATGTTTTGAACTGCAATGGTTTTTCCCTCTTCCTTAAAGAAAAGATGGTCGATGATTGGAGCAAGGGGAGCACCTTCACCACCGAGGGCGATATCCGCGGCGCGGAAATCGCTGATAACGGGAATCCCTGTTCGAAGTGCTACCACTTGGGGGTTTCCGATCTGAAGGGTCGCACTGACGACAAACGGCTCAGTGACTCCGGGAAAAGGCTGTTTTTGGGGGGCGTGCCAGATTGTCTGACCGTGCAGTCCGATCGCGGTAATTTGATCAGCTTTGAGGTTTGTTTTTTCCAACAGGCGAAGAATCGCAGTTGCATTCCACTCGCCAAGGCCAAAGTGAGCTCGAGTGAGGGAGTCGATATCCCCGTTTGAAGGGGTGCAGAGCTCAAGAAGTACGTTCTTCAGTTCGGTGGTATAACCAACGGAAACCATATCAAGGAGCTTCAGGGATGTGATCTCTGTTCTGGTTGTTTGTATTTCAACAAGAACTGCATCGATTCCATCAAGCGAGGTCCCGCTCATAACGCCAATATATAACGAGGTGTTCTTCATATACTTAGTGTATGATACATTATTTCATAACGCAATAAATACTGAAACAATTTTTCTTTACAAGAGCATATGAGAGTGCTAAAGTAGAGGTCCAAGGGGGAAATGTTCATGGAATATGGTATCGACTATCTACTAGATTCACTCACCACTGAGCAACGCAATAGTAAAACTTCCAATATTGATGAGCTTACTACCTTGGAAGTACTGCAGTTGATCAACGATGAGGATAAGAGTGTTCCGTACGTAGTGGAGACACAAATCCCTCGGATCACCCTCTTAGTTGATGATATCGTTGCCTCCTTTCAACGAGGAGGAAGGCTGTTTTACATCGGAGCGGGCACCAGCGGTCGCTTAGGTGTTTTGGATGCTTCCGAATGCCCACCGACGTTTGGTGTCAGCAGTGAGATGGTTCAAGGAGTTATCGCCGGTGGGCGCGAAGCATTGGTCCGCTCGATAGAGAACGCCGAGGACCACCAAGAGGAGGGGATCAAGGAGCTCACCGAGCGAGGATTTACCAAGGGCGATGTGCTTGTCGGCATTACCGCCAGCGGCCATGCCCCCTATGTGATCGGAGCGATGAAGTGGGCTCGATCCTTAGGCGCGGTGGTTGGAGCGATCAGCTGTAACGAGCACTCCAAAACGTTCCTTCACGCCGATCATCGAATCTTTCTTAATGTCGGACCGGAGGTCCTCACCGGCTCTACCCGAATGAAAGCAGGAACCGCCCAAAAGCTTGTGTTAAACATGCTCACCACAACCAGCATGATCCGCATCGGAAAAGTCTATCGAAACTTGATGGTCGACCTCACGCCGGTGAACGCCAAGCTTGTTGAGCGGTCCAAGCGGTTAATTCAGCAAGCCACTGAATGCAGTGCCGAGGAAGCCGCCGCAGCGTTTGAAGCAGCCGAGCGCCGGCCAAAACGAGCGATCGTGATGATTCTTCTCGGAATCGATGCTGCGGAAGTGAAGAAGCTTGAAGAGATCAGTAACGGACCAATCTCCGAGATGATTCGAACCTATCACGGAGTTACGCGATGACAGAACAGCAGCGAGAGCCGGAAATTGCCGGTGCTCTGAGAGAGATTAATGCAAAATATACTACCCTCAGTGATTCCGAACGCAAAGTTGCTGATTACGTAACGCTCAATCCAAAAAAAGCACTGCATTTCACCGTTCGGGAGCTCGCCAAGCAAAGCGGCACAAGCCAAGCTGCGATCACCCGTTTCTGTAAACACATCGGCTTTGACAGCTTCAATAACTTTAAGATTCGCCTTGCCCGTGATGTGTTTGACACCTACGATGAGCTGTATACGCCAAATCTCGATTTAGAATCGGAAACATCCCCCCTGGCGGTTACTCGTTCGGTAATCGCCCAGACTCAACGAGCTCTCGCTTCCCTTGAGGCACTCATCGATGAGGAGGTTCTTCGAGCGTGCACTGAAGCGCTTCGCTCTGCTGGAGCGATCACCCTCTTTGGGGTAGGTGCTTCGGGGGTGGTTGCCCTCGATCTCATGCAAAAGCTCGCTCGCTTAGGGATGCGCGTGTTTTACTCCGCCGATACCGACTTACAACTTACCGTAGCGTCAACACTGACAGTCAATGATCTCGTGTTTATTATCTCCTACTCCGGTGAAACCGAAACGATGATCGAGGTCGCCACGGAGGCACATGACCGAGGAGCGACGATCATCGCGCTGACGATGGAGAGCCCCAACTCGATTCAGAACCTTGCCGATCTTAAACTGCGGGTTCCCGCCACCGAGCGGATCTACCGCCAAGGTGCGGGTACGAGCCGCATCAATCAGCTGGCCCTCATCGATATCCTGTATTCGTTGTTAGTCTCCCAAAACCTCGATGCTTCAATTCAGGCAATTGAAGAAACGATGGCGATTACCCATAGGAAGAAGCGTCGTGGTCAATAAGTTGTCGAGCCAAAATCCGCGCCCCTTGCAGACCCCCACCCGGGGCGAAGTGAACTTCAAGATGATCATCCAATCGTTGGCGAAGCAGTTCAGCGAGCAGCGTGTTGTGGGCGATCGCACCACCGGAGATAATCAATCGTTTGGGATACGGCTCTTTAAGTCGAGCTTGGACGGAAGAAACCAAGAGCGCAAGCTCGATCGCAGCTTCTTCGATGATATCCAACGCCAGAACATCTTCGCCCTCAGCAGCCTGAGCGACAACGGCACCAAAGCGGGCAATTTCACTTTTGGTTCGCTCGGGGGCATTGAAGAAGGAGATCGCTTGGTTGAAATCGGGAAGATTGAAGAAGGTAAGCAACTCCTTGCCCATCGTGGTGTAAAGATCACGTCCTTCCATCGAACGCAACGTGCGGCTGATTCCCTCGCGGGCGATCCACCAGCCCGAACCTTCATCTCCGAGGGCCGAGCCCATTCCTCCGGAGCGGACCTCCAGTCCGTGTTCATTTCGCCCAAGGGCAACCGAGCCGGTACCGCTGACCAAACACAGACCAATCCGCCTAGGGTCATTGAGTGCCAAGAGAAGATGGATATCGGCAAGAAGCAAAAGGGGAACTCCTTCACCGAGAATGGTACTCAGAGCCGCTCTCCAGCGAAGCTGTTCTTCCTTTCGGGCAAGACCGGAGTTACCGAAACAAAAGCCCAAGATCGGTCGACCGTTCGTCTGCAATCGAATTTCTTCGACCAAGGTTCGGACGGTTTGAACCGCAACCTCAAAGCCAACAACATATGCGTTACTCGAAGTTCCCATAACGTGAGCTACCAGCGTATCAGTTCGATCCCACGCCCCAATTCGGCACGTCGAGCCGCCTCCGTCACCGCCCAGATAGATTCCTTCCATATGATGAGTATGAAAGAGGATTACCCACAATGCAAGGAGGGAATGCGATGATGAGATCGATCATCTCCAAGCTTCGGGGGAAGCGAGTCGGATTGGTAACGAACCAAAGCAGCTTTACCACCACGTGGCAAAGCAGTAGGGCGTATCTGCACGAAGTGATTGGGCTTTGCTGTCTCTATGCTCCCGAGCACGGCCTCGGTGGGTTTGTTGACCGGGGCAAAGGTGTTGCCGATGCGATTGATTCATTGACCGGTCTTCCAATTCGTAGTCTCTATCACGGTGAAAAGAACCAAGAAGGAACGTTTGATGATCTCGATTATTTGATCTTTGATATCCAAGATGTCGGAGTTCGCTTCTATACCTACATCTCAACACTTCGCCAGCTTATGGAAACAAACCTTCCCCTAATCGTCCTCGATCGACCCAACCCCTTGGGGGGAACGGTTGTTGAAGGGCCGATTCTTCGAGAGGAGGATGAAAGCTTTGTCGGTCCAAGAGATTTACCAATTCGCTACGGCCTGACGATCGGTGAGTTGGCGCATTGGATGAATGAGCAGTACAACCTTGGCTGTGATCTTACGACGGTCGATCTTCCCTCGTGGAGGCGGGAGGATCTTTGGTGGAACACCGACCAGCCGTGGATCATGACCAGTCCCGCGATCGCCCATCAAGAGGGGCTCTTCTTCTATCCGGGGATGTGCCTCTTGGAGGGAACGAACCTCAATGAAGGACGGGGGACAAGCGCACCCTTCGAACTCTTAGGTGCTCCCTTTATCGATGCAAATCAGCTCGCTTTTGAGGTGAAGAACCTCCCGTTGGAGGGGGTGGTCTTCACCCCGATCTCCTATACCCCACATGGCTCGGGTCTTGTTTATGGCCTCTATGGGCACATCACCGATGTCCACATCTTCCGACCCGTTGAAACAACTCTGCGGATCTTGGCGTTAATCGATCAGATCTATCCAAAGAAGGTGGTAGTCAACGATCACTTCCGAGCTCTTAGTGGGTTTGATTTTTCCGAACTTAAGGAGATTGAAACGATTATCAAAAATCATCAAATCGAAAGTGCGGCGTTTACCGCTGCAACAAGGAGATTGTATCGATATGACTAAGGAAGAACTGAGGAAGATGATCGGCCAGCACTTTGTGTGCGGCTTTGAGGGAACTGAGATGAGTGAAGAGTTCATTCAAGCAGTCAAAACCCATAAGATCGCCAACATCATCCTCTTTGCCCGAAATGTTGAAAGTAAAGAACAGCTGATTCGACTGACATCGGCGATCCAAGAGCTGGTTCGAGAGGAGTGTAACACCGATGCCTTCATCTGCATCGACCAAGAGGGGGGAATGATTACCCGTCTCTCAAAGGACTTCACTAACGTCCCCGGGGCGATGGCTTTGGCAGCAACGGGGCGAAGTGAGCATGCTGTTGAAGCTGGAAAGGTTACCGGGGTCGAACTTCGGGCCGCCGGAGTAAACGTTGATTTTGCGCCCACGTTGGATGTGAACTCCAACCCAGCTAACCCGGTGATCGGGGTACGTTCGTACTCGGACGACCCGGCAATCGTCAGTGAGTTCGGCCTCGCGATGATCGAAGGGCTCCAAGAAGGGGGCGTCATAGCGTGCGGGAAACACTTCCCCGGTCACGGCGATACCCACCTGGACAGTCACCTCAGTTTACCCACGGTTAGTGGGAATCTTGATCTTCACCTCGAGCCGTTCAAGGCCGCAATCGATTATGGGGTAAAGGCGATCATGAGCAGTCACATCCTCTTTCCCGAACTTGAGGATGAGCATCTTCCGGCCACGATGAGCCGAAAGATTCTCACCGATTTGCTTAAGAAGAAGCTGGGCTTTGAAGGCTTGCTCTTCACCGACTGCATGGAGATGAAAGCAATCGCCGATCATTGGGGAACCATTGAAGGCTCATTGTTAGCTCTTCGAGCGGGGGTAGATATCGTTTGTATCAGTCACCACGTCAACCTTGGAGTGGCGGCAATCGAGCTCGTCGAACAAGCGATCGAAGCGGGCACGCTTGATGTGGAGGAGCTGAAGGTAAGCACGCAAAAGATTCTGAAGATCAAAGAAGCGTTGAAGGAGATCTCCGTAGCTTCGTCCTCAGTGATTGGCCAAGATGAGCACACATTGCTAAACAGGCAACTTCATGAGCAATCGATCACCCTCGTTAACGATGTGCCGTTTGATTTGGGCGAGAGGGTTCTCTATGTTGGCCCTCGGCCGTTTAGAGCAACAAACGCTTCCGATGACGGAAAACAAGTACTCTTTGGCACATATTTGAGCAACCTTCTCGGCGGCGATCAGCTGCTCATCAGCGATGATCCAGTGGCCGATGAGATCACAAAGGTTGTTCAGCGGGCAAAGGAGTATGACAGCGTGGTTCTGGGGACGTATAACGGACACTTGTTTACCGGTCAGATCGAATTGGCAAACGCGATCGGCGAGGTAACTCCGTTAACCGTCTTTGCTTTAAGAAACCCGTATGATCTTTCTTCATTGAACCCCGAGATTCGTTCCTATGCTGCGTGGGCGTATACTCCAATGGTCTTTGAAGCAATTTCCAAGATCATCACCGGCGAGATTGAAGCGCTTGGGCACTTACCGATTCACTTAGGAGGAAGAAGCAATGCCTGATATGTTAGTCAAACTCTATGAGCTTCCGAGTAGCTCCTCTCTTCTTGAGCGCTTGGCCAAGGATAAGATTCGGATCCATCGAGCGCTCGCCCCCGACAAAGAGCGAGTGCTTACCTGGGTGGGAGAGCATTCAACGCAAGGGGCAAAGAGCGAAGCGGATGTGTGCTTCGCCAATCAACCGATCTCCCTCTTTCTTGCAACGCAAGGACGGGAGATTCTGGGCTTTGCCTGCTACAACGCCACGGCAAAGAACTTCTTCGGTCCGACCCACGTCGCTGAATCAAAGCGGGGATTGGGGATCGGCAAGGCGCTGCTGTTGGCAAGTTTGGAGGCTCTCAAAGCCGAAGGGTACGCATATGCAATCATCGGCGGGGTGGGGCCGGCGGAGTATTATGCAAAAACCGTGAAGGCGGTGATTATCGAAGGATCAACTCCGGGGATCTACCGAAACTATCTCGGCAGCGGATTGATCTTTGATGATGGATAGTGGGCAATCTGAGGGTATACTTACCGAGGGAGGCAACGCAGGTCTTGCACGTACTTCCACTCTTCAAGCGTACCCCTGAAATTGAACGAGAAACCATTTGAGGTTTTTCACATACAAAAGGAGGGTATCTATGAAGAAAATCTTAGGTATCACACTGGTCTTGGTCACATGTGTCCTTCTCGGCGTAAGTGCTGCAGGGGCGAAGGAGCGTGTGGATAAACCCTTAGAGTTCTCCGTCTTTTACTCTGATAACGCAACACTTCCGTTTAAACAAAACTGGTTAACGGTTACTGAAGTTGAAAAGCGAGTAGGAGTGAAGGTCGATTGGGAGATCATTCCCATCGCGGATTACTCAACGAAAGTCTCCCTTGCGTTGAACACCGGAACAAACGCCCCGGATGTTATCCTGTATCAGGCAACGAAGGGTGAGAATGCGGCCCTTGCCCTCAACGGGGCGATTGTGCCGATCAGCGATTATCCCGAGTGGACCCCTCACTTCAATGCTCGAGTCAAAGAGTTTGGACTCCAAGATGATGTTGATGCGTTAAAGCTCAAAGACGGCAAGCGCTACTATATGCCTGCTCTCTTTGATGTCCCGTTCTACGACGGTGGACTGATCCTCCGCGAGGACCTGCTCAAAGCATACAACCTTCCTGTTCCAAAGACCTTTGACGATCTGTATGTTGTGCTCAAAGAGTTCAAGCGCCGTAACCCCGGCTCATATCCTCTTACGATCTTAGCTGGTCCGCGAGTTCTCTATCGCATGACGATGCCCTCGTGGGGTGTCTCCCTTGGCTTAAATGGAGCCAGCGGAACGAACACCTTAAGTTGGGACTACAACGCCAAACGTTACTTTGCCGGAGCGATCAGCGATGAGTACAAGAGTTACATCACGTACTTTAATAAACTCTATGCTGAGGGCTTGCTTGATCCGGAGATGGCCGATCCAATCGACGGCGATCGCTGGACGCAAAAGCTGGCAACCGGTAAGGCGATGGTAACCTATGCGTACTACGACCAAATCGGTGGGGTGGAAGCAAACAGCAACATCCCGGGCTTTAAGCTGCAGATGTATCCCGCTCTTGCCGGCCCTGGCGGTGCCCACCACCAAGAGAAGAGCAAAACCGGTAAAGGTATTATGTTCCCGATCAAAACCAGTCGCCGAGCCGATTTCGAACAGATCGTTCGTGCGGTTGATGAGATGTTCTTCTCCGAAGAGAATGCAAAGATCTGGTGTCTCGGTGTCGAAGGTGTTACCTACACGCTGCAAAACGGCAAGGTGGTCTTCGCCGATGAGTTTGTGAACTCCAGCGAGGGAATCTACAAGAGCATGCAGGTCAAACACGGAACCGGTAGTGACGTAACGCAGATGGTCTGGGTGAACGCTCGTGAGATGACGAAGTATGACGAAAACTACGCCCGCATCAACGCCGAAGTTGAAGCGATGGGTGATGTGATTCGTGCGATTCCGCCGACTCCGAAGTTCGACGATCTTCAAGCTGAAGAAGCAGGATCACTGCAGACTCCGCTCTCCGATGCGTTTGAGCGCTGGAACTCCGCGTTCCTCACCGGATCCAAGTCGATTACTCGTGACTGGAACGATTACGTCCGAGAGATGAAGAACCTCGGAATCGATCGATTCCTCGAGTTGTATAACTCGAATCTCTAACTCCTAAGGGGGCGTGTGATGAAGAAGACAGAAAAAGCAAAAGCATATTTCTTCAGATACTGGCAGCTGTACGTGATGTTAATCATTCCGTTCTTGTATTTTCTCCTCTTCAAGTACGTCCCCCTCTTTGGAAACGTCTTAGCGTTCCGACGCTATCGACCGGGAATGGGGCCGTTTGGAACTGACTGGGTGGGCATGCAGTACTTTAAGCGGTTTTGGGGTGACCCCGCTTTTTGGCGGGCGTTCCGAAACACGCTGGTCTTGAGCTTGCTCAATTTGGCGATTAACTTCCCCATCCCGATCTTCTTTGCGATTCTCTTAAATGAAGTCCACATCCTTCCCTTCAAGAAAGTGGTTCAAACCGTTTCATATATGCCAAGGTTTATCTCTACGGTGGTTGTGATCGCGATCTTAGGCGAACTGCTTTCGCCCTCCACCGGAATCGTGAATATTCTGCGGATGAATCTCTTGGGGCAAAAGGCGATCTACTTCATCAACGAAGCGAAGTACTTTCGGTGGATCTATATCTTTGTCGATACGTGGCAGTATACGGGGTGGACCGCGATCATCTACCTTGCCGCGATCACGGCGATCCCTGCCGACTTGTATGAGGCGGCAACGATCGACGGAGCTTCGCGGACCCAACAAGTTTTCTACGTAACGATCCCTTCGATCATGCCGACGATCATGGTGATGCTCATTTTGAATGTGGGGCGGCTCTTGTCGCTGGGCTTTGAGAAGGTCTTGTTGATGTATACTCCGGACAACTCCATGGTCAGTGACATCATCGATACGTTGGTGTATCGGACCGGCTTGGCAAATCAGAACTACTCGTATGCAACGGCGATCGGGCTCTTTAGCGGAATCATCGGAGTGATTCTTGTTTCCTCTTCGAACTTCCTCAGCAGGAAGGTTACCGGTGAAGGAGTGTACTGATGAGAACCTACCGTGATCGTTCCACCATTTTGTTTCAACTGCTCGTGTATACGGTGATGATCTTCACCCTGGCCGCTACGTTAATCCCCCTTGTTTCAATGACCGCTCTTTCACTTTCAAGTCCGAAGGCGATCGTGAACAACGAGGTGTTCTTGTGGCCAAAAAATATCACTTTTGAAGCCTACCGCCAGATCTTCACTTACCCAAACTTCTTTCGTGCCTATGGCAATACGTTCCTCTACACCTTTGGGGGAACGGCAATCAGTTTGGTTGTGATGATCTTCTTTGCGTTTCCGTTAAGTAAGTCTGCGCTGAAGGGAACGAAGTTTGTGTTAAAGCTAGTCATCTTTTCGATGTTCTTCTCCGGTGGCTTGATCCCAAACTATCTCTTAATCGCCAACCTTGGCCTAACCAACACCCGCTGGGCGATGCTCCTGCCCTTTGCGATCAACCAATTCAACTTGATACTTCTGATCAACTTCTTCAAATCGATCCCGATCGATTTGGAGGAAGCGGCGATCATCGACGGAGTGAGCTACGTCGGAATCTTAACAAGAATCGTCCTACCGCTCTCCGGGGCCGCCCTGGCAACTGTCGGACTCTACACAGCGGTCTTCTTTTGGAACGACTGGTTTAACGGCCTCATCTACCTTAAGAGCAGTCAGTTTCCTGTGATGCTCTTTCTGAGGAATATCGTAACGGGAACCAGCATGGTCGGAGACGCAGCCGGAGCAGGTGATAAGAGCACGATTGCGATCTCGATCAAATCTGCGGTCATCGTAACCAGCACCCTTCCCATCATCCTGCTCTATCCCTTCCTCCAACGCTACTTCGTAAAAGGCGTGATGATTGGGGCAGTGAAGGGGTAATTGGTGCATGTTCTGATAAAATTGAGTCAAAAAAATATACTTTTGATGCAAAGTGCCATATGATTGGCCATAGGTAGTAGCAGGTTCTTCAAAAGAGGGGTGTTCCTCTTGCGAGAATGCGATATCGAACACGATGTAAACTATCTAAGGAAAACGAAATGGGGAAGAAGTATTTATTTTTGAGCGAAGAAGAGGGTCGAGCCATGGTTACATGGCTTAAGCAATTAGTTGATACGAATGACTTCGCGATGCCGCTTGCTAATAGAGAAGAGTTCATTCCGGCTGAACTATTGGAATATAACGGGACAGAGAAAGATTTAGTATTTTCAATAATCAATAATACCCCCAAAGGATTTTCATTTATACTTGAAACAAGGTATTCAAGAAAGATTCTTTGTATGTTACATACTCATGCTAGACATAGAAATCGGGATGGGAATCTCATAAATTCTCCCCACCTACATGTATATGAAGAAAATGAACGTACGTATGATGCAATTTATTTTGGTGATTATCTGAAAGATACAGAAAAAATAGGTAGTGGCTTGATAGCCTTTCTTAAGTATTGTGCTGTCAATAATATCAATGATTTGTCGATAGAAGAAGATTTATTATGAACACATCTATAGTAAACATGTACTCAGATTGGCTGAGTAATGATCTTAAACTTTTGAATGACCACTCAAAAGATTTCATTGTTACTCCAATTTTAAATGCGCTGAATGACTACCAGGAAATAACAGTATCGAAGTTGCAGGATGGGTCATACCTCCTTTCTGATGACGGAAGTACGATTTCCGCAGTGCGCTTTGAACATAGAATTGACCCGACTCGGGGGCAGGTGAGGCAAAAGGTCTTTGAATCACTGTGTCGTCAATACAACCTTGAGCGAACTGAAGCCAATCATTTGGTCAGCCACTGTACTGAAGAGAAGTTGCCATGGACTCTTCACTATATGTCATTTGGTTTAGTTGCAATCTATGATACATTTTTCCAGCGAGCGCGACGAGCTAGCCAAGTGAGGCAACGAAAACCCGTTGAGACATATGTGGAGCAGACTTTTTTACAAGCTCAGATACCGTTTGAAAAACAGGTAAAAACAGTGGGGAGATCTGGTCTTGCTCACACCTTTGATTTTGGAATAGGCCAACGCGTCATGGTAAATGCTCCCAATACATTGAAAGCAGAAAATACTCAATTAATGCTGTTTGAATGGGAGGATTATCGGAAAGGATTAGGGGATGATGATCCTTTGTTCTACATCATAGGAGATGACAGGAATCAGGTGATTGATAGAAAGTTATCGAAGCTTATCCGAAGTATTGAAGGGGCTGTGTTTTGCCCAATTTCTGAAGAACAAGCTTGGCTGTCAACGCTTAAACGGTACGCCTGACGCTCAACCATACTCTTTCAAGATCCCTCTCAGTCTCATCACCTCTTCTGATTCATTGGTCTTAAAGCGATGGACGGGGATCTTGTTTGCGTCCAAGGCTCGGTCTTTTAGTTCATCGCGAGCGCGTTGCTTTGGATTCTGTTCGTGGAACGTGACACCGTCCACCTCGATGACAAAGAGTGCTTGTTTTGTCACTCGGTGGTTGTGTTTAATCAAGAGTAATTCCCTGAAATAATCATTAATGCTCCCGGAAATAATCACGGGAATTTCCCGGGTTTAATCATCAGCGCCAAAGCTG
>CAYUHP010000028.1:15528-18130 GCA_964444595.1 uncultured Sphaerochaeta sp. | reverse complement strand
TCACAGCTGTGGGTAATCTCCACTTGGGCTTTCTTTTCACTTGAAGCAAGAATAGCCTCCATCACCTCTACGACGTGACGGGTAAGTTCGCCATTTGCTCGAGCTGCTCGTCCTTCGGCGAGTGCCTCGGCGATATCGGCCACACCGAAGCCACGACTGTTCTCGCTGTGATCAAAGAGAAGAGGGATCTCCTGCCACTCTTTTTGTCCTGATTTGCAGAAGAAGATCGGACCACCAAAGGTGTTGGGATCGGGAACTTTTAACGATCCTTCAGTTCCGTAGATTTCAATGTGGGGCATCGAATGCTTCCACACATCAAAGCTGGTGGTCAGCGAGGCGACTGCTCCGCTTTCAAAGGTGACTAAGGCGGTGATGTGCGTGGGAACATCTACATCGATGATTGTCCCGTACTTCTCCTCACTGGTAATCGTTCGCGTCTCAAAGCTCTTCGTTGCACTGCCACTGACCGCTTTGATCGGACCAAGGAGATTGATTAACGCAGTGAGGTAGTACGGTCCCATATCAAAGAGGGGACCCGCTCCATCTTTGTAGTAGAACTCCGGGTCGGGATGCCAGCTCTCATGACCATGGTTCATCATAAACGCATTGGCTCCAATCGGCTTTCCGATCCACCCGTCATCGATTAACTTGCGGCACGTTTGAATCCCGCTGCCCAAGAACGTATCCGGAGCACCACCAAGGTAGAGGTTCTTCCTTTTGGCTAGATCAACCAACGCCGAAGCTTCCTTTGTTGTCAGTGAAAGAGGTTTTTCAACGTATACGTGTTTATCTGCTTCAAGGACCTTCTTACAGAGCTCATAATGGCTTTGAGGAGTCGTGAGGTTGAGGACTAAGTCGAGCCTGGGATCGCCTAACATCGCATCCACGGAGTCATACAACACGGTGTTGTACTGTTGTGCAGCTACAGCTGCACGTTCGGTCATAAGATCGGTAACCCCGCGAAGGTTCACCCGATCACTGAACATACCGGTGAGGTTATCGAGATAGATTCCACTGATCTTTCCGATTCCAATAATTCCAACTTCACACTTTTTCATATCAGAACATCTTTACGCTGCTGGCGAATTCGTCGATTGATTTGCCCTGCTCTTGGGCAATACGTTTGCTTTCTGAGGCCCAAAGCAGCCCTCGCTTCATCAACTCCCACGCCTCGGGGATATCAAAGACATCATCGTGGTGGCCAAGGGAGTTATAGTACACTCGTCCGTGTCCCCACTTCTTCGTCCACACAACAGGCATCTCCACTTTCCCGTTGGTGGAGTGATACCACTTTACCAACGGGAAGTCCGTGGTTGCCAGTACTTCATTGGCGGGGTCAGTGTGGAGGTAGTAGTGTTCACTGACTACGTGGAAGTCGTTGATATTCTCAGTCAATGGACTGGATGATTGCTTGATGTTCACCGTGTAGGGAACTCCGTCAGCCCCGGGGTGAGCAACCCAGTTACCGCCCATGATAAACTGCCAGAGCACGTTTGTGCGGAACGCATCATTCATTCCTCCGTGACAGCCGGCAACTCCGACTCCACTGGCGATCGCATCGGCAAGGATGTAGGTGTCCTTTGAGTTGAGGGTTCCACCGGTCCAGACTGGAACAAAGAGATCCAGACTCATGAGATACTCACGATCTTGAAGGATGTCGAGTTCTCGTTCATAGCGAACTTCAAAATTATTTTCTTCTAAGAAGGTTCCAAATCGAGCACCAATCTTTTCCGGTTCATGTCCTTCCCACCCACCGATGAGAACTAAAGCTTTTTTCTTCATGTCCATATCATACTCCATTTCCATAGATGTAGTATGAAACACAACTGGTTAGTTTAGGATGGTTATTGTGTGTCTTGCATATGTAATATTGACAAATAGAAAACAGAATCTCTAAACATACTCGTTATTTCCACCTTATGGAGGAGGTACAGGATTGATATATTACTCACGAAGTGTTCCAGCATTTTGAGGAGGAAAATAATGATAAAGGTAAATGTAATCAATCTTATTAAGTACCATATTCAGCAGAATGAGGAAGCTTTTCGTGACGAAGCATATAGTATCGCATCAACATTTATTGAAAACGAAGATGAGGAATTGGGCTATTATATTTTTGCTCTTCTGAGTGACCACCATGTATTTGTTCCTCAAGAAGAAATTACTTCCTTGGCAAAGAGCGATTGAATAAGCGCTCTACTCGAGGGTTACACTTTGGAATGGTTGTCACCATTAAGGCTATTGATGGGGTAAATCGAATCAGTCAGTTTATGCAACTTTGCCGAGCGAATGGGTGGATAGTCAACGAAGTTGACATCGACGTTATGGCCCAGATCTATGAAAAAGCAGAGGAGCATCTTGTGTTTACTGAATAGCCTTACTCCTTGTACTGCTCCATTACTGCCGCAGCAGAGGTTATCTCCAGTTTGTTGTTATCGGGGTCGAGAAAGAACGCCAGGTGGATTTGAGCTTTCTCGTCATAGCGCGGACCTTCGATGAAGGTAACTCCGTGTCCTTTCAAATATTCACTGTAGGCGTTCACGTCATCGACGCGAAAACAGAGGTGTTTAAAGCCATAGTTCCGATCATGTCGGTTCTCAGG
>CAYUHP010000028.1:7451-15428 GCA_964444595.1 uncultured Sphaerochaeta sp. | reverse complement strand
CTCAGGATGTACTGCTCCTCATTGGGAGCATAGAGGGAGAAGTTCTTTAAGTGCATATCACTGTTTCCGGTCACAAAGCAAAAGAGGAGCAAATACCAGAGGTCTACTACATCAAGCAAGCGGCGAGAATGACTCTTTACGATCTTCCCCAGCTGCTCGTAGGAGGAGCGGTACTTATCCTCAGTCAACCTTCCCCCTAACTGACAGAAGTCCTCCATTGCAACTTTCCTATCTCCAATGCGGTCGATTCGTTTTGTCAAATATGCCAGCGTTCCGTCTTCAAGTCGATAAAGGGCGTGTTCGACCGTAGGGATCTTAGCCAATGAAGCAAGGTGCAGCGTGAGGTGTTCGTACTCCGGAAGATATGCATACTCCTTATTCGGAAGTTTAATAAGAAAACTTGTCGCTTTTGATCCGGCACGAAAGGTATCACCAAGGAGGCTAACCGGGACCTTTGCCATCACCCCCGGAGCACTGATACCCAATTGAGCGGCTTGCTCAGTGACTACTCCAAGATCTAGAGAGGGAACTCTTGGTAAGGCAAAGAAAGAAGTGAGGCAACGATGGTGGTACTCACCTTCAGTAGAGTATTGGCTACAAACAAGACAGCGGTTCATAGCTCCCTCCGAATCGAACATCTTCCGATGCAGTCCTGGCAGAGATGAGCCAAGAGGCCAAAGCGATCTTTCCTATCAAGAGCATGGAAAGTTATTCCCTCTTCCAGGGCCCAGCCTTCGGGAATGAGGTTATCGAAGAAGGGAAAGAGGGTAGGAGATGTATACGGTTCTTTTCGAAGGGGAAGCGTAAGGCTAATCGCTTGCGTTGCCCCCTCGAGGTAACAAAACTCATACCCCTCATCAGTTTTTTTGAGGGTACCGACCAATTCGTTGGCGCTGTATACAAATAGCAATCGTTCCATTGATACAGTATACCATAAAAATATACCCAGCGGGTTAGGATATTCTATACCCGATCGGGATGATTATCTGAGGTTTTAGATTGTTTATACCCGATCGGGATGATTTCACTGCCCGTAGTAGGCGTCTTTTCCGTGCTTGCGAAGGTAGTGCTTGTCGAGTAGGTGTTGGTCGATTGGGATATCGTTTCCTTTCAGGGTAAGGGTGTGGTATGCCATCATTGCCACCTCTTCAAGGATGATAGCATGCTCTACCGCATCCTTTGCGTCCTTACCCCAAGCAAAGGGCCCGTGTCCTTCAATAAGGATCGCCGGAACAGCTAACGGGTTTGATCGATCAACGGCTTCAACAATTACCTTGCCGGTGTTCAGCTCGTATTGATCTTCAATCTCCGCTTTGCTCAAAGGACGGGTGCAGGGCACCGGCCCGTAGAACGTGTCGGCGTGAGTGGTTCCGAAGGCCGGAATTGCTTTTCCGCCTTGGGCGAAGATCGTGGCCCACCTGGAGTGGGTGTGCACGACGGCACCCACTTCAGGAAGGTGTTCATAGAGATAGAGGTGAGTCGGCGTATCAGAAGATGGTTTTAACGACCCCTTTACTTGATCCTTGGTTTTCAGATCAAGCACCACGATGTCACTGGGGCGCAACGTTTCATAGGGAACTCCCGAAGGTTTAATCGCCATCACTTCGCGCTTGCCATCGACCATGGAGACGTTCCCCCATGTGAGGGTGATGAGGCCATTGCGCTTCAATGCCATATTGGCTTCGTATACGATCTCTTGGAGTTCTTGATACATAGTTGCTCCTTTTAGTAGCGTACCGGTTTACCGCTCCGTCCGCTTTGGTACATCCCTTCGATCAGCTTCACCGTCTCACGCCCATCATGGCCCGAAGAGGCCGGCTCGCGATCTTCTAAGATTGCTTGGGTAAAGTCCTCAAGCTGCAGGGTGAAGAAGTAGGTGGTTGCATCCACTTCAGCGAACAGCTTCGCATCTTCCTCTGCCCACGCCTCAAGATTACCCTGTTCGCCTTCAATCGTCCATAGATCGTTAACTGCCGGGTCGGTAATTCCACTTTGACCGGCAACAAACATCGCCCCGCCATCCGTTTGGACTCCGGCAGAGAATGCATTGGAACCATGGACGTGAACCTTGGCATAGATTCCCGGCTTTTGCGAGTTGGAGACGAGAATCGAAGCGATTGCGCCACTGGCAAACCGAACGGTTGCCACCGCACTATCCTCTACTTCGATGTAAGGGTGGTTGAAGTTATCCCACTGGGCATAGACCTCTTTGATCTCGCCGAGGTACCACGTGAGAAGATCTAGTTGGTGAGGAGCTTGGTTGATCAAGACACCGCCGCCTTCCGTCTCCCACGAACCCCGCCAGGGGTCGCTGTCGTAGTACGCCTTATCGCGCCAGCCGAGCATCGTAACTTGACCGAGGATTGGAGTACCGAGGTTGCCGCTGTCGATCGCTTTGCGAATTCGCTGACACGCCGGGTACCACCGTCTTTGGCTGATCACCCCAAGCTTCTTTTGCTTCTCTTCGGCTTTTTTAATCATCCGATCACACTCTTCAACGGTGAGGGCCATCGGCTTTTCAACCAAGACGTGGAGACCGGCATCAAGTGCCTTGAGGGTGTGCTCCATGTGAAGCGGGTGGACGGTGGTTACCACCACCGCATCCACCTTCGCTTCTTTGACCATTAGCGAGAGATCTGTGTACGCTTCAATGCCCCAGGTGTCGGCAAAGCGTTCGGCTTTCTCTAGGTTTCGGCCCCAGACAGCAACAAGCTGAGCATCTTTTGCATCCTTGATCGCCTGAGCGTGCAGGTGAGCAACTTTTCCATATCCAAGTAAGGCATAGCGGACCATGATCATTCTCCTCTTATGGGATTAAGACTACTTTCAGTAAGTCTCCCTCTTTGTTATAGAGTCGGTCGAACCAAAGCTTGCCCTCTGCTAAGGGGGCAACCTTGCTGATGAGGTCAGTTACATCGAGGACCTTATCAGCCATCATCTTCAAAACACTCGGGTATTCGCCGTTGATCGCGCACGAGCCTTGCAGCTTGATTTGACGGGTAACGACACTTTGGAGGGGCAACTCAATCTTCGGAGATACGTTGCCCACCAATACGACCGTTCCACCTTTGCGGGTGAGCGCGATCGCAGTTTGAATCGGAGCGGTCGCTCCAACTGCTTCATAGACAAGATTCAACCCAAGATTGTTAGTAAGCTCCATCACTCGAGTAGTGAGCGTGGAATCACTTGGGTCAAAGGCGTAATCGGCACCGACTTCCAATGCCTTTTCTCGTCGGTTTTCATCGACGTCTAAGGCGATAATCTTACCGCTGGTTATCGTGCGCAAGAGCTTTATCGTCAGCAGACCGATTAAGCCAGCCCCCACAACCGCTACATCCTCGTGTAGTGAAGGGGAGGCAAGCGAAAGTGCGTGAGCGGCGACTGCTGCCGGCTCGACCATCGCCGCTTCCTCAAAGGAAAGACCTTCGGGTAAGGCAAAGAGCACGCGCTCTTCGATGATCGCGTACTCGGCAAAAATTCCGTCTTGCTTGTACTCGTCACATCCCACTCCAAGGACTCGCCGGTTATCACAGAGGTTGAAGAGGCCTTGTTTGCAGAAGTGACAACTTCCACAGAAGATCGTCGAATCGAAGGTAACGCGGTCGCCGACCTTGAAGTTCGTTACCATCGATCCAACCTCTTCAATGACTCCCGAACCCTCGTGGCCCATGATCAAAGGCGGTTGCCTTCGACCAGTGGAGCCATCGTAGCCGTGGACGTCACTGCCGCAGATTGAAGCAGCCTTGATGCGCACCAGCGTTTGGGTCGGGGAGGTAAGGACCGGTTTTGGTACCTCCTGATAGCGAAGATTCATATATTCAGTTAATACCAAAGCGTTCATACTCTACCTCTGGATTCGGGCACTGCCACCGGCAGCAAATGCTTCGACTTCAGCCAGACTTGCCATCGAGGTGTCACCGGGGTAGCTGGTGAGCAACGCTCCATGAGCCCAACCAAGGTTTAATGCTTCTTGGGGTGCTCGACCGTCAAGCAGACCGTAGATCAGGCCAGAGGCAAATCCGTCTCCACCACCGACTCGGTCTAAGACATCCAATTCGCACGTCGGAGCTTGGTAGGTCTTTCCGTCAAGATACAGGACTGCCGACCAGCTGTGGCGGTTGGTTGAGTGTACAACACGCATCGTCGTTCCAATCGCCTTGAGGTTCTTGAAGCGCTTCTGAGCTTGCTCAGCCATCCCCCAGAATGCCGATGGATCGAGTTTGTCCGTTGAGTGAACCTCCGGTCCCTTCAAGCCAAGACCGAGTTGGAGGTCTTCTTCGTTTCCGACTAAGACATCAACGTATTCTACGATCTCACTGAACGTTTTCTGAGCTGCCGCTTGCGGTTGATCGCTTAAGGAAGACCAGAGCTTTTGACGGTAGTTGAGGTCAAAGGAGACAAATGCTCCCTGCTCTTTGGCTCGGCGGAAGAACTCTTTAATCAGTTCGGGAGTCGTGTTGGAGAGTGCGGCAAAGATCCCGCCGCTATGCACCCAGCGAACTCCACCTTCAAAGAGCTTGTCAAAGTCAAAGCTGTTCACATCCAAACGAGCTGCCGCTTCGTCGCTGCGGTTGTAGAAGACAACCGGTGCGCGCATCCCTTGGCCGCGGTCACTGTAGACGTGTGCCATATTGGGCCCGCGAACACCATCGTGTTCAAAACGCTTGTAGAAGGGGTGGACACCCATCTTGCGAACTTCAGCTTCAATCTTCAATCCAAGCGGATAGTCGACCATCGCCGTGGCGATCGCCGTTCGTTGGCCAAATGCGCTACTGAGGTTTGCCGATACGTTGAACTCTCCGCCGGAGACGTGAAGGTCAAAGGAGGGGGCGAACTCAAAGGGAATCGTTCCGGGATCAAGTCGGATTACCATTGCCCCAAGGGACAGTAAATCTCGTGCTGCTTTGTCTTTTGCTAGTAATGTTTTCATGATAAAACTCCTTAAATTGAATAGATCGTCGATGCGGTTGATCCGCCGCGACCGGTCCAGTTGGTGTGGAAGAACTCACCGCGGCTCTTATCGGTTCGCTCGTAGGTGTGAGCTCCGAAGTAGTCACGCTGAGCTTGCAAGAGGTTTGCCGGCAGGCGCTCGGTTCGGTAGCTGTCAAACCAGGAGAGTGCGGCACTCAAGGAGGGGGTTGGAATCCCGCTTTGAGCGGCGAGGGCAACGATAGTTCGCAAGCTTTGGTGGTTCTTGGTAAGAATCTCGGCAAAGTAGGAATCCAAAATCAAGTTAGCGAGCTCGGGATCCTTCTTATACGCTTCGGTGATCGCGCCGAGGAAGCGGCTTCGAATGATGCAACCGCCGCGCCACAGTTGGGCGATACCGCCAAGATCCAGGTCCCACTTGTTGGTGGCTCCCGCGCTCTTGATCAAGTCAAAGCCTTGGGCGTAGGAGATGATCTTTGCGGCAAAGAGGGCTTCTCTGAGCTGACCGACCACCTGCTCCTTATCGACAGCAGGGGCTTTAATCTCAAAATCAAAGACCTTACTCGCCGCTACTCGCTGCTCCTTCAGTGCAGAGACACTGCGAGCAAACACCGATTCAACGATGAGGGTAAGTGGGACTCCTTCGTGAAGGGCGTTGATGCCCGTCCATTTTCCCGTTCCCTTTTGGCCAGCGGCATCAAGGATCTTATCGATGAGGTAGGTTCCATCCTCCTCTTGGTAGGCGAGGATATCCTTGGTGATCTCGATGAGGTAGGAATCCAATTCACCTTCATTCCACTCGGAGAAGATTTTGTGCATCTCTTCATTGGAAAGACCGAGAAGTCGGCGCTGGATATCATATACTTCGCCGATCAATTGCATATCGCCATATTCGATTCCGTTGTGAACCATCTTCACAAAGTGACCGGCTCCGCCGCTACCGACCCAGTCGCAACAGGGAACGCCGTCTACATGGGCGCTGATCCCTTGCAGCATCGGCTTTAACGCAGCCCACGCTGCTTTTGAGCCGCCGGGCATGATCGAGGGACCGAGCAAGGCTCCCTCTTCGCCACCGGAAACTCCCGTTCCGATATAGTAGAGGCCTTTGGATTCAACGTAGGCGACTCGGCGTTCGGAGTCTTCCCAATTGGAATTTCCTCCATCGATGATCGTGTCTCCCTTATCAAGGAGGGGGATCAAGGAATCAATCATCTGATCAACGGGGTCTCCCGCTTTAATCATCAACATGATCTTTCTCGGTGATTGAACTTTTTTTACAAGTTCTTCAACGCTGTGAGCACCGATAATCGCTTTGCCTTTGGCTCGAGAAGCCAAAAAGTCATCAACACGGTCGGTGTTTCGGTTGAACACGGCAACGCTGAATCCTTTGGATTCCAAGTTGAGAACGAGGTTCTCACCCATAACCGCCAACCCAATCAAGCCAATTTGCGCTTGTTCCATAGTGTACGTCTCCTTCTATCAGACTCGGCGCTTCGCGATCGAAGCGCGCATCTTGTTCAATTGTTCAATTCCTCTCTCTTTCAATACTTCCATAACTTGAAGGTAGAGAAGATCGATGATCGCCAAATCGACGATTCGAGCCGAGAAGGACTCAGCAACGGTCATCGATGAGCCCGCCTTGACCGCCAGCACATAATCAGCGAGGCGGGCAAGGGGGGAGCGGGCGTTGGTTGTTAACACAACGAGGGGTACATCGTTCGCTTTGAGCTCTTCGGCAAGAGCGAGGGAGTCATATCCGCTTCCGGTATGACTGATCACCAGGGCAACATCTTCGTTGCTTCCCTGGCTGGCCATCATCAACTGCAGGTGGAAATCCGCTGCCCATTGGCAGGTGATTCCCGTTCGGACCAGTTTGTGCAGGGCATCTTCGGCAACGATATTTGATCCACCAAGGCCCATCAAATATACATTCCGAGCGTTTGCCATCATCGTGGCAACATTCATGATCAACGTGCGATCGAGGATTTTTTGTGTTTCAATGAGGCTTGTTATAGCACTGGTAAAGACCGCATCAAAGCCGTCGGCGGCATCGATGACCTCCCGTTCAAACAGTTGACTGGTCGAGGGGATTGTTTCGCGAGCGAGGGCGATTCGAAAGCGCTGATAGCCGCTATATCCAAGCTTTCGGGCAAAGCGAACCATCGTCGATTCGCTGATGCCGATTCGCTCGGCAAGTTCTTCAATGGAAGGGTTTACGGACTCGCGAGGGTGTTCAAGGATAAAATCCGCGATTTGTTTCTCTTTCGCGCTTAAATTATCGTATTGATCTTTAATTGCAAAGAGGGCGGAGATGTCGCGAATGCTCTTAACCATGGGTGAAGTATAATATGAAATAAATATTCATACAATGGTGGATATTTCAAAACCTGCCAAATCGTTCCTTTACAAGTGGGGAAAACAGGGTATAATTGAAGGGAAAGAACCCTAACATGGGAAATAAAGGAGTACTAGTATGAAAAAAACTTTCATTTTCATGCTGCTTCTCGTTGCACTTGCTCTCCCGCTTATCGCCCAGGGCGCAGCGGACAAGGCACCGAAGCAAGAAATTCGTGTTCTCTTGGCAAACCACCCCTACGGTGAGTTGCTGAAGACCAAGATCCCCGAGTTTGAAGCGGAAACTGGCATTAAGGTTAACGTAGAGAGCTTGCAGGAATCGCAGCTTACAAACAAGTTGACGACGGAATTTGCAACTAATTCCTCAACCGTCGACGTGTTTATGACTCGACCCCTCCAAGAGGGATTGATGTTCATCAAAAACGGCTGGTATGAGCCGCTTACGGCGTATGACTTCTCCGACTACCCCTCCAACTCCGTTGATATTGGGCGCAAAGACGGCAAGCCATACATCGTTCCGTTGGTAACAGAGTGGCAAGTTCTTTACTATCGAAAAGACCTCTTCAAAGCAGCCGGACTTTCTGTCCCCACCACGTTTGCCGAACTTGAGAACGCAGCCCGCGTCCTCAACAGCGGTGGTGTTGCCGGGTTTGCCTCCCGCGGAAGCGGAGCAGCAGCGGTAACTCAGCTTTC
>CAYUHP010000028.1:0-7351 GCA_964444595.1 uncultured Sphaerochaeta sp. | reverse complement strand
ATCCCCGCCGAAGATATCGGGGTAGCTCAACTTCCGCGCGGACCAAAGGGTGATTCTCCCTTTATCGTTGTTTCTTGGGGTATGGCGATGAGCCACGCTTCGAAGAACAAGGATGCCGCTCAAAAGTTCCTTGACTGGTCCACCAGCAAGGCGCTTGCGAAGGAAGGGATGTTTGCCAACATCACGATGGCCCGTAACTCTGCCTGGGCCGATGCCGATGTTCGAAAGATCATGAACCCCGGTTTGGTTGAAACCCAAGCCCACGCCGCAAAGAATGGATATCCCTTTGACCGTCCGTTCATGAGCAGTGTCGGTGAAGCTCGCGACTTGATCGGTGAAGTAATCATCGAATCAATCAACACCCGTGGAACCTCAACTCGCCTTGATGCCCTCGCACGCGAGAAGGCTCAAGCCGTTGATGCTCTCTTGAAGGCCGACGGTGAGTATGGTCTGTAAGATGTAAGGTGGAAAAAGCCGGCCGAAAATCTTCGGTCGGCTTTACCACGTGGAGTGTATATGATCCAACAAGGCTTTTTTGAAAAAAACCTCCGTTATTTGTTCCCGCTACCCGCTGTGATCTTTGTCGTAGTCCTGATGGTTTTTCCCGTCGGCTATACGTTCTTTTTGAGCTTTACCGACTGGACGCTTACCAGCGGAAGAGCGATGAAGGTCGTTGGCCTTGAAAGCTATGTTAAGGTACTCAAGGAGCCTCGCTTCCTCGACAGCCTCTGGCGGACGTTTTACTTTACTTTTGGAGCAGTCGCAGTCGAGATGATCCTCGGCACGATCCTTGCTCTGATCCTGAATCGGTCCTTTGTGGGTAAAGATGCGGTAAAAACCCTCCTGCTTCTGCCGCTGGTTGCAACACCCGTTGCAATCGGTATCGTGTGGAACCTCTTCTATGATCCAACGATTGGGGTGCTTAACTGGGTGCTCAGTGTCCTTCACCTTCCGCAAAGCGGATGGGTAAGTGATGCAAAAACTGTTATGCCCTCTTTGATTCTTGTCGATATTTGGCAGTGGACTCCGATGATTACGATCATCGTCTTAGCCGGGTTAGCCGGTCTTTCAAGTGAGCCGTATGAATCGGCGATGGTCGATGGAGCGAATTCCCGTCAGGTCCTCTTTAAGATAACCCTTCCGATGTTGATGCCCACGATTCTCACGGCGGTCATCCTTCGCTCAATCGATGCGTTGAAGACGTACGATATTATCTATTCGATGACCCGTGGGGGCCCAGGGTACTCATCGGAGAACTTAAATATCCTTGCCTTTAAATATAGTTTTGAGTATTTCCGCCTCGGCCAAAGTGCCGGGATGCTGGTCTTCCTCTTTATCATTGTAATGTTCTTCAGTCTGGGCGTGATGCGCCTCAGAGAACGATTTGAGATGTAGGGGAGGAGATGATTATGCGTACAACCAGTGGTCTTTCTCGCCTCCTCTTCGCTCTGCTCTTGGTGGCGATCATCATCCCGATCCTCTTTCCCTTTGTGTGGATGCTCGCGTCTTCTTTCAAGACGCAAGTTGATATCATCAGCTGGCCACCGAAGATCTTCTTTACTCCAGTTTTAAGAAACTACCAACGAGTCTTTATTGAGCAAAACTTCCTTCACTACATGAAGAACTCAATCATCGTTTCCTTGTTCAGTGTGGTTTTGTCATTGATCTTAGGTCTTCCGGCAGCGTACTCGATCGCTCGCTACAAACAGACCCGACTTTCGGTGTTTATCCTTGTGGCTAGGCTGATGCCGGGTATCTCATTTCTGATGCCTTGGTACATCGTCTTCTCGCGCCTGAAGCTGATGGACAGCTATGTTGCCCTAATCCTCAGCCACATGCTGATCGCTCTACCGCTTGTTGTTTGGGTGATGAGTCCCTACTTCGATTCCGTTCCCAGGGAGTTGGAGGAGGCGGCGATGGTTGACGGACTGACTCAACAAGCGTCCTTCATGAAGATCCTACTTCCGCTCTCCGGTCCGGGGGTGGTTACTGCCACAACCCTGAGTTTTATCTTCAGCTGGAATAACTTCATGTTCAGCCAAGTACTCAGTCAACAAAAGACCCGTACCCTGCCCATTGCGGTGTATAACTTTCTTTCCTACGTGGAAGTCGATTGGGGCTCGGTGATGGCCGCCGCAGTTGTGATTATGGCCCCGGCGATCGTGTTAACGATGATCTTCCAAAAGTATGTAATCCAAGGACTTACAACAGGGGCGGTAAAGGGATAAGTGTGAAAAATTAGTTTATTGGAACCAATCGGCATCAGTAATCAAGCGGTTGAAGCCTTTGCCAAAAGGGTAGAAGAACTCGGTCACGAGTTCTCCTACTACCCGGAGAAGACCACTGATGTCGTTGAGCTCATTAAGCGATCACGCGACCAAGATATCGTCATGATCGCCAACAACCCCTATCCGAGTGAAGTAATCAAGGCAACGCCTTCGTTGAAGATGATCGCTGTTGCGTTCACCGGTGTCGATCATGTTGACCTAGCCCAAGCAAAAGAGCAGGGCGTTCTGGTAACAAACTGTGCCGGCTACTCCGACCAAGCGGTCGCTGAGTTGGTCATCGGTCTCACTCTATCGATCATGCGTAAGATCCCTCAAGGCGATCTAGCAACTAGGGCCGGACAAACAAGTGCTGGCTTAATGGGGCGCGAGATTGGATCAAAGCGCGTTGGAATCATTGGCTTGGGTCGCATTGGGCTGCGAACCGCCCAACTCTTTGAGGCGTTTGGAGCGGAAGTTGTTACGTATTCGCGCTCCCCAAAAGAGGGGTATCTCAACGTAAGCCTTGAAGAACTTCTTTCCACGAGTGACGTGGTAAGTGTCCATATCCCCAACACCCCCGAGACAAAGGGATTCCTCACCAAAGACCTTCTTTCGTTGATGAAGCAGGACGCTATCTTCATTAACTGTGCCCGCGGTCCAATTGTGGATACGGTAGGCTTAAGTGAACTACTTAACGAAGGGAGAATCCTTGCCGGTTTAGATGTGTTTGATATCGAGCCTCCACTGGAAAAGGATTATCCTTTGATGACCTCCAAGAACACCCTCGTAACACCACACGTTGCCTTCTTAACAGAAGAGGCGATGGTTAGAAGATCACATACTCTCTTTGACAACGTGCTCTCCTACCTTGGTGGTGCGGTGAAGAATCAAGTAGTGGATTAAGACTCCAAAACCGAAGACGGTGTTACCCCGTGGTATTGGCGGAAGACACGGCTGAAGTAGTTAGGCTCTTGGTATCCCGTTGCTTCGGCTACACTCTTTACGGTGTGCGTTCCTTCGATGAGAAGGGCATGAGCTTTCTCCATCCGAATCTTCGTAAGGTATTCTCCGAATGTATAGCCGGTGTACTGCTTAAAAAGCTGACCGAAGTATTTGGTGTTCAGATTCACTCGCTTGGCGAGCTCATCGGCGCTCAGGTGGTGGCTGATATGGTCGTGGACGTAGCGATCTACAAACTCAAACGCTCGTTCATATCGATCGCGCTGGTCAACCAGTACGGCCTTACTTGCATTGTCGATGAGGTCCATCAGAAAGATCTCTTGCTCCATCATCGAGTTTGTGGGGACTCGTTGATGGGGAAGGTAGGGAACATTTTTGTGGACCTCATGGGCGAAGACGGTAAGAATCTGCAGTAAAAGATCAAGGCGCTCCTCTGAGGCACAGTCGATTAACTGGTGAGCGAGTGTTCGAGCTTTTTCTGTTTCACCGCTGAGTGTTTGGCTCAGGATCTCCTCCGCTAACGCATCGAGATTTTCTTTGCTTTGGCTGACCTCCAAGGAGGGGGTGTAACGAAGAAAGGGAAGCCTGCCTTGGTAGGCAGCACTGTAGGTAACCGAGGCAGTAAACACCGATTGAGGGATCTCTTCGAGTCCTTCAAAGATAAGGCCGGTACCGATTATGAGATCGGAATCTTGAAAGACGGCTTTCATCTCTTCGATTACTTTAGCCGCTTGGGTGCTAAAAAGCAGAACCGTTGTTCGATCGAGGGCCGGGAAGTACGCGATCGGGACTCGCTGCCAAAACCGATGTTGAGTAAAGTACTCTTGCACTTCAGCTTCCTTCAGCCCACCGATGATTAGAGCTACTCCCTCTTCTAAGGTGATCCCTTGGGCGGTGAAGTAACTCTTCATCGTTTCGTGGGTAAGCCGGCCAAACTTCAACGCGGCAAAGAACTCCCGACTGAACAGATTAAGGGTAGAACGGATCTCCTCTTTTTGCTTCTTCTCATCTTCGATTAGCTGGTCGAAGTGAGCGATGAGTCGATCGAGGAGGGCATATACTTCGGTGTGTTGCACCGGCTTAACGAGGTACTCGGCAACCCCGATTCGGATTGCCGCCTGGGCAAAATCAAACGTTGACCACGCGGTCAAATACACGATTTGACACTCGCTGTTCTCTTCGCGGATCAGGCTGCCCGCTTCGATTCCGTCCATCCCCGGCATTTGGATATCTAAAAAGACGATCTCTGGTTTTTGGCGCTTGGCCAGATCGACCGCCTCTTTTCCGTTTCGTGCCTTAATGACTCTCAGTGGGAGGTTTGCTCGTTTCACCAACAGTTCAATTGCGGCACATTCAAGAGGTTCGTCATCAGCGATCAGAAGAGTGTACACGATCATTGACCTCCTAGGCGAATCGGAAGCAGCAGTTGGACTTGCGTCCCCCCTGCATCATCCATTCGTTCAAAACGTATTGAACTCTTCCCGTTGAAGTAGTGTTCAATTCGGCGTTCAATATTTTTAACCCCAATGTGTCCGGAAGATTCAGCGGATTGCTGAAGTTTCTCAAGGTCGATCCCGACCCCGCTGTCAGTGATCGTAATCAGTGCCTTTCGGCCCTTCTTCTTTGCCTCAATCGTGATCGTTCCTCCTTCAACTTTTGGCTCAAGGCCATGGATCATCGAATTTTCCACCAGTGGTTGAAGGACCAAAGGGGGAATTCTCATCTCTTTGATCTCTTCGCTTAAGAGGATTGAGAAGGAGAGGCGCTCTTTGAAGCGATACTGCTGGATCGTCAAATACTTGCGAATAAACTGAATCTCTTCAGCAAGCGCTACATCCTCATTGTACTTGAGGGTGTAGCGGAATACCGCCGCGAGGTTGTCAATTAAATCAACGGTGGAAGGGGCATTTTCAAAGAGGGCCGTGCGACTAATCGTATTTAAGGTGTTGAAGAGAAAGTGTGGGTTGATTTGTGCTTGAAGGGCGTTGTACCGGGCTTTCTCCAGTTCTCTCTTCGTTCGCATTCGTTCCAGTTCTTGTTCGTGAAGTAACTTCTCCAGCTCAGCATTCTGCTCCATTACCTCCATCCGCTCTTTCAGGCTTTGCCGCATCTGGTTCATCGATTCCTCCAAGTACTGGAGCTCCAAGGGTCCGGTAATCGGAATCGATTCGCCATCGAACTCGCCGTGGAAGATCTGTTTTGCCGCATCGACCATCGATTGAACGGGGGTAACCAAGCGCATCGTCAGTTTGTAGAAGAGAGCGGAGAAGATCGTGGCGATGAAAAGAAAGAGGAGAATCCCCAACGAGCGATACATATAGATTGCGCGTTGGGTTTGGGCAAACCACCACACGTCACTGCGGACCGCCACCGGAAGGTAGCGGTAGAAGGTGTAGCTTTCGAGGTATGAGTACACCTTGTCGATCGCCCAGTAGCGATTGAAGTACTGGGTTGAGTCAAGTTCATTGCGAACACTGAGCAGGTTCATCAACTCCTGGTTGATGAAGAAGATCCCATTGGAAACGCCTTGGTGAAGGAAGTGTCGATCTAAGTCTTGATCGGATTTAATGTTCAAACGATGAAGAGTTATTTTTAATTCACTGTTGACGTAATCAAATTGGGCAAGAAGATCTTCATCCAGCTCAAGGGTTGGATCTTGAGCAATCTGGGCGTAGAGGGTACGGCTTTTATTCAGTTGCGTTGAAAGAGTCGTCAAGATCTCATACCGACTGGTTCGCTCTTGGGTTTCTTCAAGGAGGGAGAAGACCACCCCAAAGAACGTGACTACCAAGATGAGAATGATCATCAGCATTGAGAGATTCGTTGAAAGCAACCACCCTTGAAGGGTGCGCCACGGCCGAGAGGGTTTCATAAAACTGAGTATATCACCACTTTCACTCTCCAGCGAGAGGAAGAGTCAGGGGTAGGAGAATAGGAAGAAAATGGTTGGATTTTCCTAAATCCTCTGTCTTCTATCCCTCGCCGATCTCTTTCATACTGGTGATATCATAACGATTATCATGTTCCTAAAGGAGGGATCCATGAAAAAAGTATTGTTAGTTTTAGTTATCGTCAGTCTCCTCGTTGCTCCGATCTTTGCCCAAGGTGGCAAAGAAGCTTCAACGAAGCAGATCGTCCTTCGACTCGCTGATAACCAGCCAATCGGGTATCCGACCGTCCTTGGTGATGAAGAGTTTGCTCGCCTCGTTGATGTCTACTCCGAGGGTCGAATCAAAGTAGAAGTCTATCCTCAAGGCCAGCTTGGTGATGAGAAGAGTGCCATTGAACAAGTTCAGTTTGGTGGAATCGACTTCACCCGTGTTTCGATCAGCCCGCTTGCTGACTTCCAGCCGCTGCTCAACGCCCTGCAGATGCCGTTCCTCTATCGCGATGCCGACCACATGTGGGCGGTCCTCAACGGTGAGATCGGTGACTACTTCCTCAACTCGATGGAAGAAAAAGGCTTTGTAGGCCTTGTGTACTACGACAGTGGTGCTCGCTCCTTCTACAATACGAAGAAGCCGACCTACACCGTAGCTGACTTCCGCGGAATGAAGATTCGTGTCCAGGAATCTGCCCTGATGATGGGTCTTGTCGAAAGTCTCGGTGCAGTACCGACTCCGATGGCCTATGGCGACGTCTACAGTGCCCTCCAGACCGGCGTTATCGACGGTGCTGAGAACAACTGGCCTTCCTACGACACCTCCAGCCACTACGAAGTAGCCAAGTACTTCTCCCTTGACGAGCATACCCGAGTTCCTGAGATGATCATCGCAAGTAAGATCACGATGGACAAACTCTCCAAGGAAGACCAAGAGATCATCAAGCGGGCAGCTCGTGAGAGTCAGAAAGTCCAAGTAGAATCTTGGGCCGAGTATGAGAAAATCAGTGAAGCGAAGGTCCGCGCAGCCGGTTCTCAGATCAACCGAATCAACGACCAAGCTGAGTTTGCCGCCGCAATGGCTCCCTTGTATCAGTCAATGCTCAATGACGCCCAGCGTGATTGGGTCGAGAAGATCAAGGCTGTTCGCTAACAGATTGTCATTAAATCATGTGGGTGTGAGATCTCTCACACCCACTAACCTTGTTTATTTGGAGGTATCCCCATGGAGAAGCTCAAGAGT
>CAYUHP010000027.1:16008-18309 GCA_964444595.1 uncultured Sphaerochaeta sp. | reverse complement strand
TCTTTTGCCCACGTAACATCAACATAGGGCACCCCTTCTCGATCATACAACGTTTGAGTATAGGTATCGTCATCATGATACACCGTATCTTTCACTGAACGTTCGCCCAAGAACTCTTTACTCTGAACTCGCTGTTGGTCAGAAAAGTACTCGATGAGCACCCGTTGGTCGGGATACTGAGTTCTTGTAGAGGCTAACTCGCCCTCCTCATTGTATGAAAACGATTTTTCATACTCTTCAGTAGTTTCAGCGTGTAATAACCCGGAGCGCAAATACGTCCGAGTTTTCCCCTCTTCACGTACTTGTAAGAGCCCCTCATCGGTTTCTTCAATCGTAACGGAAGTAAGCTCATCGCCTTCACTCCAAAAATCGCTTAAGCGCAAAGATCCGATCGTTGTGTATCGCTGTCCGCCAACCTCATCGACAACGGTAACGGTAAAGCGATTGGGTTCTTTCACAAACCGAGCGAGGGCGAGGCCGTCACTACCGAGCCGAGCGACGGAGATGAGCGTTGGTCTTGTTTTTTCGTATGAGTAGTACGCAAGATTGGGCTCCCCTTCCCCAATCGTTGTCGAGGAGGTGACGAGCCTTCCGTCCTCATCAAACGTATAGGCAATTCGTTCGTTATCGATCTGCTCTTCAACCAAAGATCCACTATCATACCTTCTGCAAACAATCGAACCGTCGCGATAGGTTCGAGTCGTTGTTATCATTGCAGGACCTTGTTCTTGATCGATCTCAACCCAAACCTGCTTTCCCCCATCATAGAGGGTGCGGGAGTGGGCGGTAACCTCAAGACGGTAGCGGTCCCCTTCCTCAAAGGTTCCCAACACTTGGCCGATTGAGTTTGCCTTCATGCTCACCGCCCCAAGCGGGCTGAACAAGAAGAGCACAACGATCATCGCCCAAAGGTGTTTCATGCAAGCCCCACCAATGAGTTAAGGAACTTTTCACTATCGAAGAGTTCAAGGTCGTCATATTTTTCACCGACGCCGACAAATGAGATGGGAAGGCCTAAAGTATCGCCGATTTGAATCAACGCACCACCCTTTGCCAGGGAGTCATACTTGGAGAGAATCAACGCATCCAAACTCACCGCCTGGTGGAAGATCGTTGCTTGGCTGAGGCCATTTTGACCGGTCGTGGAATCGATAACCAAGAACTTCTTGTAGTGTTTGGAATCGATGCCCTTTGTTTGAACAATCTTATCGATCTTTGCCAACTCCCGAACCAAGTTCTCTTTGTTATGCATTCGCCCGGCAGTATCCACCAAGAGCACTTGATCGCCCCGGGCTTGGGCACTGGTGATTGCGTCAAAGACCACCGCCCCGGGATCACTTCCCGGTGATTGCTTGACGATTCGAACCCCAAGGCGGTTTGCATGAACCTCCAGTTGGTCGATCGCGGCAGCGCGGAAGGTATCGGCGGCTGCAAGAGTGATTGAGTATCCTTGGGCCTTATAGAGCTGAGCGATCTTTGCAATCGTGGTTGTTTTGCCAACTCCGTTAACGCCAAGAATGAGAAATACATTCAATGCGTTCGGATCGATCGGGGGGTGAAAGGTATGAACCATCGGTTTGAGTTGGTTCTTGACGAGTTCTTGTAAGTCGCTTGCGCTGGTATCTTTTTTCTTTTTAACTAACTCTCGTACTTCATCGCTGATTTGCATCGTGAGTTTTGATCCTAAATCTCCTTCGATGAGCAGTTCTTCCAACTCTTCAAAGTACGATTCATCGATCTTTTTAATTCCAAATAACCTCTTGAGGCGAGAACCAAATCCTTTAAGCATTGTTATCTTCCTTATTGTTGCATCATATCAACTGCCGAGACATATGAGGAGAGCTCAGCGATCACGGCAACACTTGATACAATACTCAAAAACCGAGTTGATGCAAGGGCCAACGACCACATCGGGTTATCGTGACCGGGATCGTAGGTGTTAATGAGCGCTTGGGTGACCACGTAGGAGCCAAAGCTCAAGATCGTTGCCAGTGCTCGGTTATATAACCGTTTTTGTTCACCAAGTACATCAACACTTGCTTTTCTCAGTCCAAAACGAATGGTTGCTCCCCCTTCGCGGGGAAGCTGTAAGATACCCGGGATAAATCCGTCTTTTTCAAGGGCAACGACCAGCGGGTAGCTTGGCGAGCCGAGGGTAATCATGCTGGACTGTCCCACTTGATTATGAACAGCATAGTTTACCGACCCGACGCTCGAAAGCAGGGTGATCGGATCAGACTCAATACCTACAAGCTGGGGCTGAATCGTTGTAACGGTACCAGGAATCAACGTAAGAGGAAT
>CAYUHP010000027.1:2825-15908 GCA_964444595.1 uncultured Sphaerochaeta sp. | reverse complement strand
GCTTGGCCAAAGGGTGTAACATCAAAAACCAGCGCTCCCAGCGCTTCTTTTGTTGTGAAATACCAATGAAGGGCATTCTCGTTTTTGAGCAACGGAATAAGGAAGGTGTCATATGGTTCCCTCTGGTAGGTGATCGGAAGGAACGGTTCAGCGATCGGCTCGATCTCATTTTGAGGTTTTGGATCTTGCTTCTTTACGTAGCTTTGAACCTGTTCTTTTAAGAACGTTTGCTCCGCTTTGATCTTGGCATACTCCGTTAAGATCATCCTTCGATCAGTGTTCAGCCCGATCGTAGGGATACTTTCTTTAAGAAGCTCTTCAAACTCCTCAGTGAGGACAACCGCTTCCTCGGAAGCAGGAATGAGAAGAATCGATGCTGTTTGGGCAAACAGTCCTCCTCCTCCAACGATGAGGAGGAGAAGGAGTACCGCTATGCCCTTGGCCTTCATCGCTTACTCCGAGTGTTGCCATTGAAGGTATGCTTCAATGAACGGTTGAATCTCGCCATCCATTACTGCCTGAATGTTTCCCACACTCTCATTGGTCCGATGGTCTTTGACCATCGTATAGGGTTGGAACACATAGGAGCGAATTTGACTCCCCCAGGCGATCTCTTTCTTCTCGATCGCGTTCTTGGCTCGTTCTTCATCCTGCTTTGCCCGATAGTACTCATACAAGCGGGAGCGCAGCATCTTAAAGGCAACATCCTTGTTCATGATCTGCGAGCGTTCATTTTGACACTGGACAACGATCCCCGATTCAAAGTGAGTGATACGAACGGCACTGTCAGTTTTGTTGACGTGCTGGCCGCCTGCTCCCCCGGCTCGGTAGGTATCAAGGCGATAATCCTCCGGTTTTAACTCGATCTCGATCGCATCATCGATCACCGGAGACGCATAGACACTGGTAAAGGAGGTGTGCCTTCGTTTCTGCGAGTCAAAGGGACTGATTCGCACCAGGCGATGAACTCCCGCCTCCCCTTTTAAGTACCCGAAGCTGTACGCTCCGGAGATTTTAATCGAGGCGGATTTAATCCCACCCTCGTCCTCTTGGAGGTCAAGGAGTTGGGTCTTAAAGCCCATCAGCTCGCTGTAGCGCAAATACATGCGCATCAGCATCTGAGCCCAATCACTCGCTTCGTTGCCCCCTGCTCCGGCGTGAATCGTCAAAAACGTGTCGTTCTTATCAAACTCACCGTCCAAGAGGGTTTTAAGTTTAAGTGATTCAAACTCTTTGGCACTCTGAGCTATTTGGGTATCGATTTGATTTTGCTCTTGGGGGTTCTCTGGCTCATCCGCATAGAGTTCAATAAGCTCAGTTAAATCGTCGAGTTCGCCGATCAGTTCAGCCCAGGGCTCATAGGAATCTTTTAACGCGTTTAACTCGGCAAACGTCTCTTCGGTTCGCTTGCGATCATCCCAGAACGTCGTCTCGAGCGTTCGCTCCTCCAGCGTTTTTATCTGTTGTTTAATCGGTGAGGCTTCAAAGCCGCCTCCAGACGGTGTAGGCTTCTTCTTTGACTTTTTCTAGGAGTGCTTTATTTTGGAAAAACATAGTATGACCTCTTTCTATTTGCGTTCAATGCGCAGACCAAGCGTTATCTTTCGCTCTTCTGCGGGTTTTAGGGAGCACATATAGGAACAAAGCAGCGTGGTGTGTTGGTAGTGACGCTCTGTTTCTGTTGTGTCCGCTATCGTACAATCTTCCTTCACCAAGGTAAAGCGGGTATCGCTTACCAGCGTCAATTGGGTGTAGTTTGGTTCATCGTACATCTTCAATGATTTTACGTTTTTCAAGGCAAACTCCGCCTCTTCAACGGTAATAGATTTTCTGTTATCAACGTGGATCACCGAAACGGTTTGTTTTGGCGGAGCAAGGGAGAGAACGAGTTCGGTTCCATATTGAAAGGAGAGCTCTTCATCGCCGGTGTTAGTCAACGTAACATCAAGTAAGACGGTGTTTTGACGAATCTTGTAGTGTTTGGAGATGCTCACCTCACTACCGCTCAAAGGCCCGTTGTCACACACGGTACGTAAGACATACTCCGTTTGCCGACGATCGAGCACTTCAAGATCAAAGATTTGTCCCTCTAAGTTCGCCACTACCCCTTCATCGCGCTTGTCGTACTCGGCGATTACATAATCCGGGGCAAAGAAGAGATCGGTGAAGATTCGCTGTTTGCGCCCGGCGATCGGCGGGTGCAAGAGGTGCTTCATCGACCCATAGATCGGCAGTGGGTTAAAGGAGTCACCGTAGTTATGTAACGACGGAAGATACGTCAACTCACTTAAGCTCCCCCCCTTAGCATCGATGACGCAGGAGAGAAACTTACTGATCACCAGGTATTCATCAAGACCGTCGTGGTCAAAATCATAGGCGTTTGGGTAGGAGTAATCTTTCAGTGATGCAAGAATTGAATCGATCTCATGGATCGAACGCCAGAACAGTTTTCTCACCGAGTTGTGGAGAAATGTATCATACGTATCACCGATGTAGACACTGCCCACCGATGCTTTGGTTATCAGTTGTTCAAGCCGTTTCTTTACATCACGGTCCTTTCGATAGGACCGAGCTTGTTCGGCGGTCGCCATGAAGCGTCCGTGGATGTAGTGTAACGTCTCATCTTGAACCAACAACTCATTAAAACAGCAAATATCAGTTCGCTTGGTATCGTGGCCGTACCACCCCATCGGAAGGTAGCCGCGAGGTAGGGGCAGCTCTTGCGTTTCGATCTCTTCGGTTGAGGAACTGCCCTTTTGAGTAATTACTCCAAAGAGCTCAATGGTCTCTTCGGCACTCATTCCACCCACCGCCAGTTGATCGAGGTTGAGCATCGCCAAAACAAAGGGTTTGGCACTCTCAACCTCTTTCTTTAACACGACGAGTAATTTCCCAAAGGAGATCTCTTTACGGGAGTACTGGGCGACGTGACTGGAAACAATCTCAGAGGTCGGTAAAACAACCCCGCGTTTTCCTAACTCTTGCATCACCACCGGTTCGGTTAAATACGTGGTATTCGTATGAGGATCGTGACTGGAGATGATCAAGGAGTCGAGATAGCACAGGTTCATCGTCCCGATATACGAGGGATTGAAGATTTGATTGGAACAAAACAGCGTGCGCGAGCGAGCTTGATAGCGCTTGCGCATATAGGTCGTGGTTTGTTCAATTTGATGGGCCCGATCCTTCGGTGCCAGAAGCGAAGGGATGCTTTGCGGGAATGTTTGAGAGAGAAATTCAATCTTTTCGCTTCTGCTCAAATCGGTGAGGAGCAGATTCACCGAAGGGTGGTTCTTCTCCAGAAACTCCATAAATGGAACCGAAAGGGCAAGTTGAAAAACTACCCCTTCACTGCGGTTAAGTTCAGTAAGTAGGGGGAGTAACACGGCTTCCAGCGCCCTCGTAAAAAAAGGCGCTGGAAGACCATGGGCTAATTGTATGTAACCACCTACTAATCGTTTCATCCGTTATCGTTTAATAATACACTTTGTGGGACACGCCTCGGCGGCATCAGCAATTTGATTGTGTTCAACCATTTGATCGAACGTTGCCAAGAAACGCTCCACAGTACATCCAGATTCTGGATACTTCACTTCACATATCTTACATCCAATACATCCGACGGTACAGTATTTTCTTACCTTTCCACCGGCTTCATGGTTATTACACTCAATCGCGTACTCATCCCCTTCTCCGATCATCTGCATTGCACCGGTGGGGCAAACTAAGACACATTTTTCACAGCTGATACACTTTTCTTCATCAACGATGATGTAGCCTTCATCGTCTTTGTAGATCGCATCGGTCGGACACACTCTGATGCACGAGCCAAGGCGGAGGCACGAAGACTTACACGTATTATCGCCGCCAAGCAAAAGAGCGGCTGCGTTACAATCTTTTAAACCTTCATAGAAGTAGTCGCGCTTGGTGTAATCGAGGTTTCCTCGGCACATCACGTGCGCTACCATCCGCCTAAAGTCCGCAACGGGATCGACCTTCAGGCCCATAATCTCACTCATCAGTTCAACAAGTGAGGGACCACCGGGGGTACACAGACCCAGGTCCGCCTCCCCGCTAGCCACTGCTGCGGCGTAGGCGTTACACCCGGCATACCCGCAGACTCCACAGTTCGCTCCGGGCATAATCGGCTCCAGAGCAAGTACTTTCGGGTCTTTTTCAATCGCAAGCTTCTTTTCAGCAAACGAAAGACCATATCCAAACAAGCCGCCTAAGACGGCAACAATAAGTATTGCAAGAAAGATATTCACACAATCCCCCTATACCAAATGCAGGTTTGTTAACAGCGACTTGTCGAACGCCATGAACGCAAGGGCCATGAGACCAGCGCTGATGAAGGCGATCGGCATCCCGCGGTACGCACTTCGAACCGGATGCAAATCAAGGCGCTCACGAATATTGCTCATCAAGACGATCGCTAAGGTGAAGCCCAGACCGGCGGCCACGCCAGCGGTGAACGACTCCATCACGTTGTAGTTGCTCGTAATGTTGATGATCGCAATACCCAGAACTGCACAGTTAGTGGTAATTAACGGAAGGTAGATCCCCAGTGCCTTATAGAGGGCGGGGCTCACCTTCTGAATAACCATCTCCAAGAGTTGAACCAAGGTGGCGATCACCAAGATGAACGTCAGTGTTTGGAGATAGGCCAGATTAAACGGAACTAAGAGGAAGTGGTAGATCGCCCAGGTAACTACCGAAGCAACGGTAGTTACAAAGGTCACGCTTGCTCCCATTCCGATCGCATTCTCACTGTTCTTCGAAACTCCAATAAAGGGACAAAGGCCCAAGAACTGAACGAGAATGAAGTTATTAATAAAAATAAAGGTAAGTAAAATCGCAATGTAACTCATATCAGCCTGCCTTTCTCATCGTGTTCCAGTCGAAGAACGCTTTGAGGAAGCCCATCAACAAGAGAGCTCCCGGAGCGAGGGTCATAACCCGGAAGGGGTTATCGACCAACCAAGGTACTTCGATGACTCCATTGAAGGATCCCATGGGAAAGAGCGTAATCGTTCCCGCCCCGAGGACTTCGCGAATCAAGGCGATCAACGTTAAGCTGAGGGCAAAACCGATCGACATTCCAATTGCGTCCAAAGCGGAATCAATAACCGTGTTCTTGGAAGCAAACGCTTCAGCTCGTCCGAGGATGATACAGTTTACGACGATCAAGGGAAGGTATACTCCCAAGGCAGCGTAGACTGCCGGAGCAAAGGCGTGCATCAGCATCTCAGTGATCGTAACCAAGGATGCGATGACGACGATATACGCCGGGATGTGAATTGAATCGGGAATAAAGTTTCTCAGCGCACTGATGATGATGTTCGAAAAGAGGAGAACAAAGAGAACACCGGCACTCATTCCGATCGCATTGGATACTTGGGAGGAGACCCCAAGAACGGGACATAAGCCAAGAACGATGACAAAGACTGGATTTTCTTTAAAAATCCCTTTCGTTAATTCTTTGATATTCATCACTTACCTCCCAACGCTTGAACGTAGTGCGAACCTTCTTCAAGGGCCTTGCCGATTGCGGCAAAGGTTACGGTCGAACCACTGACTGCCGAAGCATCGCTTGTGCTCAGCATCGTTTTATTTGTCGGAACGGCAGTTGCCGATCCTGATCCTTCATACTTAGTCATATACCCTTCATTCTCAGCCTTTTTTCCAAGACCGGGGGTCTCGCTGTGGGTGAGCAACTGAACTCGGAGGATCTCGCCATTCGGCTTGTAGGAGGCGACCAAGGTCATCTCACCGCCGTAGCCGGCGCCCTTAAGGCCCAAGATATATCCACCAAGCTGTCCGCCTTCGGTCAAGTCAATGACAAAGGTAACGGTTTTGTGACCGCTGATATCCTCTTGCGTACCAATTTCCAATCCGGCACTTACTGCCTTGAGGGCAGCAAGACGGTTTTCTTCCTCTTGGACTTCAATCACCGGAGCGGTGATCGAGTTGGTGTACGCTAAAGCCGCCGCGCTGATCGCACAGATCGATAAAAGGATCAGTGCATACTTCATATTCTTTTTCATGCAACTGCCTCCTTCTTGGCCAGGAACTTCTTATCCCCAAACTTTCGAGGCCTGACGTAGCGATCGATCGTCGGGGTGAGGATGTTCATCAGAAGAATGGAAACACTGACCGCCTCGGGCATCGAACCAAAGCTTCTAAAGAGGAAGGTAAAGAAACCACAGCCAATGCCGTAGATTACCTGACCCTTGGAGGAGAGCGGACTGGTTACATAGTCAGTAGCCATAAAGAGCGCACCGAAGATCAAGCCTCCGCTGATCATCGAAGGAAAGAACGTTCCGCTAAAGGCTCCGAGGCCCGAGGGAATTCCATCGAAGATCCAGTTAAGCGTTGCACTGCTAAGCAGATAGGTAACGGGAATATGCCAGGTGATGATCTTTCGAACAAGCAAGTAAATTCCACCGACCAACAACAACAATGAACTGACTTCACCGATCGAGCCGGCGATATTGCCCAAGAAGGAGTCGACCGTGTAGGCGTTAATCCCTAGGGTTGAACCAATCTTCTGAGCAAGGGCTGTTGCCGGATAGCCCGCTTGAGCGAGTAGCTCATTACCGGTTATCCCAGTGGCTCCGCCGGCGATTGCCGTTTTTACATACCCAAGGGCAGTAGCACCGCCGAGTTCATCGGGCATCGTTTGCAATAATGTTCGAGGCGTAGTGAATGTACTCATGTAGGTGGTGAAACTGAAAAATACAAAAATTCGGCCACTGAGAGCGGGGTTTGCCCAGTTTGCTCCGAGCCCGCCAAAGGTCCACTTGGCAACAAAGATTGCAAAGAAGGAAGCGACGATCGGAATGAAGAGCGGTATGGCCGGACTCATATTCAAACCAACCATCAAGCCGGTCAGTACTGCCGAGCCATCCCAGATGGTGCACTCTTTATTGATCTTCCCGAGTAAAAACTCCGTCAGAACTGTGGTGGCAATCGAAACGAGGACAATCAACAGGCTCTTGAGGCCAAAGAGATAAACTCCCCACAGCGTTGCCGGCACCAACGCAAGCGAGACGTGCCACATGATATTGGCCGTTGAACTCTTGTCGTGTAGGTGTGGCGATGAGGATACGATAATCGTAGGTTGTTCATTCATTATTTTTTCCTCCCCATCTTCTTGCCGGTTTTAAAGGTATGAACGAGCGGCAAGCGAGCAGGACAGACGTATGAGCAGCTTCCGCACTCTTTGCAATCCATCAAACTCAGGTTATTCATAGCGACTTGATAGTTGAGGTTTGTGATTTGTTTGTACAACAACGTCGGCATCAATCCGATCGGACATACATCAACACATTTTCCGCAACTGATGCAGGGGCTTTGGCGAACCTTCTTTTTGGGTTTCAGCGCTAAGACACCGCTGGAGCCCTTCGTTACCGGTGTATCGGTATCAAAGAAGGAGAAGCCCATCATCGGACCGCCGCTGATCAGCTTTTCAACTTCACCGGAGAGGCCGCCGCAGAACTCAAGAAGATCACTTACTTTTGTTCCGATCGGTGCGAGAATATTCTTCGGGTTGGTAATTCCCTCCCCTGTTACGCTGATGATGCGTTCATAGAGGGATTTTTGGTAGACAATTGCTTCGTAGATCGCGTTGCACGTTCCGATATTCGAAACGACCGCCCCGACATCCAGCGGCAATTTGCCGGAGGGGATCTCTCGGTTAATCGTGGCTTTGAGCAATTGCTTCTCATCACCCTGAGGATACTTAACCTTCAAGCCCACGATTTGGATCGGCCATCCCTCTTCTTTGACGATTGCCTCAAGATGGGCAATTGCGTCCTTCTTGTTGAGCTCGACTCCGACGATGATCTTTTCCGCTTCGATGACCTTGGCGGCAATAAGCGCACCTTCAAGGGCTTCTTTGCCCTTTTCCATCATCAAGCGATAGTCGCTGGTTAAGTAGGGTTCACACTCAACTCCGTTAACAACGAAGTACTCGACCTTCTTGTCGCGCGGAATCGCGAACTTTACATGGGCGGGGAACGTTGCTCCGCCGAGACCGACGATCCCATACTCTATAATGGAGGTAAGCAGCTCCTCCTTGGAAAGAGTTTTCCAGTCGATCGGTTTGATCGCTGTCTCCGGTTGTTCTTCATCGACGGTGATCACAAACGCATCGCACTGAACCGAGTTGGCCAGGGTAACCGTTCTGATCTCTTTAATTGTCCCGCTAACCGGTGAGTGAACATCAGCACTGATGAACCCCGACGATTCGCCGATCTTTTCTCCTCGCTCAACCGTATCACCCTTTGCTTTGAGGGGTTTTGCAGGGGCGCCAAGATGCTGAGAGAGGGCCACAACCAACTCACTCGGCAAGGGAAGACGCTCAATTTCCTGTTCGCGGCTGAATACCTTCTGGTCAGGCGGGTGCACTCCACCCTTTCTGAACGTAGGTACTTTATGCATGTGAAACGCTCCTTATCGTAAACCTAGTACGGATTAATGTTCTGATTGGTACTTTTATATAAAGACTGTTCTATTGTACAGGAATTTTAGTATAATGAGAACTATGAATCGTATTTTTAAATACGCGTTTTGGAAGCTAAAGCGAACGAAGGTATATGCTCTTGTCGGCAAAAGCGGCACCGGTAAATCTTTTCGTTCTAAAATAGTTGCCCAAAAGTATCATATTGACTACATCGTCGATGACGGCCTTCTGATTAAGGGGGACCGGATCTTGGCGGGTAAATCCGCCAAGCGCGAGGAACACATCCTCGGGGCGGTCCGAACTGCCGTATTTGGTGATGAAGATCACTACCTTCAGGTGGTTACCGCATTAAAAAAACAAAAAGTTCATAAAATCCTCATCATCGGCACCAGTGAAAAGATGGTCTACAAGATCGCCGAACGCTTAGAGCTTCCTCCACCGGAGCGAATCTTTCACATCGAAGAGATCGCCACTAAGGAGCAGATCGAAACGGCGATGCGCATTCGCTACGCCGAAGGCAAACACGTCATCCCCGTTCCCTCGATTGAGATCACCCGCACCTACCCACAAATCGTGTATGACTCGATGCGGGTGTTTCAACGAAAGAAACAATCAAAGGTGTTTAAGAAACAAAACCTCGGTTTTGAAAAGACGATCGTTCGACCGGAGTTCTCCAAATACTCAAAGACCTCCGTCAGCGAAGCAGCCCTTACTCAGATGGTCGCCCACTGCCTTGATCAGTTTGACAGTCAAATCAGAGTAATCGCCGTGTATGTGTTAAGTGAAAGTGACGGCTATGCCCTGAGAGTAAAGCTTCGAGTTCCCACCCACCACCAAGTAACCACCAGCTTACGGGAGCTACAAGAGTATATCGCCGATTCGTTGGAACGATACGGCGGTATCTTTGTCTTCAGTGTCCACATAGAAATTGAGGAGTGGGGTTAAGATTGCTTCTTTTGTTTTGTGGGGGGTCTTTTCCGTTTTTGAGTAGTTCCTCGGCTCTTGGGCATCGGCCCGCCCCGCCGTTGAGGTTGCGGCGGTCGGCGCACCGCATTTCGGGGAGTCTTAAAACCGCGCTCACTTAAGATGAGGGCAGCAGTCCGTTCCACATCATAGTTCGAGGGAGTCATCGGACTGATCAAGACTTTAATTTGTCGGAATGTTTCTTTAAAGCGATCACTTGGACTCATCGATGCATCGCTGAAGACGATCAAAGGATCGACAAGGGCTTTGAGCTGATCAGCAAACTCAATCTGCTCGGCTCCATTTCCATTTTTGAGACCCAACATCTTCTTATCCAGAGTTCGGAGGCTGTCTTTGACTTGCGGGTAGGAACAGTAGATCGTGAAGGCCGGCATCATGAAGGGAAGCACTCGATAGCGCTTCAACTCCTCAAAGATCTTCTGGCTGTAGCCACTGGCTAAGATCTTTGATAACTCCTCAGTCAAGCGAGAGGAGGAGATCCGCGATAGTTCGGGAGCGTATTTTTTCAAGGCGACCCGAACTTGAAAGCGCAACGAGAAGCCGGTAATGATCGCATACTTAATCGCTCGAATCATTCGAACCGGATCTTCATTGAAGGATTCATCCAAAGGAATGACACTACTGATTCGCTTCTTTTTAATATCCTCCATCGCGTTGTTGAAATCCAGCAACTGTCCGTTGGAGGGGTCGTAGTAAAAACTGTTGATCGAGAAATCGCGGCGTTTGGCATCCTGGTCAATCGAGCCAAATACGTTGTTTGATCCGTCTTCCGCTTCTTCACCGCTTCGAAACGTGGAAACCTCAAGAACCTTATCCTTGAAGACCAGGTGCACCAGCTTAAAGCGCCGACCGATGATTCGGGCGTTGTAAAAAAGGCGTTGAACTTGTCGCGGTGAAGCACTGGTGGCGATGTCGAAATCTTTTGGGACGTTCCCCAACATCAAATCCCTTACCGCGCCTCCAACTAAGTATGCTTCGGCTCCGCTACTTTGCAGTTTTTTGATGACCCACAGGGCATCGCGATCGATCTTCTGTGTTTGGATTTTATGTTCCGTTTGGGTGTAAATGTTGGCAATGGGAAGGGTATTACCTTGTTCGTCTTGTTTGTATCTTATCAGCATTGGTATCTCAGGTGTGTTGCAGTGAACGAATGATTCGTATTACACTATTTGTACACCATCCATCTACAAAACACAACAGGAGCAGTATGGTAATGAAGGATCAGGCAATCATCCAACCAAGGATATTAAAAGGATTTCGGGACAGCCTGCCCGAAATTCAAATCCCCAAAGAAGCAATGGTAACGACCTTGCAAAAGCATTTTGCCTCCTATGGCTTTGTTCCCATCGACACCCCTGCTCTTGAATATATGGAAATTCTTCTCGGTAAAGGCGGCGGTGAAACCGACAAACAGATCTTCCACTTCACTGACCAAGGCGGTCGTGAAGTTGCTATGCGTTTTGATCTCACCGTCCCCTTTGCCCGGTACCTCGCTCTTCACGAGCATGAACTGGCCCTGCCCTTCAAGCGCTACCACATCGATAAGGTGTGGCGAGGGGAAAACCCTCAAAAGGGACGGTATCGCGAGTTCACCCAGTGCGACTTTGACATCGTCGGAGTTGATAACGCCGAAAGCGATGCTGAGATCCTTTCGATGATGGCCTCATCCTTTCAGAAGATCGGTGTTGAGCACGCCCGTTTCCACGTAGCGCACCGAGGGATGTTCAACCAACTCTTGATCAACCTAAACGTGGAAGATCTCAGTGTCGAGATCCTCCGCCTTGTCGATAAGCTGAGGAAGATCGGAAAGGAAGAAACTCATTCCCAACTCCTTGATTTGGTTCAAGACAAGGAGAAAGCGAATGCGATTCTTTCCTACATCACCAAAGAGGATGAAAAGGAGTCGTTCGATTCAACCCTCAACCGGCTCACCACCCTCCTTGGTGGGGAGAATGAGCACACGATTCGTATGCGAACCATTTACTCCTACCTCCAAGCGGAAGGGATCGAAGAGTACTTCAGCTTTGATCCTTCAATCACCCGAGGTTTAGATTACTACACTGGGATCGTCTATGAAACGTTCTTGGAAGGGGCGGAGCATATCGGTTCGGTATGCAGCGGCGGTCGCTACAATGACCTCGCCTCCCTCTATACGAAAACCCACCTCCCCGGAGTCGGCTCTTCGATCGGCCTCGATCGCCTACTTGCCGCTCTGGAAGAAAACCAAGACCACAGCGCCGCCGATGTGTTGATCTTGAATACCACCCAAGATCGTTACGCCGAAGCGATTCGAGTGGCAAAACACTTAAGAAGTGCCGGCCTTAAGGTGGCACTCTACTTTGAACCAAAAAAATTACCCGCCCAATTTAAATGGGCCGAAGCCAATGCCATTCAAAAAGCGATCATCCTCGATCAAGAGGAGGGATCCTTTACCCTGCGGGACTTACCTACTCGAACCAATGAGGTAGTCTCGCTCAATGAGGCAGTGGCTCTACTGAAAAAGGACCTACTTTGATAGATTACAAACAACTGCCCGTATATCAAAACCGGCAGGAAATCCTTGATGCTCTTTCCAGTAATCAAGTGATCGTTGTCCAAAGCCCCACCGGCAGCGGAAAAACAACCCAGATCCCCTTAATTCTTCATGAGGCAGGGTATGCCGATGAGAAAGTCATCGGCATTACCCAACCGAGGAGAATTGCAACCCTCAGCGTGTGCGATTTCATTAAGCGTCAGCTGAACGACAAAGAAAACTTCATCGCCTATAAGATGCGCTTTGAGGATACCACCGACTACACCACCCGCGTGAAAGTAATGACGGACGGAATTCTGCTGATGGAGTTGAAGAATGATCCGATGCTCGAGCAGTACTCGGTGATTCTCGTTGATGAAGCGCATGAGCGCAGTTTGAACATCGACTTCATCCTCGGGCTTTTAAAGCGAATCATCGTCCAACGACCGGAGTTCAAGGTCATCATCTCATCGGCCACGATCAACACCCGAGTCTTCTCCCGCTTCTTTGACAACTGCCCAATTGTTTCAATCCACAGTCGAGTCTATCCGGTTCAGGTGTTCTACTCCCCTGCCCGGAGACAAAACTTTGACGAGCAATTGGAGATGATCATCTCAATCGTCAAGCGCGAGGCAAAGAAAAAAGCGGGAGATATCCTCATCTTCTTAAGCGGCGAGTTTGAGATCGTTACAACCGTTAACGCCCTCTACCTCGCCGACCCCAAAAGAGAGCTGGAGATCTACCCCCTCTATGGGCGGTTGGGCAAAGAGGAGCAGGAGTTGGTCTTCACCCCAACAAGCGAGGGAAAGACGAAAGTCGTTGTTTCGACAAATATCGCCGAAACGAGTGTGACGATCGACGGGATTACCGTCGTCATCGACCTCGGTGTGGCGAAACTCAACTTCTACAATCAAAAAGATTTTACTTCTTCTTTGGTTCCCCTCCCCACCAGTCGTTCAAGTTCGGAGCAACGCAGCGGCAGAGCGGGGAGAACTCAGGCCGGTACGTGTTATCGACTCTTCTCTAAGGAAGATTATCAAAGCCGACCGGCGTATCAGATTGAAGAGATTCTGAGAACTGACTTAAGTGAAGTCGTCCTCAGAATGAGTGATTTGGGTAT
>CAYUHP010000027.1:0-2725 GCA_964444595.1 uncultured Sphaerochaeta sp. | reverse complement strand
AAAACACCGTTTCTCTTTCCCGTTGGCGAAGAGGATGCAAGCCGAGCGGCTCACCGTTCCTTCAACACCTCCGCGTACGGGGACTTTGTGATGTATCTTAACTTGTTTAAGCAATACGATCAGATCACCAAGCAGAAACAAAAGCAGGAGTTCTGTGCTAAGTACTACCTCGATTACCAAGGGATGCAGGAGATCGTCCACGTTCATGAGCAGCTGGGTGAGATTTGCACGGAGATCGGCTTTCCGCTTTCCAGCGGTGGCTCGGTTCGTGAATATCTTTCCTGTATCGCCAAAGGCTTATCTCAGTATATTTGTATCCGAACCCGAGGAACGATGTACAAGAGTATCTCTGTTGATCAGATCTACATCCACCCAGGCTCGGCGTGGTTTAGGACCCTTCCTCAGTTCATCATCGCCGGTGAGATCGTTCAAACTTCGCGGCTTTACGCCCGGAGCGTCAGTCCACTGGAAAAGTCATGGCTAGACGATATTCAACCCGGCCTGGCTAAACAACTAATGAGTGTCGGAGGGAAACAGAAGCGAGAGGAGCAAGAGGAAACCTTTACCCACAAGCGTGATCAACAGCGTGGCACTGCCGGCTTTGACCTCTATGGAAAACGCTATCCCACGATTAAGGCTCGAACCAAAAAACAACCAGAAGTCGTTATCATCCCCTTTGATGATCTCGCTTCAATCGTTACTGCAAACAACCGGGCGCCCAAACGACCAAGAAACTTCCGCGCAGCTCTTGCCTATCGCGGGTTCTACATCCACTTCAATGACAAGTTCTTTTCGCTTCTTGAACTCAGCGGAAAACTCAAGCCGGAGCTGGGTATCTTGGACAATCCCCCTTCGGGAGTATTTACCATTGATAACGCCACCCTCTTAATCGACAACCTCAGATGGCTCTTGGGCTTTACGAAGAGTAAGAAAAATCGAGAGAATCTTGGATTTGTTACGTTGGAAGTCAGTGGGAATGGAAACTATCGGTTTGTAAACAATCCCGACTTCTTTGATGCGCTGGATACATCGCTCTTTCACTTGCTTCACTTAGAAGATGAGTTGAATGCAAGTAATCAAAAGAAAGAAGCAAAGGAAGTATCTAAAATCTATACGAAGTTACTCAAACTCGCCCAATAGCTTTTTCCATTACCAGAGCTTGAATTACATTCCAAGGCAAGGGGTGTAGTTCCGGCTTGCCGTTTGTAGCCAGAAGCACAAATTGCACTTCCCCGCCGAGTTTCTTCTTGTCCTGAGCGAGGTGGTTTTTGAACTCAATCCACTCGCCTCGTCCGATTCGATGAGTTAAATCATACCCAAACGAATCAAAGAGTTTTGAAGCGGAGGAAGCATATTTCTTATCGGTGATACCAAGGATGACTCCCGCCTCTAACGCTCGAACCGTGCCCCATGCTACCGCCGCTCCATGACTGAAGGCAGAGAAGCGCGTAGATGACTCGAGAGCGTGCCCAAACGTGTGTCCCAAATTCAACGCTTTGCGAATCTCTTTCGTTTCAGTGGGATCTCGTTCGATGAAGGATTTTTTGACCAAGAGTGAAAGCTCGACAAGTTTAACGAGGGTTTCTTCATCCCGATCAAGGATCTCCGTTCTTCGCGAGAGAAGCAGTTTGTTGAGTTCATGATCTTCACTTAAGAGAGCATGCTTGATGACCTCAGCCAACCCGCTTTTGAATTCGCGTTCGCTTAAGGATTTCAACACATCAATGGAGATGAGGACTTCATTGGCCGGATAAAACGATCCAATCATGTTTTTCATGCCTCGGAAGTCTACGGCGGTCTTTCCTCCTACCGAAGCGTCAACCATCGCCAAGAGCGTCGTGGGAACAAGGGTGAGTTTACACCCTCTCATATAGAGCGAAGCAGCCAAGGAAGAGATATCGCCAACGACTCCCCCACCAAATCCGATAATTCGTCCATCTCGAGCAAGGCCCTCATCAAGAGCAAGACCAATGATTCGTTCTAAGGTTGCGAGATTCTTTGTTGCCTCTCCGCTATCAAGAATGATTCTTGAAGGTGGAACCTGGCGAAAGAGCTTTACGGTGTTTGAGTCAAAGACCCACAAAACGGAACGACCATACCCGCCCAGATGTGCCGAAAGATCTTTTATATCTTTGGCTAGCAGTACTTCCGTCTTTGCCCCTCCAGCGAGGGTAACAGTCATCAGTGGTCTCATATGGTATTTATACCCTTAAAATACGCTCTCTTACAACTGCTTACCTTCACTTGAATATTTACATTGGTTTCTGCACAATGACAACCATGAAAGCTACTGGCTATTTTGACCACGCCGCAACCACCATTCCAAGTTCTAAAGCCCTCGAGCGCTACACCAGTGTAGCTCTTGAGTACTGGGCCAATCCTTCGGCGAGATATCCAGAAGGACAAAAGGCTCATACATATTTGGAAGAAGTGCGGAGTTCAATCGCAACAATTCTTAATGTTTTACCAAATCACATAATCTTTACCAGCGGAGCTACCGAAGCAAATGACATTGTCTTCCAGTCACTCTTGTGGCGCCTTACCCCTGGTGAAATCATTATCTCCGGAATTGAGCACTCCTCGATCATCCAGCAGCAACGGGCACTCGAGCAACTCGGCTGGAACGTCATCACCCTCAAAGCACCCAACGGAATCGTGAATCCAAACGACCTTCAAAAGGCCCTTTCACCTAAGACTCGTCTTGTTTCGATCATGAGTCTTAACA
>CAYUHP010000026.1:8232-18514 GCA_964444595.1 uncultured Sphaerochaeta sp. | reverse complement strand
TGGTAAGAACGCGAAGCAAGAACGAGGATCACAGCTCCTGCTGCGTAGAGGATAAGCCCTAACGTGTTGTAGAGGGTTCGTTGGCTGATCGATACAAAGGCGTTACCCAGTGATAGGAGAAGCAGGGCTAATGTCTTGAACCGAGCATCTCGGTTTGTGTGTTCGCCTACTGCAATAACCAAATAGGTTACTACCGCCAAGGCGGTGAGGGTGATACAGATCGCCAAGAAGAGCGGATCGCTGATTCCCACCTCCAAGAGGAAGGAGGGATCGTTGGGGCTACTGGGAACCAAGAGGGCCAAGAGTGCCGAGCCGGCGGCCCCGACGAATGTTACAAAGCCGATCCGCGAGGGGCTCATCCGCAAAAACAGGAGCGAGCCAACCAAAAAAAGAAATGACGTGTAGATTAAGCTGCCGTGGTAGAGGAAGGTAACAATCCCCCCGTCAAGGAGAAAGATCCCCGTAATTGCCTGATGAAGGGGAAGAATCTTTATGTTCGCAAGAACAATGGAAAGAAAGAGAACCGGAAGAAGCTCAGCTTCGCTACCGAGGTTTGCCCGATAGCGGGTGATGAGAAGCAGCGAGGTGAAGAACGTAATCCACACGTGGATCATCGCGGGGTGGACGTGCGCTTGGGCTTCGGAAGCAAGGTGTCCGTTTCTTGAAACGAGGAGAGAGCTGATTGCAATAAAACTCAGGGCCATGGTTACCAGGCCCTGAACAAGGTTAAAGGTAAATCGAAACCCTTTACTCATGTGATGTCACGATGCGGAGTCTTTACCAAAACACCCATCCGACTGCACGTATACGCTGCTCCGAAGGAGGCAACGTAGGTGTCGAGGAGAACACCGAGACCGTTGAGAATCGGCATCAATGCGACCATCGACATCTGAGCTCCATAGAGATCAATCTTGAGGAAGTTAAGGGTAAAGGTAGTGATGAAGAACACCTCAAAGCCCAAGTACAAGGGGCTTACGTAGGAGAAGAGCGCTGATGCAAGGACGATATAGAGAAGAACCATATCCTCCGGAACCGTGCCCGTTGCCGCATAGATCATCGTCAACGTAGACAGCGTCGATACAAGAGCGGATCCACCGCGACCGATGAGGGTGTAGAGTGGAATAGCGGTTCCACTTACTCGTTTTTGGACGCTGAGGTTTTGCCTTGAAAGACTCATCGTACTCGGGGTGGTGAAGAAGATCGAACCACTGAAGAGTCCGGCAAGAGCAGGGGCAAGCATTCGATAGAGGATTCGATAGGGGTTCACTCTAAAGAGGCTAAAGATTCCAAGCAACAGGGGCAGGACCACAAAGAGTGCAGCTGCCAAGACGATTCCCAAGGTCATCAGGAAGGGAAGCATGACAAAGATCGTTCCCTCTTCGGCAACACTGGTAAGCCAGTATGCGGAGATGAAGACGATAAAGAGTGCTCCAAGTTGAGCCCATCCCTTTGCCAAACGGAAGAACGTTTCACTGAAGGAGTTCATCACCACATAGGCAGGCCGAATGATCTCAATATTTGGTTTTAAGAACCACCCAAAGAAGAGGGCGATGATGATCACCGGCAGGAGGTATCCTTCTGCTTTTACTAAGGTATAGAAGGGATTTACAATCGTCAGGTGCCCAAGGAGGGTTGAGAACGACTGCAAGCCGACCGCCGAAAGGCCAATGGCATCTGATCCGGCCGATGAAGAGGCGGGAAATGGTACCGGCAAGAAACGGAATACTGCTGCTGCAGTAAGTGCGAGGAGTGCCGTTGAAAAGATACTCCAAAAAACCGTTGTTCGTACAAACTTACATCCTTTGTGGTCCTTTCGTAAGGACGCAATTCCAGCGGAGAAGCTGAAAAACACCAAAGGAATGAGGATGAACCCTCCAATTTGGACCAGCACTGCGGTGATAGTATATGTCGCTTGCTGGAAGAAAAGGGAATCCCCAAAGACGAATGTTGCCGCTAGCCCAAACGCTGTTGCCGCTAAGTAACTTATCCACGTTTTCATACAAATCAGCGTACATCATGAAAGATGGCAAGTCAATCAAAGGAAAGGAGGTGTTTGGGGTATGGTAAGGAATAAATATCTCAAATTAGGCGTGTTTTTAAGGAAAAAGAGCCTCTTTGTTTTACGAAAAAAGGAGGATTGCCGGATTCATTATTTGGCTGCGTTGAACGGGATTCCCTGGCGCTTTCCGATCTCCTTAAGTTGGGCGAGGACATTTTTTGCAAGAGGTACTCCCTCGATCTGTGAGCGCAATTCTTCTTCGTGCTCCTTTTGACCCGCCCAAAAAACTCGACTCTGCCCTTCGGCGGGAGGAGTTTCATTGAGCTCATACAGCATTCTATCAACATCTCGCTTCAACTCATCTGGGTCTCGAAAGAGATCGAGTCGGATCGCTCCAAAGAAGTGGCACACCCGAGCACTTGTCGCCTCGCTGTCCATTACCCCTTGGCCGAACGTCCCGCCGCTGAGGGCGGCAGTCATCAAATCAACCAGTACCGCTAGACCATAGCCCTTATGTCCGCCAAGCTCCTCGTTAGCACCTCCAAGGGGAAGGAGCCCGCCTCCACGCTGATGCAGCATATCATCGAGCAGTTGGGCCGCTTGGGTCGTAACAGCGCCACCTGGGTCAACCGCCCACCCCTTTGGAAGGGGTGCTTCATCTCGACTGTACACCTCGACTTTTCCCCGTGTTACCGCGGTGGTGGACATATCGAGGCTAAAGATCTTCTCACTACCGGGGATCGCAACAGCGATTGGATTGGTCCCAAACATCGCCTTGGTACCAAAGGTTGGAACTCCGAGGGCGGCGGTGTTCGTCATGCAGATCCCGATCATATCGCCTTTGGCAGCCAGCTCGGAGTAATACCCGGCAATTCCAAAGTGATTGCTGTTCCGAATTGAAGCAAACGCAGCACCAATGGCTGTCGCTTTTTCAATGACCCTCGTCATCGTCTTTTTGCTCAGGCTCATCCCCATCGCCCCGTTGGCATCGAGGACTAAGGAGATTGGGGTTTCTCGGAGGATCGTCGGCTCAATGCCGGATCTCATGATGCCGAGGCGTAAGCCGTTTTCATAGCGCCAAAGCCTGGCCACTCCGTGACTTGGTATGCCCCGAGCATCGGCGGCAACGAGAATTTCCGAGGAGTGCACCGCTTCCTCTTCCGAAAGGCCAAGGCTCATAAACACCTCGGTACAAAACTGCTCAAGGCTTTTTCGGTCGATGCGTTCAAAAGCTTCCATGCTCACTCCGCAGGGGAAAGAAGGGCCTTTAAGCGGTAGGAGGCGTGAGTGATAGCATCGAAGAGGGTTTTGACGTAGAAAGCGGGATCAAAATCGACCTCAGCCATGCCGATGGAGAGGGCGCTGAGGACAATGAGCTCCTGCATCCCTTCTTTGTCAAACCACGTTACACCCTGGTACTCATTTACCAACGCATGGGCACGAACTCGCTCCTCTTCGAGTAAGCGGGCGAGGGTCTCTTGGGGTGTATCCCCCTTTCGGTACGCATGGTGGGCACACAAGACGATCGCTCCGCTGTCACACGCCTTGCGCCGAGCATCACCGCTAAAGGCTATTCGTTCCAACTCTTCGGCGTAGAAGCGACTGAGTTGAAGCTTCTCGGCAAGGCCGATCGCTTCATCGACACTGGAAAGCTGACCGACAAACGGCTTGAGGAAGAACGCTGAACTGACGATTACCCTCAGTTCATCAAGGAGCACTCGACTCTGGCTGAAGAGGCGGGTAGCGGGGTTGGCAAAGAGCTCGTTGAGGCGGTTAACTGTCCCCATAATCGCCTTCACATCAGGGTCTTGAGGCGGATGGTTGAGGATCTTTTGGGTTTGCGGGTGAAGGAGTTCATAGGCGGTTGTTACGTGAGCGTACGCCTCACCCAAGGAGAGAAGAAGGGTCCGCTCCTCCTTTGAGTTGCTCGTTCGTTCAAAGATTGAAGAGAGGAGGGTAAAGAAGCTTGCCGAGCGAAGGTTCTCCATCGCTTCGGTAACTGGCCGGAGCCGTAAGGCCATGACCTCCTCTTCAAAGTTTGCGATTCCCTCATCCCCGATTTGACCATACAACTCGGCGTATACGCCATCGGTATCTTCGACTTCGCGGATATTAAGCATTACCTTCGTTTCAAAGCCCCAGAGGTGAACCCAAAGCCCATCGTCGAAGAGCTTCAATGAAGGCTTCATATAGGTAAGGCCGTCAGTGAAGCAATCCCAGATCACAAAGCGGCGACCGCTTAGGGTGAGGCCGAGGCTTTCTGCCAGCGTCGTGGTGGCGGTGTGTTTGCCTCCATCCTGTTTCACTAACTTGGGGTTGGAGTGCTTGATCGTGCCTTCAACCATCTCGTACTGGTTGTTATAGAGAACCAAGGAGCGCTCATTGTCCGTTCCATTCACGTAACAGAACGCCGATTCATGGACGTGGCCGTCGTGCATCAAGTCAAAGAGCTCAAAGTAATCGATGTCACTGTAGAGGTAGCGCCGCTTGAGAAGGGGGAAGATTCGTCGGTTGTGCTCATTCACCAAGTGCTGGTTGGCAGTTTCATCCCAGTATGCGCGGCGATACTCCATTCCGTATTTTTCCCTGAAACCTTCAACTTGGCCGTGACCGACCATCGGAAGGCCTGGCATCGTTGCCAAGAGGGTACATACACCGAAGTACTTATCCCCATCGCCAAATTGAGCGATCGCGGTCTCTTCGTCAGGGTTGTTCATGAAGTTTACAAAACGTTTGAGAATCTCCGGCTCGTAGGCGAGGGTGTTCTTAATCGTTTCGCGATACTTTTGGTTCTCTTGGTTTTTAAGCATGTTCATGAATGCGCTGTTATACACTCGGTGCATTCCTAGCGTACGAACAAAGTATCCTTCCATCATCCAAAACGCTTCAGCAAGAAGCAGGGTGTCCGGTAGTTCTTCATTGATTCGATCAACTACCTCCCGCCAGAACTCAGTGGGGATGAGCGAGTGAAAGGTCGCTTCATCAAGGCTGTGAACTGCACGTCCGGCGATATCTCCGCCTTCGCCGGGTCGGGGGTACCAAAGCCGTTGAATGTGCTTCTTGGCAAGGGTCATCGCGGCATCAAAACGGATGATCGGGAAGTTGGAAGCAACGTGCTTGATCTGTTGATAGACCGCCTCGCGAGTCGCTGGGTTGAGGAAATCGAGCTGGGCAGTGTCGTTCCAGGGCATCGATGTACCATCGTTACCGTGGAAGATATAACACGTCTCGCCACTGCGAAGATCCTTTCTCAAAAAGGTAACGGCAGCATCGCTGCGATCAAAGTAGTGGTCTTCCAGCTTGATCTCAACATCGGGATTAGAGGAGAGGTTCGGACCGTTGTACGTGTAGGAGGGAAAGGGAGGATAGGCTTGTTTGATGAAGTAGTCGGGGTTGCTCATCACCCAGTCGCTGTCGATTCCCGTATGGTTGGGAACCATGTCACTGGCAAGGCGAACGCCGTATTTCGAGCACGTATTTCTCAGTGATTCCAATGCACCCCAGCCACCGATGAGCGAGGCGATCTCATAGTTCTTCAAGGAGTACGCCGATGCTTCCGCATCGGGGTTACCCGCAAGGTTTTTGATCATCTTACTGGCGCTTGAGCGCTCCCAGAGACCGATCAACCACAGGGCGGTGAACCCTCGTTGGGCGAGGATTTCAATCTCCCGCTCGGGGATCTTATCCAAGGTGTCGATCGGATAGCCGTACTCTTTCGTCAGCTGATCAAGCCACACCAGGGTGGACTTGGCGATCATCACGACGTTGGGCATCCAGTTTCGGTCGGCGGTAAACGCCTCATACTCGCTGTCAAAGAGGGAGTAGTCAACCACCGGCATCGGAGGGGCGGGGCCGCCGGGGGGGAAGTGTGGCTTCTCCTCCTCTTGGACAAAATCGATCGCCCGAAGCAATAGGCGCTTCAGGTCACTATCGATGAGATCCGCCCAGTTCTGAAGGATGTACCTAATTTGATCAAGCAGTGAGTCGGGGTAAAGCCGAGCCGGTTGGGTCAAGAAGGTGAAAAGGTCTTCCTCGTTCTTCTCGGTCGCTCGTTTTACATAACCGCCCATCAGGGCTGTGAGGCCTTGGTGGGCTTTGGGGAAGAATAAGCCTTCGGGGTTTAACAGAGGTTTTGCGGCGACTATAAGAGCCGGGTTCTCCTCCATAACCTGATGGATGAAGTATCCGCGCAACGACTCAAGATAGTGAAGCTCCACTGGGTAGGATTGGGCAACAAGAAGAGGGGAAGGAAACTCCTTCATGTAGAACGTTAATACTTCTTCGACATCATGGTTTTTGGCAACCAAAAGCCCAAGGCGGCTGAAGAAATCCGGTTCATTCACATTCAAGTAGTTGGAGAGGACGCTTTGATAGAGCTGGTGGAGGACCGCTACGGCGTGAAGCTTTCCGCTGGAGATATAGTCGTTTCCGCCTTTGGATCGGACCTTTTCATTGTAGCGATACGCAAGCTCAGTGGCTTCTTGGTAGAGCTCATTGAGGTCGGCATCGGAGGGAAACAGGGGTGGAAAAAAATCGAGCTCAGTTCGGGTTCGGACAGAAATTCTAAAATCTCGTGGAATCAAGGGGAACCTCCCAGACCGTTGATATCTGAGTATATCATGGGGAGGTGATGTTGTAACCTCTCCTTTATAAAAGTACTCGTTCAACAGGATTGCTGCTTGTCAGCAACCGGGTAGCTTCTTGAAGGACTAACGGAAGAGAGATCTCCTCTTCGGGGGTAAAGCGGGAGAGGACGAAGGAGGAAACACTGCCGTGTTTCGGTCGTCCGATTCCAATTCTTAATCTCCAAAACTCCCCGGAGCCTAAAGCACTTTGAATTGACTTAAGGCCGTTGTGTCCCTGTAAGCCGCCGCCTTGTTGGAACTTGAGTGTTCCAAACTTCAACTCCAAATCATCACAGACAACCAGAACTTCATTTGCTTTGATCCCAAAATACGAGCTTGCCAATCCAACGGAGCGGCCGCTCTCGTTCATGAATGTCAGGGGCTTAAGCAAGTGAGTCGTCCCTTCTTTGGCGATCTTGGCGGAGAACTTCTCACTCCAGGCGATCGAGGCGAACGCCTCATGGGCCACCATCCACCCCACGTTGTGGCGGGTGAGTTCATAGGTTTTACCGGGGTTTCCCAGAAAGGCGATCAGCTTAATCATACCGAAAGTGTAGAAGAGGGACCCCTTCATGACAAGAGAGCCATTCTTGCGTATGATGGACCCATGTATGAGCTCATCGTTTATGTTCCAACCTCTCATCTTGAAGTCGTTAAGAACGCCTTGTTTGCCCAAGGCGGAGGAAGATTGGGCAACTATGAACGCTGCTCATTCCAAGTCAAAGGTCAGGGACAGTTCAAACCTTTGGCTGGTTCAGCCCCCTTTCTTGGAAGTGAAGGGAACGTGGAGATCGTCGAGGAGTGGCGGGTTGAGATGGTCGTCCCCAAAGAACGAGTAAAAGAAGTAATCGAGGCCTTATTAGCCACCCACCCCTACGAAACACCCGCTTACCACCTCTATCCTGCGTTGACGAGGAAGGATTTCGATGAACATTCGTGAAGCGATTCAGAAGCGCGTACTTCTTCTGGACGGGGCGATGGGGACGATGATCCAAGCCCATGAACTTGACCCTTCCTCATTTACGTACCGAGGAAAGGAAACGGATGGTCTTGCGGAGGTCTTAAACCTCACCCACGGTGATGTAATCAAAGCGATCCATCGCCAGTACATCAAAAGCGGGGCGGATATCATTGAAACAAACACCTTCAACGCGAATCGAATTAGCCTCGCTGAGTACCATTTGGAAGATGAAGTTACCCAGATCAACCAAAAAGCTGTTGATCTTGCCAAAGAGGCGGTTGTGGAGTCCGGGCGAACCGTATATATCGCCGGAGTCCTCGGACCGACCGCCTCAAGTCTCTCCTTTTCCTCCAAGGTGGAAGACCCCACCCTTCGGACGTACAGCTTTGATTACTACGTGCACACCTACCGCGAACAGGCAAAAACCTTGATCGAAGCGGGGTGCGACCTCCTGCTCATCGAAACGGTCTTTGATACACTCGTTGCTAAAAGTGCAATTATCGCTTGTCAGAAAGAGCTTTCCGAGGCGAAGAAGGATCTTCCCCTCATGGTCAGTGTTACCTTCAGCGACGGATCAGCTCGGACACTCAGCGGCCAAACGCTCAATGCCTTTATCGCTACCCTCGCTCCCTTTGATCTTTTCAGCCTTGGCTTAAACTGTTCTACGGGACCGGAGGAGATGATCGAGTTGCTCAAAGAGCTTGATCATCTTTCCCCATTCTATACCTCCGCCCACCCCAATGCAGGTTTCCCTGACGAAGAGGGAGCATACACCCTCAAAGCCGATGAGTTGGCCAACGAGCTACGCCCCCTTCTTACTCAAGGTGGGTTGAATATCGTCGGGGGGTGTTGCGGAACAACCCCTGAGCACATCGAGGCATTGCACAAGGTCCTCAACGAGAGTGTTTCAAGAGTGAGAAAGCCAAAGAGTGATACCTTAGTTCTTGCCGGCCTCGATCCAGTAGAAGTGAAAGAAGGAGATCTTCTTGTGGTAGGGGAGCGAACCAACGTTGCCGGATCGAGAAAGTTTCGCCGCCTCGTTGGTGAACAACAATGGGAGGAGGCCCTTCTCATCGCCCGCGAGCAGATCGATGAGGGAGCAGATCTGTTGGATATCTGCATGGACGATCCGCTTCTTGATCCCAAAGAAGCGATGGTCTCCTTCCTACGCTACAGTGCCAGCGATCCAACAATCGCAAAAGCTGCCCTGATGATCGACTCCTCTGATTGGTCGGTGATCGAAGCTGCGCTCAAAGAGGTTCAGGGCCGAGCAATCGTCAACTCGATCAGCTTAAAAGAGGGCGAAGAGGTGTTTATCCAGCACGCAAAAACGATCGCCTCCTACGGCCATGCCCTGGTGGTGATGCTCTTTGACGAAGACGGACAAGCCTCGAGTTATGAGCGTAAAATCGAGATCGCCAACCGTTCATACACCCTGCTAATCAATGCCGGAGTTGATCCCTCTTCGATCATCTTCGACCTAAACGTGCTTTCGATCGGAACGGGGATCGAAGAGCACGATGGGTATGCCAAAGCATTTATCGATGCTTCTTTGGAACTGAAGAGGCGATACCCCCGCTCGCTGATCAGCGGGGGAATCAGCAACCTCTCCTTTGCATTCCGAGGAAACAATCCCTTAAGAAATGCCCTCCATGAAGTGTTCTTGGATCTTGCCCATTTGGATATGGCGATCCTCAACCCCGCATCGTTGGCTCAGTCGACTCTTGATGAGAAAACCCGATTAATTATTGCAGATGCATTTCAAAACGCCGATTCTTCCGCCCTCCTATCCCTTGCCATTGAAAGCCAAAGCAAAGAGCAAAAGCAAAAGCAGGTCGAGACTCTTACACCGGAGGAGCTGTTATTCAAAGCTATTCTTGACGGTGAAATCTTAGGTCTTAAGCAAATCCTCACCGAGCTTACCCACCTGGAACCCCTGTTCATTATTGACTCCATCTTAATGGAAGCGATGAAAACCGTCGGTTCGCTTTTTGGGAAAGGCAAGCTCTTTCTTCCGCAGGTTGTCCGCTCGGCTCGAGCGATGAAACAGGCCGTTGATATCCTCCAACCCCGTTTAGAGGTGCAATTACGAGGTCAAAGTATTCAAGCAAGCACTCGTAAGGCGGTTCTTGCTACGGTAAAGGGCGATGTGCACGACATCGGAAAGAACATGGTTGCCTTGGTATTGAGGTGCAATGCCTTTGAGGTTATCGACCTTGGAGTAATGGTTGATGAAGAGCGGATCATCGAAGCGGTCAAGGAACATGAGCCAGATCTCGTCGGGCTTTCGGGCCTCATCACTCCATCGCTGAAAGAGATGGAGAAGGTGATTGGTCTTTTTAACGACCACAATCTAACGATTCCGATCTTTGTTGGGGGAGCCACTACCAGCGACCTGCACACCGCCTTAAAGCTTGCTCCGCTTTCTGAGTCCCCGGTGATTCAAACCAAGGACGCCAGCGAGATGGCGCTTACCGCCGTTGAGATCCTCGGCCCAGAGGGCCAAAGTCGCCTTGCGGCCATTCGTTCGCACTACGATGAAGTGCGGATGAGCCACACCAAGGGGAAAAAGATTCCTGAGACAAATTGGGATTCTCTTCTAACAATGCAGGTTCAAAAACAGGAAGGGATGAAACCCACGCAAACCGGGATCTTTGTAGCTGATGAGTTTGATCTTACTCCGTTGGTCGATCGAAT
>CAYUHP010000026.1:1486-8132 GCA_964444595.1 uncultured Sphaerochaeta sp. | reverse complement strand
GACCGCCTGGCTGAAGTTCTTGCTCAAGAAGCCCAACGTTTGATCACCCATCTCTGGGAAGAGGTTCCTCAAGCGATTATTCGCCCCGCGATCGGGTACCCTTCGTGGAGTGACCACAGTGAAAAGAAAACGCTCTTTGATCTCTTGGAGGCTGAAGAGCGGATTGGTGTTTCCTTAAGTTCCAGCTACGCGATGAACCCCGCCGCTTCGGTGTGCGGGGCGGTCATCGGCGGAGCGGGAGTTCGTTATAGTACCGTCAAAGAAGTGAGTACTGCTCAGCTTGAGCGCTACGCGAAGCGAAAAGGTGTTGATGATCTCCACCTTGCTTCCTTTCTTGAGGATATGGGATATTAAAGCATGCGTGTCACCGAGATTATTCAGAATGCAAAAAAGCCGTTGTTCACCTTTGAGTTGGTTCCGCCGCTTAAGGGCCGAACCCTTGAGCCGTTGATGGAGAACATCCGCCTTCTGATGGAGTTCGATCCCTCGTACATCAACGTGACCAACCACCAAGCGGAGGTGATCTACATCGAGCGCGAGGATGGTCTTTTGCAACGAAAGACGGTGCGTAAGCGCCCTGGTACAACTGCCTTAGCTGCCTTAATTCAGCACACCTTCAATGTCCCAACCGTAGCTCACTTGATCTGCGGGGGGATGAGCAAAGACCAGATCGAAGACACCCTCATCGAACTGCACTTTCTTGGGATCAATAATATCCTTGCCCTTCGAGGTGATCCGCCGGCGGGGGAGAAGCGCTTTGTTCCAGTAGGTGATGGACACACCTACTCAAGTGAGTTGGTCCAGCAGATCAGAAACCTCAACAACGGTCAGTATTTGGATGATCACTACGAAGATGGGGAGGCGACCAACTTTTCAATTGGGGTCGCCGGATATCCAGAGAAACACGCTGAAGCGCTGAATATGGGAGTAGACCTAGCAAACTTAAAGAAGAAGGTTGATGCGGGAGCTGAGTATATCGTTACTCAGATGTTCTTCGACAATGAGGCATACTTCTCCTTTGTAAAGGCGTGTCGAGCGATTGGGATTACTGTTCCAATCATCCCCGGTCTCAAACCCTTGGCCTCTAAGCGCGACCTCGCCCTCATTCCCCAAACCTTTGGAGTCGATCTTCCTCAAACATTGAGTGATGAGCTTGCTTTTGCTACCTCCAATGTCCAGATCGCTGAGATCGGCGTTCAGTGGTGTATCGCTCAATCAAAAGAGCTCTATGCTGCCGGGGTGCCTTCGATCCACTACTATACGTTAGGTAAAGCACAAAACGTGGCAAAAATCGTTCGAGCAGTTTACTAACGAGTCTTTGTTACCCCAACTTTGGGACACATACCTTCCTCGGGACAGCGCGAGCAGAAGGGACTGATGGGGGTACAAATCACTTGGCCATAGCGAACAAGCAGCTCGTTTAATGGGATCCAAAAACGCTTGGGCATCACTTCCATCAACGCTTTCTCACTCTCTTCGGGTGTTTTGGTTGCGATCCATCCAAGCCGATTGGCGATCTGGTGGACGTGGCAGTCGACGCAGATCGCCTCGATGCCGAAGCCTAAGTTTAAGGTGAGGTTTGCCGTCTTGATTCCGACTCCGGGTAGCTTCATCAACTCCTCTTGAGTGTTGGGAACAACGCCTGCATATTCATCAAGAAGCATCTTGCTGATCGAACGGATCGTTTTTGCTTTTGTTTTATAGAATCCGGCGGGGTAGATCAGTTTTTGAATCTTTTCTTCAGAGAGGGTGAGCATCTCACTGGGGGTCTTTGCCTCGGTAAAGAGGGTCTCACTCGCTTGAAGGGTGACCACATCCTTGGTTCGCAGTGAGATGATCGTGGCGATGAGGACCCGGAACGGGTCATCATGCTTTTCAGCGATTAATGATACTGAAGGAAGGATTGTTCCTTGTTGTTCGAGGGCTGCTCGAAAGCGATCAAAGAGGGAATCCCAGTAGTGTTCGTCCATATCTATGAGCTACCACAGCTTCCGATAAATAACAAGCACTACTCTTTTGGTGATCAGAAGGTAAGATTCCAAAGTGCTTTGAGAATGTTCAAGACGAAAGGTCTCCACCCTCTTCGATTCACTGGGCAAAATCCCTTGATAGATGAAGCGAGCGAATGGGTTATCCATCAACAGCGGTGTTGAAGAGTGAAGGGCCATCGCCGAGCGAAGCCAGTGCTGAGTGCACAAGAAATAGATTCTACCCAGGGCGACTCCTTACTGATACACTACAAAAAAGAGAAGCTGATGCCTAAGATTGAAATTTGTTTGGACTCTATTGAATCCATTATCGCCGCCGAGGCCGGCGGTGCCGATCGTGTTGAGTTTTGCTCCGATCTCTTTGAAGGGGGGCTGACTCCAACTCTTGGAATGTTTACGGTTGCCAAAGAACAGACGACGATTCCCATCAATGTGATGATCCGTCCCCGCGGCGGAGATTTTTGCTACTCCGACTTGGAGTTTGAGGCGATGAAGAAGGATGCCCGTCTCTTCAAAGAAGCGGGGGCAAACGCCATTGTCTTCGGCATTCTTACTCCCGAAGGGAAGGTCGATAAGAAGCGAAGCAAAGAGCTGATTTCCATTGTCCGCCCTCTGCCAGTTACCTTTCACCGGGCGTTTGATATGACCGTTGACCCCTTTGAGGCGATCGAAGATCTCATTGAATTGGGGGTTGAACGAATTCTTACCAGTGGTCAAGAAGCATCCGTTCCCGAAGGCTCGGACCTCCTTGCCCAATTGGTCAAAGAGTATGGAGAGAGAATCATCATCATGCCGGGTGCCGGAATTAATCCGCGAAACTTTGAGAAGGTGCATGCAACGATCCAAGCAAGCGAGTATCACCTCTACCTTCACAGCCAGCAGCCTTCAAAGATGGTCTATCACAAAGATCACATCTACATGGGCGGACTTCTCCGCCAAGAGGAGTACCTCATCCAACATACCGACGCAGGCAAAGTCCAAGCGTTGATGAAAAAGCTCACGTAATGTTTCGGAGATGAAAGTAAGAAAACTCGGTAAAACCGCCCAATATCCTCACCAAATGAAGATATTGGGCAAATATACCGGAATTGTTTTCTCCTACCAAAAGTCTTTGTATACCCAATCAAGCCACTCTTGATTTTTTCCCCCTTTCCCTCTAGCGTTTCTTCATGATACTCATTCTTAAGAAACAAATAACTGAAGCTCAAAAAAGCTCGATCCGTGAGTTCCTCACCGATAAGGGATATACGGTCAAAGAGATCATCGGCCAAGAGGAAACGATCTTCGGGGCAGTCGGTCAATCTTCGGTCGATATTCGCCAAGTCCAACTCCTTGAGGGAGTAGCCTCGGTTGTTCCGATCAGCAAGCCCTATAAGCTTGCTTCGCGGGAGTTTAAAAAAGAGGATACTGTCGTCTCCGTTGGAAAGGTAAAGGTCGGCGGAAATCGCCTCGCGATCATCGCCGGACCATGTGCGATTGAATCACGCGAACAGATCATGAGTGTTGCCCGCGCTGTTCATGACGCCGGAGCAGTGATTCTCCGCGGCGGAGCCTTTAAACCCCGAACCAGTCCTTACGCGTTCCAAGGCTTAGGCGAAGAAGGGTTGAAGTACCTGCGTGAAGCGGGTGATCTCTATGGAATGCCAATCACCAGTGAGATCGTAAACCCCTCCGATGTTGATATGATGAGCAAGTATATCGACATGTTCCAAATCGGAGCGCGGAATATGCAGAACTTCGAACTACTCAAGGCAGTAGGAAAGACCGGGATGCCGACCCTTCTTAAGCGCGGCTTATCAGCCACGATCGAAGAGTGGTTGATGGCTGCTGAATACCTGATGGCCAGTGGAACCGATCAGATCATCCTCTGTGAACGAGGTATTCGAACCTATGAACAAGCAACAAGAAACACCTTAGATATCTCGGCGGTTCCGGTTATCCAAAAACTTACCCACCTCCCGATCATCGGCGACCCCAGTCACGCCACAGGAATGCGGGACATGGTCAGCGCGATGAGCTTGGGCTTGGTTGCCAGTGGAGCTTCAGGCTTGATGGTCGAAGTACATACCGAGCCGGATAAAGCGTTCAGTGATGGTCCGCAATCACTCTATCCCTCTCAGTTCGAAAAGCTGATGAGAGATCTTGATGCCCTCAGTGGGGTGTTGGGAAAATCGATGGAACGCTTGGTAAAGGTCGAAGGACCGAAATCCAAGGACCCCCAAAAGAGGAAGCCCTCCTCGCTCGTTGTTGCTTTCCAAGGCGAACGAGGAGCGTACAGCGAAATGGCGATTCGCCGAGCGTTTGAAGAGGACACCGAAGTGCTTCCGTGTCCCTCCTTTGGTGAACTCTTTAATGCAGTTCGAGAGGGCCGAGCTCACTATGGGATGGTTCCCGTTGAGAACACCCTCGGTGGAACGATCTCGGAGAACCTCGACCAACTTGAGCGCAATGATGAGATCGAAGTGGTTGGCGAACAACAGATCCGAATCGTTCACAACCTCATCGGCCTTGCTGGAACAGATTTGAGTGCAATTAAGCAGGTGTACTCCCACCCGCAAGGTCTTGCCCAGTGCACAAAGTTCCTCACCGAGACGATGGCTCACGCCCAGGCGGTTCCCTTCTTTGATACTGCCGGAGCGGTGGCGTACGTCAAGGAGCAAAACGATCCGAGCAAAGCCGCAATCGCCGGTGACGTTGCTGCCCACGTCTACGAGATGGCGATTCTAGCCAACGGAATTGAATCACACGCCCGCAACTACACTCGCTTCTACATCATCGCTCGTAGTGAAAATGCCCAGGCGTTCCGAGCATTACACCCGATCAACCGAGCATCCTTGCTCTTCACCGTTGGAGATCGCCCCGGTTCCCTCTTTGAAGCACTGTTGGTTCTTGCAAAGCATGAGTTAAATATGAAGCGCCTTGAATCGCGACCAATTCCCGGTAAACCGTGGGAGTACTCCTTCTTCGTTGAGACCGAGTTGGGCGATAACGGAGCGTTTGAAGCGGCGCTGGCGGAGCTCAAAGAGACCTGCCTCTCGCTGAGGGTGTTGGGAACCTATGGCTCAAACCGGTGAGTTTGAAAAGACAACCCTCTTCTTAGGAGTTCTCGCTTCAAGGGCGGAACTCCTACGTGAGGCCCTTTCCTTACTTACTGATCGGTATGGACCGACTCTTGAGCAAAGTGACGTAAAGGCGTTTACCTACACCGACTACTACAACGAGGAGATGGGCACAACGCCATTGCGCTCCTACTACATCTTTGAAGAAACGGTTGATCCCGCCTCCTTGGCCGCGATAAAACGGGCAACCAATCTCTTGGAGGAGCAGTTCAGTGTTGGAGGAAAGAGGCAGGTTAACCTCGATCCCGGCCTCTTTAGTTTGGGCAACCTTGTTTTGGCTACCACAAAGAATCGATCCCATCGAATTGCCCTAAGCGGGGGAATCTACGCCGAGCTTACCCTCATCTACTACGATCACTCCTACCAAAGTCTTCCTTGGACCTACGCCGATTATAAAAGTGGGGAAGTAATCACGCTGCTGAACACTTGGCGAACTCATTTAAAGCAAAATACGAAGTAACGCCCCTTAAGGGGTATGCGTCTCCGAATCCTCATTGTAACGCTCGTATTCCTCTTTTTCTCGTGTGATCACAACTTGCTGACCGAGCGAGTGGTCACGGTAGTTCTTGGTGGAGAACACCCATGGGAAGAGGCCTCTCATCTTCCACTGTGGTACACGCTGAGCTATACCACGAACAAAGGGCGGGCCAGTATCCACCTGAGCCAAGGAATCCGAGAAACGAAGATCGTCGTTGACCGCCTCAGTAGCGTCGCGCTCTGTGCCTACCCATTGGGCACCCTCGCGCCGCTGGGCGGCTTTGTTCAGGCAGGGAAAAGTAATCGCGTGGAGTTGATTCAACAAAATGGAGCCCTAGCAAACATCCTTATCGAGGGAAGTACGATCAATGCCGAAGCGATCGCTTCGCTGGATATGGACCTTCTTTCTGCGTTGGTCGGAGATGCAACGATGCTGGACGCCTCGGCGCTCTTGCTTGATTTGTTGAACGGGGTGATACCCAAAAAAAGCCTCGAACGCCTTGATCGAGTTTGGTACCAACTCGGGGGAGTCCCCGATGGGTACTGGGTATCGGAAGATCCTTCGCAACCTTCCTTTTGGCTTCACTTCGGCGAAGAAGTTCCTTTGTTGCTCAATCCTGGCTCAACGCACTATCTGAATAAAGAGCGGGCTCTTGTGCTTACCCTCAGTTGTGATAGTGAGCGAGGCCTTGTCCTTCCGACAATACGGGATGCCCCAAGGTGGTGATTTGCCTTCCCTTTTTTACCCTTACCCAGTACGATACGGGTGATGAGGTTCCGATCGTAATGGCAAAAATCTTTGGCTCTGCAGCGTCAATGGTGAAAAAAATCTTTTCATTATTTACCAAGCGACAAAAGAAGCAGATGATTCTCCTTTTCTTCTTTTTTCTCTTCGCCGCGATCGTTCAACTCGTTGGAGTTGCTTCCATTCAACCCTTCATGAACATCGTCACCAACCCCGACTCGATTCGGACCAGCTGGCTCCTCCATACCGTCTACACCCTTCTTGGCTTCACCAGCGACCGATCATTCATTCTCTTTATCGGGTTTTCAACACTGAGT
>CAYUHP010000026.1:0-1386 GCA_964444595.1 uncultured Sphaerochaeta sp. | reverse complement strand
TTTTCCATCTTGGGCGGAGCGTACTTCATTACAAACACGATGGTCCGCAAGCGGACCCGAAGGGCGGGTAGGGAGCGAGCCCAAGCAAATATTGGACGCTTTGCCACAACAGACGAAGCGCTCAGCGGAATTAAGATTACAAAAGTAATGGGTAAGGAACCCTTCTTCCTCAATGAGTTCACTGCGTACAGCGAACGCTTTGTTCGCGTCGAAACATACATTCGCCTCGTTGCGGGGTTACCAAAGTACATCTTAGAAGGAATTGCCTTTGGAGGCATTATCCTTTTGGTCCTTGTCCTTTCGATAAAGAGCGACAATGTAGTGTCCATGATTCCCACGATCAGTTTGTTTGCCTTTGCCGGCTATCGTATGATGCCGGCTTTGCAGAGTATCTACTCGGCGATGATGAACATTATCTTCAATCAGGCGATCTTGGATCAGATCGTCGAAGAGGTTGCCGGAACCGATGCGGGAGCGGGATCGAACTTGAAGGAAGACTCCACCCCGCCGATGAGCTTCAAGCATCGAATTGAACTGAAGGATCTTTCGTTCAGCTATCTGCGCAGTGATATCCCCACCTTGGATGGGATCAATATCAGTGTAGCGAAAAACTCAATGATCGGGTTTGTCGGAACTACCGGCAGCGGAAAAACCACCTTAGTTGATGTTATCTTGGGTCTTCTGCCAGCACATGAGGGCGAGGTCTTAGTGGATGGGGTTCCCTTAACTGATACCAACATCCGCTCGTGGCAGAAACTCATCGGCTACGTCCCTCAGGATATCTTCCTTACCGATTCTACAATCGCTCGGAATATCGCCTATGGGGTCCAAGAAGAGCATGTTGATATGGAAAAGGTTCGCAAAGCTGCTAAACTTGCGGCCCTCGACAGATTCATCGATGACGAGTTGCCCCGAGGCTATGAAACGAAAGTCGGAGAGCGGGGCGTTCGCCTCAGCGGCGGCCAGCGCCAGCGAATCGGCCTCGCCCGGGCGCTGTATAACAACCCACCCGTCCTTATCCTCGATGAGGCAACCAGTGCCCTTGATGGAACAACGGAAGGAGCGGTTATGGAAGCGATCAATCAAGCCTCCAGTGAGCGAACGATGATCCTCATCGCTCACCGAATCTCGACGGTGAAAGAGTGCGATATGATCTACATGTTAGAGGAAGGAAAGATCGTCGATCAGGGAACGTACGAAGAGCTCTTGGCAAAGAGCCCTACCTTTAGGCAGATGGCAAAGGTGTAACTCCGCACTCAATAAAAACAGAGCTCTTGGGGTGGTATTCAACGAACCTCTTATCCATGTCATACTGTAAGCGATGATACTACCCCAAATTCCCAGTCTTTTGTAACTAGGCCAGCTATTCCTCATCAATCGGCACCA
>CAYUHP010000025.1:0-18712 GCA_964444595.1 uncultured Sphaerochaeta sp. | reverse complement strand
TTCCGGCCAACTCCAATGAGTTTCGAGTTCTTTCCTACAACGTCGAAAACCTCTTCGATGCCACGATCGACGGAAGTGAGTACCCCGAGTACCAAAACCCCAAGACGTGGAGTGAGACCTCCTATCGAATGCGCCTAAGAAGTGTGAGTAAGACCCTCTCCGATCGATCTTTGAACAACCCGGATGTGATCATCCTTCAAGAGATCGAGAACGAACGGGTCGTCGAAGACTTACTGAATCTGCACCTCTCCAAGAGGGGGTACCGATATTTTGCGGTTGCCTCGACTCCAAACTCAGCGATCAGTGTGGGGGCGATTAGCCGTCACCCGATCACCTCCTCTCGGGTTCATGCAGTTACCGGGGGGCGAAATATCCTTGAGGTCGTCGTGGAAACGGCCGTTGAGGAGGTCGTGATCTTTGCCCTTCATGCGAAAAGCCAGATCGGCGAGTTCAGTGAAACCGAAGCAGTTCGGATTGAAGGAGCAAAATGCATTGGACTGGCCAGTAAGGAGTATGAAGATAAAGCGGTCTTGGTGTGCGGTGATTTTAACCAAAACCCAAGGGCGGTGTATGAAAGCGGGGGAGTACAGACTGCGTTAGTTGATATCGCTCATCCCACTTCAAAACAGTTTGCCCAAGCAGGCTCCTTAATCATCAGTGGTGATGAAAAACAGCTGGGTCCGGGAGTCTTTTACAACCCGTACTTGGAGGAGGAACATTCCGCTTCAGGTTCATACTGCTACGGAAAATCGTGGCAGCAGTATGACCAAATCCTCATCTCCGCTTCGTTGTTTGATCAGAAGAAGTGGGAGTACAGTACCTTTGAGGTGGTTCGTATACCATACCTGCTTAACGCCGACGGAACTCCTCGGAGGTGGGACCTTAAAACGTTAAGCGGGCACAGTGACCACCTTCCGGTGATGGTTACCCTTACGATCAGTCCCTGGGGAATTTGAGCTCATAGAAGATCTGTTCCAGCTCCAAGGCGATGTTGATGTTGTGGACAACCGGCATCCGCCCATCTTTTTGTAGTTGGGGTTTAATCGTAATCGGGGTGAAGTTGAGAATTCCCAATACACCACTGCCCACAAGGCGCTCATAGCTGTCACTAGCGGATTGCTCCGGTACGGTTAGAATTCCTACCTTTACATCAAGCGCTTGGACAACTTCATCGATTCGGCTTAACGGGTACACGGGAATCGGGTGGGATGCATCGCTGTACACAAGCGGGTCGCTGTCGAACCCAGCAACAACCTTGATTCCATCTTGTTCAAATCCATTGTAGTGCATCATCGCTTTACCGATTCGCCCGCACCCAATAATGATGCAGTTTTGGCTGTCGCCTTTACCAAGCAGTTCACCGAGGGAGGCGAGGAGCTCGGAGAGGTCATACCCTCCACGTTTCTGTCCGTAGATTCCCAGCAGTGAAAAATCTTTGCGGACCGTTGCAGCTGAAACGCCAGCGGCATCGGCGAGATTGTGGGCAAACACCCGCTCAAGACCAATCGTCTTAAGCCGATTGAGCGATCGAAAATATTGAGTTACACGTACCAGTTGGTCACTATTCATCGTGATATCCCCTAATAATATGAATACAGGTATATAAGCATTAGTTATTAGTAAATATATCGAGCTAAAATAGAAAATGCAAGCGTTTAAATACCACTATTTTTTAAATATATATGTACACATTTGCATTTAAGAGGTACTGTAACGCTGAAACCAGCCGGATACTGGAGGCCGTATGACTGAAACAAACACCGTAACCTTTTCTCCTGAGCTTGTAACCTTCATCAAAGATTGGAAGGGCAAGCCAGGCAATCTGATCATGGTCCTGCACCAAGTTCAAGAGGAGCATGGCTACATCTCACGCTCCGCAGCTGATCAAGTAGCTGCGATGCTCGATGTACCCCTTGCCACAATCTGGGGAGTTGTCTCCTTCTACCACTTCTTTAAGCTCACCAAGCCCGGGAAGCACAACATCCAAGTATGTATGGGTACTGCGTGCTATCTCAAAGGCGGTCAGCCGTTGATCGATGAGCTTTCCAAACAGCTTAAGATCGCTGTTGGAGAAGTAACCGAAGATGGTAACTTCTCCCTGGAAGCAGTTCGCTGCGTTGGCTGTTGTGGGTTGGCTCCCGTCTTGACGGTCGGTACCGAAGTGTTCGGAAAGGTAACCAAAGACGAGATAGCATCGATCATCAAACAGTTCTCCTGATGGTGAGCGCATGCATATAGCGGTTGCCGACTATCTGCTTGAATTGGTTCAGAATGCGTTTGAAGCAAACAGCGAACGAACGCACCTGCTGCTGGAAGAAACTACTGAAACGATAACTGTGAAAGTAGCGGATACCGGCAAAGGGATGAGTACTGAGGTGAAAGCCAAAGCTCTGGATCCATTCAGCACCGAGGAGGGTAAACACCCAAATCGGAAGGTGGGCTTGGGGTTAAGTTTCTTACACCAAGCAACCGAGATCGCCAACGGAGCGCTGCATGTGCAATCAGAGGAGGGGGTGGGAACAACGGTAACAGCTACCTTTGATTCCACTTCAATCGACAGTCCGCCCATCGGCGATCTGGTGTCAACGTTTATGACCCTGCTCGCTCACCCAAAGGCGGAGAGGTTGGTGATCGACCGAAAAAAAGGTGAAGATGAATACACCTTAGATCGCCAGGAGTTAATCGGAGTGTTGGGGGACCTTGAACTGGTCGGAAACCTGCACTTGTTGAAAGCGTATATTGCGAGCCAAGAGGCCGCGTTGAATTGAGGATACTATGGCAAAAATGACACTTGAAGAGCTGAGAAGGCTCCGCGAGGAAAAACAGGAAGCTTTGGAAAAACGCTCGATTGAAGGCAAAGACTTCAGGATCATCATCGGCATGGGCACGTGCGGAATCGCAGCCGGGGCCAAAGAAGCGTTGGATTCGTTTCTGAAAGTTCTGGATGAAGAGAAGATTAAGCACGTGGCAATCACCCAAACTGGGTGCATGGGCCTCTGCCACGTCGAACCGACGGTGGAGGTAATCCTTCCCGATATGCCACCGGTGATCTACGGAAACGTAAACGCCGATGTGGCCCGCAAGATCGTAGAAGAACACATAGTAGGAAAACGCTTGGTGACGGACCACATGTACGATCGCCCAGCGGTTGATATCATCACCGGTGGTGGGGGTAAGTAATGGCATTTAGAAACTATATCTTGGTGTGCGGCGGCACGGCGTGTGAGTCGAGTAAAGCCGATGCAATCTACCAAAACTTAATCAGCGAGTGTGAAGCCAACGGTGTCAGTGACGAAGTACAAATCGTTAAGACCGGTTGTTTCGGCTTCTGTGAACAGGGACCGATCGTCAAAGTCCTTCCCGAAGACTCCTTTTATGTAAAAGTCGATCCCTCCGATGCAAAGGAGTTAATCGCCGAACACATCGTAAAGGGTCGGCAAGTTGAACGACTTCTCTATGATAAGAGCTTGGCGAAAAAACACGCCAAAGTTGAAGATATCCAATTCTATCAGAAGCAGTTCAGAATTGTACTGCGCAACTGTGGATCGATCGATCCGGAGAATATCGATGAGTACATCGCCCGAGACGGCTACCGCGGTCTTGAACGAGCACTCTTTGAACTGACCAACGACGAGATCATCGAAGAGTTGAAAACCGCCGGCCTCCGCGGTCGCGGTGGGGCGGGTTTCCCGACGTGGATGAAGTGGAACTTCTCCAAGAGTGTTGAAAACGACGTAAAGTATGTTGTTTGTAACGCCGACGAAGGCGACCCCGGTGCTTACATGGACCGCTCGACGTTGGAAGGGGACCCGCACTCCGTCTTGGAAGCGATGACGATCTGTGGAAAAACGATCGGTGCAAAGAAAGGATATATCTATATTCGTGCCGAGTATCCGCTTGCGATCAGTCGCCTCGAAATTGCGATGGCGCAAGCGCGTGAATACGGCCTCTTAGGAGATAATATTCTCGGTAGTGGCTATGAGTTCGATATCGAAATCCGCTTAGGTGCCGGTGCATTTGTCTGTGGTGAAGAGACCGCTCTTCTTCGCTCGATCGAAGGAAAACGTGGAATGCCCACCCCCCGACCTCCGTTCCCGGCAGTCAAGGGTTTGTGGGATCGACCGACGGTAATCAACAACGTTGAAACATGGGCAAATATTCCGGTCATCATCGCCAAGGGCGGAAACTGGTTTAACCGAATCGGAACCCAAGACTCCAAGGGAACAAAGGTCTTCGCACTGACCGGTAAGATTAAAAACTCCGGGTTGGTTGAGGTTCCGATGGGCACCACGCTGCGCGAGATCATCTATGATATCGGTGGCGGAATTCCCAATGGCAAGAAGTTTAAAGCGGTTCAGACCGGCGGACCCAGTGGGGGAGTCATCACCGATGAAGACTTGGATACCCCGATCGATTTCGGCTCCTTAGTGAAAGCCGGTTCGATGATGGGTAGTGGCGGTATGATCGTCATGGACGAAGATGACTGTATCGTCGACGTCTCGAAGTTCTACCTTGACTTCACTGTTGAAGAGTCGTGTGGTAAGTGTGCACCGTGTCGAATTGGCGGGCGCTCCTTGCTCAATATTTTAGATAAAATCACCCTCGGCAACGGAACGATGGAAGATTTGGATACGCTGGAAAAGATCGGCGAAGCGATGAAAAAGGGATCGCTGTGTGCCCTTGGGCAGACCGCACCAAACCCAATCTCCTCAACGCTGAATCACTTCAGAGATGAATACCTTGCCCACATCGTGGATAAGCGCTGCCCAAGTGGAACGTGTAAGAACTTGGTTACGTATTCGATCATCGCTGATAAGTGTACCGGTTGTACCCTCTGTGCTCGCAAGTGTCCGGTTGATGCAATCACCGGTGATCGGCGTGAGCCGCACGTGATCGATCCTTCGATCTGTATCAAGTGTGGGGTCTGTTTTGATGTTTGTCGCTTCGGCGCCGTATTGGTCTCTTAGGAGGACGGAAGGTGAGTGTATTTCAAGTAAAAATAAATGGGATCGCTGTAGACGTAACAAAAGGAATGACGATTTTACAGGCAGCGACGAAAGCGGGAGTAAAGATTCCCACCCTCTGCTACCACGATGATTTAGTACCGTTTGGTTCATGTGGGTTGTGTATCGTCAAGCAAGAAGGCTCGGCGAAGATCGTTCGGGCGTGTGCCGCTCCGGTCCATGAGGGACTGAGTGTAATCACCCATGACCCTGAGCTCTTTGAAGTAAGAAAGACGATCTTGGAGTTGATTCTTTCAACCCACCCGTCCAGCTGTTTGACGTGTATCCGAAACGGCGAGTGCGAGCTTCAAGACCTCGCCGCCGAGTTCGGAATCCGTGAGCAACCATATGAGGTTCGACTCAACCAACGGCCCAAGGATACCTCCTCTGATTCGATCGTGCTCGAGCCAGAGAAGTGCATCAAGTGTGGTCGATGTGTCCAAGTGTGTCAGGATCTTCAAGGGGTCTTTGCCCTTGAGTTTATCGGCCGTGGAGACATGACCGAGATGGCCCCCGCTGCGATGATGCAGCTGGAGGACAGCCCCTGTGTCCGCTGTGGTCAGTGTGTGGTTCACTGCCCCGTTGGTGCAATCTATGAAAAAGACCAGATCGCCGAGTACATGGATGCGATGAACGATCCTGAGAAGCAGATCGTTGTCCAAATCGCCCCCTCGATCCGCGTCGGGTTGAGCGAGTCCTTTGGCCTTCCAGCCGGAACGGTTACGACCAAGAAGATCTATACCGCCCTGCGCCGCCTCGGTGCCGTTGCAGTACATGATACAAACTTTGGTGCGGACCTCACGATCATGGAGGAAGCCAATGAGCTGGTGAGTCGAATCACCACCGGTGGTGCCCTTCCGCAGATGACTTCGTGTTGTCCCTCCTGGGTCGATTACGTTCAGAAATATTATCCGGACTTGATGGACTACGTCTCGAGCGCCAAGAGCCCGATGCAGATGGTCGGTGCGGTTGAAAAGACCTACTACGCTGAGAAAATGGGGATCGATCCGGCAACGATGTACACCGTTGCGATCATGCCGTGTACCGCAAAGAAGTATGAAACGATTCGTGATGAGGCGATGTACTCAAGTGGCTTCCAAGATGTTGATCTTGTACTGACCACTCGCGAGTTTGCCCGACTCATCAAACAGATGGGGATCGACTTCCTCGCTCTTGAAGAAGAGGAAGCAGATAGCCCAATCGGCGAATACTCCGGAGCGGGAACGATCTTCGGGGCAACCGGTGGCGTGATGGAAGCGGCAATTCGGACTGCGTACAACGTAGTAACCACCAAGGACCTTGATAGTGTTGACGTTGAAGTCGTCCGGGGTCTTGATGAAGTTAAAGTTGGCGAAGTCGACTTTGACGGCACTCCAGTTCGCGTAGCGGTGATCCATGGTCTGTCGCACGTCAAGGAAGTGATGGACGAGATCCGAGCCGCCAAAGCGAAAGGTGAACAAGCACCGTATGAGTTTATTGAAGTGATGGCGTGCCGTGGCGGATGTATCGCCGGTGGTGGACAGCCGTACGGGGCAACTGACATCCTTCGAAAGGAACGAGCTGCGGGCTTGTATAAAGACGATAAGAACGCCGTTGTGCGGTGTTCTCACCAGAATGAGTCGATTAAGAAGCTCTATGATGAGTTCCTTGATAAACCGCTGAGTGAGAAAGCTCACCATCTTTTACATACCACCTATCAGGAGATTCCTGTTTACAAGGCCTGATAGTTGGCCAGTATCCATTTGTGCCCAGCCTTCTGGCTGGGCACACCTCTTTAGGTTCAATGAATAGGTAGAGTTACTTACAGATCTGAAAGAGCAGCAGGGACGGACTCGTCTCTGATGAGATGATCAGGTGGGTTCCAGCTGCCGAGATCTCCATGCGTGTTCCTGCAAAGGCGCCCAAGGAGATCGTCTTAAGGTGGACCAACTCCTCATTTCCAGGAGTAATCTCATAGACATCAAGAGCCCGCTGTGTGGGACTGAGAGTGTAGAGATAGTTCATTGACGGCGATGTGATCATTTGAGTGATTCCACGAACGGTACCCATTCCGTCATCCTTCGTGTACACCTCGGTTTGGTTCATCGCAATATCTTCCAGTTGGGCGAACTCACAACGAACGAGGTTCTCCTTGGTTGCATAGACAAATCGAGTTTCACCGATGAAGCAAACACTGCTCACATCGTTTACGTACGGATGGGAGTCAATGGTTCGATACATAATTAAGGACCCTACCATGGCTTCCGGAATTCGGGTTGCGATGACCACGCAGTTATACTCCGAGCTTACCAGCACCGTGTGATTGGAAGAGGGACTGGTATCCCAGTCACTGAATGAATATCCGCCGGCGTAGAACGCCTGGGCGACATTCTCGTTGAGTCCAGCCTCACTCTCAGCGTAGATTGATGTTGCCGCGATTGCATTTACTCCTCCAAGAAGCCCGTAGAGCTGATTGTTCACCTTGTCCATTTTAAAGTTGGAGACTGAGTCAAAGTAGAGCTTGAAATCGTCGCCGGTGTAGTACAGGTTGTTGCGAACAAGCCGCGGTGTCAGTTTATAGGTTGCCGGATCGTAGGCGTAGAGCGTAATCCGCGGACCGTCTTCGTCACTGATGATAACTTGGCTTGAGAACACGTCATAGTAGATATCAGTAACTTTCTTCGGGTGATACCCGTTCATCAGTCGCGTGTAGGAGTGGATGACCTCCAAGGAGTCGCGAACAATTCGGCACACGTGAATTGTCTGTTCAGTGTTGTTTGCCACGATGACGATGTTGTTGGGAAGCAGTTCAGTGATGCACCCCCTGTCGATCGTAATACCATCGCTTGATGCTGAGATATTTCGAAGTAACACCGGCACTCCTTGAGGACCAAGGACTTGAGCTTCAAAGGAGATCGACGCCGATCCCAAAGAAGCGAGAAGGGGTCCTTGGGCAAGGACATCGAGGCGGTGGGAACCGATTGGGGCAGTGAAGGTACACTCCATCGCCCGAGCGATCTCAACCCCGTCCAAGTACCACACTGCATCGATCACCGAATCGCCAAGGGCGTTCAGTGATACGGTGACTGGCTCATAGGCGGGAACCGCATCCGGCAAACCGGTGATCTCGCATTCAACCGGAGTACCTAGCTTGTCGACCATCGTTACCGAGACTGGTAACTTCGTATAATCGTCGACCTCAAAGTTGATTACCGATTCCGTTGTTCGGTTGCTGACGATTCGGACGAAATCGGCAAAGCCTGCGATGGGGATCGAGCCACTGTTGAGTTTTGCCGTAATCGTATAGGAGCCGGCTGTGAGTAGTTCCTGATACGTTACACTCCCGTTAGAGCTGTTGTTGGATGTGGGAGTGAGGATTCTACTGTTTCCCTGGGCATCGAGGAGCGTGACGGTCGTCGATGGAGTGGCGATCTCAATTTCCCCCCAGCTCAGGGTGAGTTGGAACGTTCCTTTCCCGGCGAGTTCATCCAACTCGATGACGACCACATTGGCGGAAGGGCCGATGACGGTTTCAACCGATCCTTCGACCAAGTCGATTCCTCCTTGGTTTTGACCGATCGCTCGAATCTTCCAGGGACCCACCAATAATCCATCGATGTTGACGCTTTTGTTGGTTGCCGAAACGTTAAAGGTTGCCCCCTGCGGTCCGATTCCCATGACGATGTACCGAGCGACCTCAAGTGGCGTCTGTCCCGGAACAATGGCTCGACTCTGTGAGCCAGTCTGCATGCTGAGACTGAGTGAGCCGACCTGTGCCGCCTGTTCGGAACACGCGGTGCCCACGACGATGAGCGCGATGAGTAAGAACATAATAATTACTGTTTGCTTGTGTCTGTTCATGATATCCTCCACCCCTTAAGGGCAGAATCTCATTCATTCGCTTGTCTATCTTTCTTTTTTACCCCACCTAAGGTAGATTACATATTCAGATGCTTATACTGTTGAAAATAATCATGCTTCTTCTCGTCGGCGCGATCGCGATCCTCAACCGCTTCTATATCGGCTTGGGGCTCTACTACTCGTTGATCCTTCTGCTCATTGGAGCCGTTGTTCTTTACTGGCGCTTGGCCTTTCACATCTCGGTGAAAGAAACCAAGGTAGAAGATCCGATTGTTTTCACCGCTTCAAGTTCGCGAATTCTCGCCGATGAGTTGATCAAGGGCAGAATCGTCATTACCCGTAACACATTCCTCTTCTTTGTCAAAGAGAACGGCAAGGTTGCTTTAAACCTTGATCTTGCCCTTGATGAGATTACTGAGTTTTCTCAAGACACCATCGTCAACACAAAGAAAGCTCTGACGGTAACAACCGTTGATGAGTCCTATTCTTTTACTCAACCGAAGGGGAGCTCTACCCCAATTGAGCTACCTCATATGGGGAATGTGATTGACCAATAAGCTGTGATACCGTCCTCTCAAGGACACCCAATGAAACACACAGCTACCACTATCGTACTCTTATCGCTTCTTTCAACTGCTCTCTTCGGCTTCTTTGATCTTGAAGGTAAAGTCGACAGTGCAAGCTTAGTCACGCTCTTTGGAAGGAGTATTTCAGCTCGAATAGAGGCCCAGATCAACCTCCATGAAGAGTTTAGTCTGATGGTTCCCCTTGAAGCTACCTTTGAAAAGGGGCGAGGCGAGCCGATCTTCTTAGAAACAGGGCTGTTTCTTGCCTACCACCCCTTTGTCCAAGCAGCAACGATCTACGCCTCCCTCGTGCAAGTGGGAGTTTTATTTGATCGACCGTATGAGGAGACGAGTACGTATTTTCTCAACGAAGTGGGGTTTGGGTATACCTTTGGTTTTCCCTTTGGCTTGGTCATAGAACCTCGGCTGACGATAAAGGATCCGAACAGTGTCTTTGAGAGTGATTATGAGGAGTTGAAGGAGTGCTTCACTTCCTATCCGATGTTCCGATTCGCGCTCTATCTCGGCTGGTCTTTTGATCTGCCAAAGTCATTATCAAAAAAAGGAGTATGAGATGAAACGATGGTTGAATGCAGTTGTGGCAATCCTGCTCATCATCCCGATCTCGGGGTGTACGATGGGATTGGAGATGAAGAAGAAGCAGCAGATAACCCAAGAGCAGCTGCTCAGCGGGGTCTCACAGATGCTCGATGCTCAAAAGGAGACGGTCTGGCCGTTTCTTTCTGAAGAGCTTGAGAGTTTGAGTCGATCCCTTGTTCCCAGCGGGGATGAAATCGTCCGCAATACCCTCACTGAAGAGCTGGGGCAGGAGTATTTGGAGTTTTGTTACATCGTAGGAAACGGCGAAACTCAAGAGGACTTGGACTTGGTAATCGCCTATGCTAACTCGCTCTTGGATGAGGAAGGCCAGGAGGAGTTAGAACGAGCGTTAATCCAAGCTCGAGAGATTCTTATGAGTGAAGCGGGTGATCTGGCTCGGCGCCTCGCTCCCAGTCAGCGAGTTGCCTTTTGGAAGGATATGCAAAAGCTTGTGACCCGGACCTTGGTCCTCTTCACCGCCGGAGTAGTCTATGCGTGCATCCCCACGATGGTGTTCTGGGGTAAGATTACCGCAGCTGCGGCGATTGCGATCGCCACCGGAATCGTCAGTGAAACGGTGTTTTCGATTTGGCGGTACTATGAGTTTGGCGGAGACGTCGACGATGCATTCGGTGATTGGCTGAAAGCAGTCACCACGGAACCAGAACTTTCCTATGCATTGACCGCGAGTGTGATGGCGGTGGGAAACACGTTGAAGAGGGGACCGGTTGTCACCGGAATCTTGATTTGTGTGTTTGCTCTCTACAATGTAATTGACATCGTAAAACCGATGCTCAAGCAGTACAATTTTAAGGTATAAGACCCCCTCTCTTCCTCCTCAATGTTGATGAGGTTCGCACTTTGTGTGATACTGAATCAACCTGAGGAGGAAGATTCATGATTACCCAGTTCAAAGAAGATATTCTGACGCGGTTTCTCCGCTACGTTCAAGTGGATACGATGAGTGATGATCGCGCAGTTGAAACAAAGCGCCCATCAACCGACGGTCAGTGGGACCTGTTGCACATGCTCGAATCTGAGCTCAAAGAGCTCGGTGTTCCAGAGGTCCACGTTGACGATAACGGAATCGTTATCGCCAAGATACCCTCAAACCTTGATAAAGATGTACCTGCTGTGGGATTCATGGCCCACGTGGATACCGCCGATGATGTTCCCGGCAACGGGGTAAAGCCCCGGGTCATTCAACGCTATGAAGGCGGAGATATCCCGCTGAACGAAGAGTATTCGATTATCGCTGAAGAAAACCCTGAACTGGCAAACTATCTTGGAGAGACCTTGATCGTAACCGATGGAACAACCCTCCTCGGCAGTGATGATAAGGCGGGAATCGCCGAGATCATGAGTGCGGTGAGCTATCTAATGAAGAATCCCGAAGTAAAACACCCCACGATTAACATCATCTTTACCAGTGATGAGGAGACCGGTGCGGGGATGGATAACTTCCCCTATGAAAAGATCGATTGTGCCTACTGTTACACCGTTGACGGGGGCAAGCGGTATGAGATTGAAAGCGAGTGTTTTAACGCCGCAACGGTAACCGTTGGATTTGAAGGGGTGAGTTACCACCTCGGTGCAGCTCGGGGCCGCATGGTCAACGCTGTTACGATGGCAACGGCGTTTATCAACGCCCTGCCGCAAGCTGAAAGTCCCGAGGCAACCGACGGACGATACGGTTACTACTGCGCCCACACGATCGAAGGCTCGATTCAGCATGTCGACTTGACCTTGTACCTGCGAGACTTTGATCTGGATATTCTCAATCGCCGCATTGAGGCACTCAAAAGCCTCGCGACTGCGATCGAAGCACTTTATGCTGGCGGGAAGGTTAATCTTCAGGCGAAGCACGTCTACTACAACATGGCTCAAATTGCTGAGGATAAACCCTTTGCGATGGAAACTCTCCTCAAAGCTGGTTCGGCCTTGGGCTTTGAGCTGAGAAGCGAAGTGATTCGCGGTGGTACCGACGGGGCTCGGATGGCCAATGAAGCGGGAATCCCTTGCCCAAATATCTTCACCGGTGGACATAACCTGCACTCTCGCTTTGAGTGGGCAGCCCTGCCGGCGATGGTGGATTCAACTCGTCTCATCTTAAAGATCATCGAACTCGGAGCGGTTCTATGAAAAAACGAGGCTCACTGATTCTTCTCTATCTGCTTGCAAGCACCCTGGTGTTTGCAGCGATTGATTTGAAGAGTGAGCCTCGAATTCCGTCGACCTTGATTCACTACACCGAAGATGCCCTGCATTCGGTGATGGGTCCCCGCCTCGGGTTGGGCCAACGTCTTTTGGCCCACCTCAAAGAGGAGGCAACCCACTATACACTTACTTTGGAGTTGGATGGTGCTTCTTTGGTGATTCCCATCCCATTGAACGTTGAGGCCGAGCCGAGTTACCTCGCCGATTCATTGCGCTACGATGGCTTGGCTCTGATTGATCCGCCCGAGCTGATGATTAATCTCGTAACAAAGACCAGTGTGATCGCAACCGCACCCAATCACAAGGTGCGAGTCGGCGATCGATTTTGGGCAACGGATGCTCAAAACAAGCACATTGGCCTTCTTACCACACGACGCGTTGAGGAGCATCAGCTGATCATGCACCAGGTGAGTGGCAAACCCCTTGAGGTTGGACTTGCCTTGGAGAGGGGACCGAAGGTTCCGCTCTCAATCTCAGCGCTCTTTGATTTCAAGGACTCGGTTGCACTTCAAGCCGCAACGGAGCTTCCTCTATCGATTTATCCCTTCGCCCTTGTCTTTGAAGGAGGCTACTCGTTTAACGAAGAGCTTTATCTTGGAATGGGTGTTCGCTCCCGCCTGAGTTTCAGCCAACTCTTTGGAACTAAGAGCTCACTGTGGCGGAATCTGGGAATCGGAGCGACAGCTACCACCGGTGTGGTGTATTCGCTCGCCGATGAGTGGAGCATGTATGCGATGGGAACAATCGCTTTGGAGTACACCCTTGGTCGATGGGTCCTCTTTGGCACAGCGGGTGAACGAATTCAGGCAACCGTGGAGTCCTTTCATTATGGACTGTTCTTTAGCACGGGAACAGCGTACACTTTCTGACGTATGAAGCGGTTTATTCTTTCCTTGTTCATTCTCCTTTTGCTTATCTCTTGCACGACGGTAAAGGACCAACCGGTTTTTGAACCGCCCGCTTGGGAAACCTTTTCTAGTGGTGTTGGTAATCGGTTGATCTTTAGTGGAGAAGATATCTTAGGAAATTACCACAGTGCCTATCGCTCCCTCTTTATGTCTTTGGAGCAATCGATTGGGTTTTCTTTGGACGAAACCTATTTCGCTGAGTTGCTTGAGACCGATGCGATTGAAACATTTGGCTTGGTTATCACCAATAAACACCAACGAGACGGTGGGGCTTTTCTTCAAGCCCGAGCGGATGAGCAGGTAGTTAATCAAGTTCGAGCGACCTTGCTCAAAGAGCGGAACGCTCGCGATGAGAAGATTGAAGCGCTGATCCAAGAAGCAAACCTTGCCTATAAGTCAAACGATGATACCACCACGATCGCTCGATATTTGGAGGCGGCTTTGGTTGCCGAAGGTGGCTCAGTCTCCCAGAAAAATCATGAAGCCGATCGCTTACTTGAAGAAGCGCTTGGATATATCGAAGCCCTCCGCTTTGCTCTTACCCGCAGTGATTCATCCACCGCGCGCACCACCGTTACGCTCAGGCGGCGAACTCGCTTGCTCGCCCCAAGGGTGCTCAACGCCCCGATCACTGCAAAAGCCGAGGCGTATAACGCCTTGGGCGATCTCTACGTCGATACCCTTTACTTTAATAGCCAGAGCTCCGGTCAACTTCTTTTTACCCCACTGAATCCCGCGATAAAGCATGAGGGGGTTATCACCTTCGGAGTGGATATTGAGATTCCTCCCCTTCGCGAAGATCGAAAGCAGCGAGTCAAAACCGCCCTTGATAAGGTCGTCATCGATTTCCCCTATAGCTTACGAAGTGCAGTGGGCTCCCAGGCGATCGGGCTCTCGCTGCGCGAGTACTCCATTCGAGGCGATTTGCTGCCCACCGCCACAAGCAGTTCATCCTTTCTGATTGCAGGTAGGCGCGACGGGATCGCTTTGGAAGTGATCGACCTTAATCGGGGTACCGAAGATGAGCTTGAGGAGTTGCTTCAGGCAATTCCGAGATCTACTCGGTACAGTGTCATCGGATCGGTGGGAGTATTGAGCTTTGACCAAGCGCTCGATGAAGCAATTTCCGTAGTCAGTGGATCGATCATCCTGTATGACTCCCAGCGGGCGACAATCCTCTATGAGTCCAAGGATATTGAAGCGGTCGGGTGGGGAAAGACCCAGAGTGAAGCGATGAACTCCGGCTTTGAGCGGTTTGGATCGATCGCCGAGTATTTACTTCGGACCGTTTTGATGGATTTGCGCTAGAGCAGAAGAATTCTTTTATGCTATAGTCTACTCATGACGTTACACGAGATTTTAGAACTCACCGAAGCTACGCTTGTTTGTGGTGATACTCACCGAGATGATGAGATCAAGTATGGGTTCGCCAGCGATTTAATGAGTGATGTTCTCACGGTCTTAGAGGACGATATACTCATGATCACCGGCCTGTCGAGCGTCCAGGCGGTACGAACCGCCGAGATGAGCGATATCCGAAATATCCTGTTGGTTCGAAATAAGAAGCCTAGTGCGGCGATGATCGAGATCGCCACCGAACTGGGCATCAGTTTATCGTACACCTCATACTCACTCTTTCGAGCAAGTGGGATTCTCTTCGGCGCCGGGCTCAAGCCCGTTTACTAAAGCGGCAGGCGCCGAGGTTCAACATTCAATAGTTCATTCTTCGCTGCTTCCTTGCTCAGCAACTCGCCGCTGGCCAAGGAGACAAACGAACTTCCACTCTCTTCCGCTTTGCTGAGGAGTGCCTTTGCCCCTTCGTTAAGCGTGGTACTGCTCTGCTCAAGGAGCTGAGCTCGCCGCATCAAGCGGAACTCATCGCTGATCGAATAGAGGATTCTTCGAAAGCCCAAGAGGGCATCTTGGCCGGGGGAAAGAGGCCTGAGTTCCCGACCGACGATAAAGATCGTGCTATCTTCAATCTCTTTATCACTAAAGGTTCGAGTTGTCGCATCCGCCAACACGGTTTGCAAATCCGCAAAGGTTCCAGCGATCCTCGGATCGCGGTAGGTGGAAAGAACAAAGGTCTCTTCGGCTACATCCGTTGAAGCAGAAACCCCGTACGCCCCACCTTGGCCTCGAATCGTCTCCCACAGTACGCCAGTAGAGAGGATCTGCCCCAGGAGAACTTGAGCGGATTGGAGAGCACTTCCGCGCTCGCTTGAGCGCAGCGCCCACGCGCTATAGCTGACGGTGGAGGGTAGTTTAAATAAACTCACATCCACCGTTGGGTTGGGTTTGACTTGGGAATATGTCCGAGGTGTGCGCCTAAGCAGCTCACCCTCCTCAAAGGAGGAGATAAACGATTCAAAGCTCGATAATGCATCTTCTTGCAGGTGCGTGTCACAACTGAGGTGTCCGATTAGGCGCCGACGGTTTGCCAGTCGACTCTGCAGCGCTTTGAGGCGCTTGGTAAGATCGGCACTCTCAAGCTCCGTTAAGTAGAACCATTGGGAGAGTCCTCCGATAAGCTCGCCATCCCACGCCACTTCGCTGAAGGTGCGCGTGGCGTAACTCGCGGCGAAGTTTGAGGCGTTGAACGTCACTACTTCACTGAACTCACTCTTGTAGTTGTTTAACACAAAGCGGAGTTGCTTCTCATCATCGACATTCGCGTTGACCAAGAGATCTTGGATGAAGCTCAAGGCTTTTCCAAAGTCTTCAACGAGTGTCTTGATGCGAATCATTAAGAGATGAACTGCTTTACCTTCAAGCGAGGTGCCCAACTCAGCGAAGATCGAGAAGCCCCCAGTAAGGGTTTTAATCGTTTGAGCAACTTTCTCATAGGGCATCTTCCCTAGGCCCGTGGTCTGGATTAAGCGAGTGTATAAGCCGAGGAGCATCATCTCCTCTTCACTCAGGTCATCGATTTGAAAGGCGAAATCAGCGTAGATGATCTTGTTGGTGGCGATCGTGCGGACCCATACCTCTTGGCCGGAGACGATCTTTAGGTCGTGGTTGTTTGGCCGGATCTCTTTTGGAAGATCTTCCAAGCGAAGGAAGGGGACGGTGGAAAGATCTTCCTCGGAGTCACCCTCCTCTTCAAAGGCGATGAAGCGCTTGTTCTGCTCGATCATCTCCTTGATTCCCTTTTTGCCCAGTTGGTCACTTACCGAAAGGGCGCTTTTGGCGATGACCGCACTTTGCCGCTTTTGATGCTCTTCATCGGGCTTTACCGTCACCAAGGTTCGGTGGGTGTTATTAAGCAGGTGCTCTTCGATCCAATCTTCAAAGTATCGAGGGTTTCGCTTGATCTGTCGTTCCAGCTCATTGAGCGTGGGAACGAGTTCGATCGTTGCCGAAGGCGAGCGGTCGACCATCCACGCCCGAGTTGCCCGCGATAATGCCCTCAGGCCAGTGGGAATCCCACCGGGGATCTCAAGCTGATTGAAACGCGTACGCTTCAGGGATGAATGAACAAGCTCGGGATCGAGGCCGTCTTTTACGATCTTTTTCAATGCAGCGATGATTACGTTCTTCGCAGCTTCGCTCTCGTCGCTCTCGATTCCCTTAAAGCCGACGATAAACGGCATCTGCCGGAACTCGGCGCTCATTCCGCTCTCCGGGGAGATGTCTAAGCCGAGGTTGGAATCGATCAATGCTTTATACAACGGAGCGGCAGGGTTTCCAAGAAGGATATCCACCAGCGTGGAAAGCGTCATGACCGAAAGCGAGTCATCGTTTTCGGTCGTTGCCCATGAGAGGATGATCGAGGCGTTCTTTGTCCCTTCGCTACCTTCCTCTAGCGGGCTGGTGAACGTCACCGCTCGTTCGCGCTCCCAAGTTTTGGCAAGCGGCACGATTGAATCAATCTTCAGCATCCCCTTTGTTTGCAGGTAGTGTTCATCAAGAAAGGCTAACTTCTCTCCGACTTCCATCTTTCCGAAGAGAAAGAGTTTCGCGTTAGAGGGGTGGTAGTACTGACTGTAGAAGGAGGAAAACTGCTGGTAGGTGAGGTTGATGATCGCCTCGGGGTCTCCGCCGGAATCAAAGGAGTAGGGGGTGTCAGGAAAGAGGGCGCGAACTGAGGAGCGACTGACGATCGCATCGTGGTCGGCGCTGACGCCCAGCATCTCATTAAAAACTACTCCCTCGTAGTGACAGCCCTCCTCGTCGCAGACAAGGCGAACGCCCTCTTGCCAGAATGTTTCCTCCCTCAGAAGGGGAGCAAACACCGCATCGGTGTAAAGACTGAAGAGGTTGTCAAAGTCTTTCTTTAAGGGGCTGGCCGCTGGATACACCGTTCGGTCGGGGTAGGTCATTGCGTTCATGAACGTGTTGGCACTGCCTTTGAGCAGGGCCATGAACGGATCACGAACCGGGTAGCGCTCCGATCCTGCCAAGAGACAGTGTTCAATGATGTGCGCGACTCCAGAGTCGTTGCTGGGAAGGGTTCGAAAGAGGTACCCAAAAAAGCACTCGGGGTCTTCATTGACTACTTGGTACACTTCCATCTTTGTTTCAATATGCCGAAAGAGATATCCGGTACCTTGGTACTCAGCTAAGGGTGTAATCTCTTCTACAATAAATCCATTAAGCTCGTCGCCTACGGCGAGCTGTCGTTCAACCATGGGAAGAACCTCCGTAGAGGGACACTAGCACGACTCATATCGATTGACAAGAGATTGGATGGACCCTACCGTTATCGTATGTATTATATTGGACCACACACTTCGATCGCCGGAGCCCTTCACAATGCGCTCTTAGAGGCCAAAAGCCTGAACGCTACGGGCCTGGGGATGTTCACCAAGAACCAACGCAGGTGGAACGCCAAACCCATTGAAAGCTCCGAAGCGCAAACATTTACCGAGACCCTCCGTGAAACCGGCTTCTCAGCTGAGCAGATTCTCATTCATGGTAGCTACCTCATCAACTTGGGTAACCCCGACCCCGCCAAGCAAAAGCGGGCGATCGAGGCGATGGGTGATGAACTGAGACGAGCCGAACAGTTGGGCCTTTCGCTTGTAAACACTCACCCCGGCTCTACTCTAGGCCTTGTCTCCAAAGAGGAAGGAATGAGAATCATCGCCCAGGGGATCGATGAAGTCCACCAGAAAAGCGAGCGTGCGATTCTTGTCATAGAGAACACCTCCGGCAGCGGATCGAACCTCGGTTCAACCGTTGAAGAGCTGGCCGGTATCTTTGAGAGCGTATCAAACCATGATCGCCTCGGCTTCTGTCTTGATACGTGCCACGCCCACGTCGCCGGCTACGATCTTTCAACGATTGAGGGCTTTGAAAAACTCATCGAACGCTTTGATGAACTCATCGGCCTGAAGTACCTCCGAGGCCTTCACCTCAACGATGCCTTAAGCAACAGCGGCTCTAAACTCGACCGCCACGCAAGCCTTGGTGCGGGAACGATCGGATGGCCCACCTTTGAGTATATCGTCCAAGATCCGCGCTTTAAGCGCATCCCATTGGTTCTTGAGACTCCCGATCAAGCGATTTGGGCAGAGGAAGTCGCCCATCTGCACGCTTTGACTTTCAAAAAATAGGCGGGCAACGTATACTGGCT
>CAYUHP010000024.1:0-19057 GCA_964444595.1 uncultured Sphaerochaeta sp. | reverse complement strand
ACACAATAACAAAACGCTCACCGAGGATGAAATCCAAGTCCTGTGTGATGAAAAGAACGAGATCTATCGCTCCTCTCTTACAAACCTGACTCCAAAGGATATCCTACCCAACATCGAAGCGATCCTCAAAGAGTTAAGGAAGCGAGGGATCAAGATTGCTCTTGCTTCAGCGTCTCAGAACGCCCAAACAATTCTTACTAACTTGGCTCTCACTGACTCCTTTGATGTAATCGTACCGGCCAAAGACCTGATCAAGCCCAAACCTGATCCCGAGATCTTCGCCCGGGCTGCGGATATGTTAGGGCTCTACCCTGAAGAGTGTACCGGGGTGGAAGATGCCAAAGCCGGGATCCAAGCAATTAGAGACGCGATGATGAGAGTTGTTGGGATTGGGGATGCAGTTGATAAGAAAGCGTGCGATGTTCACCGAGAGGACACCACGACCCTTGTCGTAGAGGATCTACTCTTCTAGCTTCCGCGGTTGATGAGAACTGGGGTGATGAGTTCGCGAATCGGCTTTTGGCCATTTCCGCCTTCGATGAGTTTGATGATCAACGAAGAGGCAAGCTCCCCGATCATCTGGGGTTCTTGGCTGACGGTGGAGAGATCTAAGTAATCGGTTGCTCGAACTCCGTCAAAGCCAATGACGCTGATGGAGGCGTTGTGCTTGCGTACTGCTCGGATAGCGCCGGCGGCGATATCATCGCAGTAGCAGAAGATCCCATCATGCTTCCCTGATGCAATGATCTCTTCGGCTACTCGGTATCCCTCCTCTTCAGTTAAGACACTGCTGAAGGTAGGAATCGAAGAGACTCCGAACTTCTGATACTCCTCTACAAACCCAGCTAAGCGTTCTTCGTTCGCCCAAGCTGGAGGATCGACGGCGATATAACAAGGATTCAATACACCCCTACTGTGCAAATACTGAGCGGCAATTCTTCCGCCTTGGGTGTTGTCGGTGCAGATACAGTGTTCATTCTCAGAGGGGTAATCGATGTAGAGGTAGGGTACGTTGTGTCGGTGGAGCATTTCGCGTTCACTATCGACTAAGTGAAAAGCGAAAATAAGCAACGCCGACAACTGAGCGTCTAAAACCCGTTGAATTACTTTAGGGTTATGTTTTTCGTAGTTGAAGATGATCAAATCAATTCCGAGTCCTCGGAACTTCTGATAGATCGCTTCAAAGATTTCAAAGAAGTAGTGGTTTCCTATATCTGGTAGTAAGAGTCCCACCGTTGTCTCCACAACGTTGTTTCTTGCCAGTTTAGCGGCAGCCGCACTGCGAACGTATTGGCGCGCCTTAATAACATCAAGGACCCGCTTACGCGTATCCTCGGCCACGTGAGCACTGTTGTTGAGGACTCGAGACACGGTCCCGATCCCAACTCCTGCTTCACGAGCAATATCTTCAATTGTTATCTTGGCTTTACCCATGCCAAAACATTAGAGTGTTTCCCAATATGAGTCAACGGAGAAAGGGAAACGTTTCCAAAGGGTATATATCACCTACTGCTGATACATATACAACGGGTGATTATTTGCCAGTTTTTACTTATAAGAGACTGTTATCCTTTTTAGGCTCAAAAGCATAGATTGTTAAAAGAAGCTCACTATCATCGATTAATTGATATTTTGGTGGTTTGCCAGATAGCTTTTGACTTTCAGTAATGATAATTGGTACGCCTTCTCCCCTTCTATCCATCATGAGGGTGCGATCACCCACAAAGCCATCGATTCGGATTGGACAACGAGCCAAGAGACTTGTTATGAGCTCGTTCCGTGATGCTTGCCGAAGGGGTAAGGAATCGATAGTCATCGTATTGGGAATTGATCCTGGAGAATATATCTCCAATCGATCACTAAACATATGAAGCCTAATTTTTGACCCATAGATCGAGTAGTCTCGGTGCGCTACGGCGTTGACGATTGCTTCAAATACGGCTTGCATTGAGAATTGAGGAGTGTCCTTCCGTGCAGGAATCTTCTCTCCAAAAACCTTCATATTTTTACGTACAAACGTGTACGCTTCCGTAATCTGCTGGTCTAGCGGACCATAGATATCTTTAGCATCTATTTGATATGCAGCGTTTCGTTCAGTTCCTCGGTACGCTACTGCCTGAATGTATGCGTTGTCGATGATCTCGTGAGGGTTTTCCGTAGCCATGAGAACACCAGCCACACTGGGGCATATATTTTCATCCTCATCATGAGTAAGAAGCTTGAGTTTTAAAAGAAACTCCTCATCATCTGATGGGGACAAGGGAGTACGGAATGCACTCCAGAGTTTTTTAACTAAAGCCGATCGGTGAGCATTGTTTACGGACTGTTCGTCGAATCGTATGATGCGTGCCTGACTTCTTTGTTGAGCTAGTCTGAACAAGACATCAGGAGACATCTCACGCTTGGAACTTCCGATTCGGTGAAAATAGCCCCCGGGACTTTTATGAACCATCAAGCTTTTGGGAATATCTATTTGAATGACATGGCGTTCTTCTCCCTCAACAAAAACGCTTACAAATCGTATTCGACAAAAAAGCGGTGGCTCGATCAAATCATTACAAATACCTTGGACCCAGCGTTCGGCAATTTCGAGCTTTTCTTTAGGAATCCCAACGATGCTCTTTGTTACGTCATCGACACCGAGAATAAAAATACCATTAGCGGTATTAGCCATTGCTGCCAGTTCATCCGCCATACTGTTTCGGTGTGGTTCATTGACCTTATCACCTTTGTAGCGAAGGTCTTTTAATTCGAGGGACGAATCCTCACCAAGTCTAATTCTATCCACTAAATTCGTGGTATTATCAACCATTTTTATCCCCTACAGTTACACGCTTATATCGCTTATCAAAAGCCTCACGGCCACCTTCCATAATAACACAGATACTATTGCGTATCTCTGAATCTCCAAGATCTCCCTGATGTGCCATTCCAACTTGTCCTTGGCTAAACTCCATTACATGAACCAATTCTGTATCACCATTGACAACAATATTAGGATTGTGGGTGGCGATAATTAGTTGCCGTCTTTTCTTGTTTTCATGAATTTGCTTGACAATTAAATCATAAATAAGAGCATTATCTAAATCATCCTCAGGTTGGTCTATAATCAAAGGCTCATCACCATAGCTAAGCAAAAAAGCTAGTATTGCAGCTGCTCGCTGCCCGTCTGATCCTTTTTCGAGGGCTTCAAACCCAGAGCCTCTACCACTTTGTCGGTATTGAACCTTTAGCATGTCATCAGGCCACCAAGCATCCAGCTCATCAAAGGCACTAGGATTGTTTTTGTATAAATCTTGGAGCCTCTTATCAAAACCAGCATGGTAGTCTGACCTTTCTCCTAAAGCAATTTCTCGAGTTTTTTGTTTGATCTGATTAATAATTTCTGGAAGATTCTGTACAAGTTCGCCATTCTTTTCCCAATTAATGAAATTGAACAAAATGCTATTTGAATTATCTGACTGGTAAACGGCACTCGAAAATACTTCTTGATTTAGGCCTAAAATGTTTCGATACTGGTTCTCAATCTTTAACACATCTCCGAGCGGTATTAATTCCATTTGCACGTAAGGGTTATCACCAAGGACCTTTTGTATAAATTGCTCCCGGCGCTCAAAAAGCTCGTTGTGCATGGCTAACATACTTTTCTCAGTATTTTTTATATCATTTTCTCGCTGAATGATTTCGGTTTTAGTGTTTTCGATTTCTTTCAATCTTCCAAGTAACTGATCTCTTTTATTATTCCACTCATCATACAAAGTGAGGCTAAGTTTACCTTCTTTTGCCTCATATTCAGATATAAGCCGTTTGTAAGCTTGTTCACTATCAACAGCTGATTTAAACCACGCACTTGCTTGGATCCTAGACAGCCATGCTTTCTTTACTTCTAAAATTGAATTTTTCGCAGTATTTAAGGTTTGCACGATATCTGCTAATTCAGTAGTCGTCTGTGTATAGATATCAATCATTTCTGTAGTAACAGCATCTTCTGGGTCAAATAGATGAATTGGGAAGTCAGAAAGTTCTATTGATTCAGCAAGATCTTGTAAGTCTGTTACAAATTGATCAAACACTGCCGGCAATGGCAATGCGTTAGTCTGCTGCCTATTCTTTTGATAGTCAAGAAGAATGGCTCGATGTCCACCTTCCTCAAAAATTTTCAAATCATTCTCGACATCTATAAGGCTTGCTTTGAGCGTGGATTCTTCAGGAATTTGATCAATTAAAGCTTTATAGCGTGTTTTTAATTCCAAATATTTACCTTTTAATGTCGAAAAACGCGAAAGCCATTCAGATTTATTCACCTCAGAGCTTCGGTCGATAATTCCAAGTAAGCCAGATGGTTCTTTTGATAGCTCATGAATTTGTTTTTGGCTGTAAATCAGCAAGGGGAATCGCTCAGCGAGATTTCCATAATCTTCAACTACTACCCATGAATCGTCAGTAAATTCTTCAAGAACGTAGCCAGATCCACGAAAATGCCAATTAAGTCTATAGCGATAAGAGCCACGCATCATCTCAAGAGAGATTTTCGTTTCCTCACGCATCATTCCCCGCTCTTTATCCGTGGCCAAAGAGCAGAATTTTTCAAAACCTCTATACGTTTCAGGTGAGCCTTCTTTCAGGCTTCCACCTTGACGACCAGCAATACGTATTGATTCAAGTACTGTCGATTTTCCACTCCCTCGCCCTCCAATAAAGGCATTAAAATGTGGATTGAAATCCACAGTAAATGGTAGTCTGTTTCCTCTTCCACACACATACATATTTTCAATTGAAAGCCTAGAAACAAATGATGAGGGTATTATGTTCGGATCCTCCGTTTGATTAAGAACAGAATACTCAAAATCCATTAGAGCTAATTTCAGAGCTTCCAAGCTTGGGGTGCCCATTTTAATCCAAGTATAGCGCGAGCCGATTTTTTCTGCAGCATGTGCATCGGACCCTTGAACAATGGCTAGTTTCCTCACCGCCCTTGCTAGGTCATTATCTATGTCATTGAAAACTGTTGGATCTGAAAGCTCAATCCCTGATAAGTTTTTCAGGCTTTTTTTAGTAGGTGAAGATAGATTATTAACTCCTCGGAGTAATCCCTTTTCATTTTTAGCATGAGCAGCAATAGCAATTCCAGAGTGCCGACGTATAATGGCTGAAACATCATTAAAACTCTTTTCAGTGCCCCAACCGTCATAATCAACGGGGTCAGGCATAATCCCAAAAGAGCCTAAAACTGCAGTAATACCAGATGTTGTTTTCTGAGGATCAAAAATTGCCAGTATATGCACACGAGAACTACCGGAATCGCTCGTGATTTCAACACCAGGGAAAATGGTCAAGTCACGATACCATTCAGGTTTGTTTTCTGCTGATTTTAGTGCTTCATTTTCTTTTTTAAGTAAATCAATCCACTCTGCCGTATTGTGGTCAGTTACAGCAACACAATCAAGTTTGGCTTCCATTGCACTTTTAAGCCATTCTAAAGCTGAAATATTCTTCTTTTCAGGATCACCTTCACCGAAATCATAGGAAATAGGTGTATGCGTATGAAAGTCAAACTTCAGCCATCGACTTCCCTTATAGACTTTTGTTTGGTCCATGCTCACAATATCTCCTCATTACACAATATGTCCTTAGTATATACTACCGTGGGTTATATGCAAATCTTAGACTCCTAATGGAGTTCTTTTAATGAGCTAATATAGCAGGCAATTCTATGTATTCTCTATCAGCATCCTGAATTCATCGTAATATGTTCCATCTTCCAGCCGGATCGTCGTATCTTCTGTTTCGCTCCTACCAAAGATCTGAATAGACCCATACCATACAATGCTGGGGGCAATGAGGACACAATTGAGTAACTCATCTTCACTCACTTCAACCTTAATTCCTAACTGCTCGAGATCTTCAAATGCTTCATTCGTAATAAATGTTACATTGGTTCGAGCGGCAAGCTCCTGAGCACTAGCTATTTCATTACCTTTTCATGGTTGAGCCCAAAAAATGTTTTATTCAGGGAGGTTCATCCCTCACCTCTTGTTTCTCTATTCCTGAGATTACGCCTATTATGTAGTTCTAACCAACGGATATTATTTTTACTCTTTAATCATATTTTTCAGGAACCCTATCGCATACCTCCGTTGCATACGTTCTTGGAAGAATTGATTTTGAAACGTGCACAAGCAGCGATAACACACCGCGTCACCGTCAGTCCCACAATCACATTCATCAACTATTGAATAGCATGATTTGAGGAAAGCTTTAAATTCCTGCTCATCACTGTCGTAGATTCGTTTCACATTTCCTGCCCCTCCAGGAACAGAGTCAAAGAGTACAAAGGTGATACCTCCCAGTCCCCCCTCTGCTCCATAGCTTTGATAGGAAATACAGCCGTCGATATCATTTCGCTCAACATCGTAATGCTTACTACAGCCTGACAATAGAGCATACAAAATAGTAACTGCTTCTTCAAAAGCTAAGGGCTGATCTACACTGATGAGAGCGACATCTGTCTTAAAAACATGGCCCAAAGAACGCTTTTGCAAGTACTCCTCACCACATGCTGCACCCCTTGATGTGTTATGTGGTTTTCTTTTAAAGGGTCCCCCGCTTCCCTTAACAGAATAGCCACATCGCCTGCATACATAGAACTCAGACTGATTCATAACAAGCAACTCATCATCGGGAGATGAGATTACCGATAGAGTCCTGTTGCCCAGCTGATACTGCTTGGAGGGAGTTTGTTCTTGTCCAGTGCCTAAGTAATAAAACTCCGTTCGCTTTGTTTTTTGTGGTCGCTTTGTACGAACCTTTTCAACCTTAGCTGGATCAATAATAAACCCGCTGTCCGGAATGATCATGATTGTGGATTGAACACTCACCAACCCGCAGCTTGGGCAGGGTGTTCTACCAGAAACATCCTGACCTGTGTAATGCTCAACTCTAATTTGTTGGCAACTTGGCTCTGTGCACATATGCACTACCTGCTCTTTCCACTCATCTTGAGCGCGAATCGGCTTTTTAATGTATCGGCTTCGATACATGAAGCCATCCGCAATTACTTCAGAATCAGGGGCATACTCATTAATTGCTTGCGTAAGGTCTCGTTGAAGTGAGAGTGAAGAGTTAACATTCCTATACGACGATGTTGCTTGGGTGAACAACGTAACCGTATCAACAGGGAATCCATATTTGGGGATCAAGTTGTTTCGAGAGTAAAAAGGAATAATAGATTCATTCTCATACGTTTCTTGCATCCTTAACAGCCAACCCATAAGCGAGTGATTTTTCTGTGCTGTAGGTCTTTGGTCTTCCGCTTCATAAGCACGACGATATTCTTGAATATCTCCCAAAAACTGCTCATACGCCTCAGGTAGTACTTCGCTTTGGTATTCTTCAATAAATGTAGGAATATTGTTTTGAAGACTGGGTGGGATTACGCGCTCAAGATAGCGGAGCATTTCGGGCGGACGATTAACCAAAAAGGCCTGAATCTGCTCTAATCCGTTTTGAGCAAATAACTCACTCACCGTTTTTGACTCTGGGCCCATATATCTCCAATACCAAGATAGTAAGACTGCATATAAGTGCCTTCGGACAATTTTTGGATTATCAACTTTAAAGACTGGGGGTGAAATCTTGCCATTTATCATTTGTTCAGGTCGACTAAAATAGTAGAAGTCATGGGGGCTTAGTCGACAAAAGGTCAATGAAAATGCAGCCGAGTCTAGCCTGCGGCCAGCGCGCCCCGCCCTTTGAATATAATTTGAGGGTCGTGGAGGAACATTTTTCATAAAGACGGTTTCCAGTTCCCCAACATCAACTCCCATCTCAAATGTAGTGGAGCAGCTTAACATGTTAATCGAACCCTCAATAAACTTTTGTTGGTATGAAGCTGCTTGTTCTTTGCTTAACTGGGCGGTATGTTCCTTGACTTCAATTGGATAGAGCAATGAATCCGGTCCATATTGGTTAACAAAGTAATCCTTGAAATCAGACTCATACAAATCAAATGCGTGCAAATCTCCGGAACAGCGGAATGCGGGACACACACCTCGCAAGTTCATCGTGGTAATCCGGCCACATATTGAGCATTGATACAAGGGTTTTGGTTGCTGCTCTTGCAAAGAAACTATCACTTTTTCGATATTAATTTTATATTTCCCTGGACTGTTTAGGGCCGAAACAAAGATTGCTTTCTCTTTCAAATAATATTGGAACAATTGATCAAGGAAACCTTTAATAACATCCCGTGGTACCCTTAACGCCTTATGCATATACATCGCAATCGCATTACTGTCTGAAACGATTACTCTGTTATTACCCTGAGCGCCTGGATGAGAACGTATAAATGGCTCTTGAGGGGAATACGTAATCTCTTTCCACTCCTCAGAATTAAAAATGAGACCCGGTTCAACAAACAACGCTCCATGATCCATAGAGTACTCAAGTATGAATTGAAGAATCGTGTTAAACTCATCCTTCGTTATTACTTCGCCTGCTAGTGGAAAGGATTCTGTGTGTAAATCCGCTTCTGGGAGCGAATAATTAAAAAGCCCAATACTATGAAGACTGTTCCTCGTCATATCCATTAATTCACCGACAACAGCCGTCCAAACGGCTTTCTTAATTTCGTAAGGGCTGAGAAGCACGCCATCTTCGTGTGTATAATGCCTTTCCATCTCCCCCATGATATCTCGTATTGGGATTCCTATTTGATACTCTTCAGGATAGCGTTCATAGAGGGCTCGCGCCGAAGCCATCATCACTCTCCTGTTATACACTATGTCGTACGTATACTTAAAATATGGAGCAAAATAAGCAGCTTCCTGCCGACTGTCGGAGAACATGAGTATTTGCCGGGTTTTTCGTTCCTCTCCAACTTGTGCTTGAAGACCAAAGGGATTTGCAGATCCAGTATTCCTTCTTTGGCTCTTTACCGTAGTCTCGGGGATTTGCTCAAAGAGCTCAGTACCAACAACTGCAGTAGAGGCATCCTGACCAAGGTAGAATCCTCGAAGAACTGAACCTTTCGGGTTTCTTCCTTGGCAATATGCACAGGAGTGAAGTAGCTTATCTTCGTCTTTGACCTTGATGGCTCTTATAGGCAAGGAGGGTGCCGAACAACCACATTCGAGTTGATACCTTGAATTAACGGCTTGTCCGCACTGAACACAAAGGCGATATTCTCGGCCCATATTCTCTAGATTATCCATGTGCTGATCAGGATTGTTGTGATTTGGCTCAGTAAACCCATCGCGAAGTACGAGAAAGGGGGTTTTAACAATGCCATCTTCCTGAGAAAAGTGCCGGCCTTCAATGTTTCCCTCCAGATACAACTCACCACAATACTGACAAACTGAAAGTTTAAACGTCCGGTACTCTACCCCATCGAGGGGTACTGTCCGCTTTGGTGTTAAGGACAACGTTCTCTCTGGTGAAAAGGTAACATAGGCGCCTTCAAGGGTTCGGATGAAATGATGATAACGGCTATCGAGCAATTTCCCTCGATGTTTTATTGCAAAACTTGAAATTGTGATGAAGTCGATGAGTGAGGTTATGGGAACGGGACACTCCGTCTCCAATTCGCTGAGGCTTTTTGATCCATCCGCTAACTGAGCGCGAATCCATTGATACAGCGCATCATGGCTAAAAACGTCATAGAGGATCTCACGAATTGAGGCCTCGTGTTGTTGTAGCCCGTCTTCAATCTCGCGATATTGGCTCAGAATAGCTAAAAGCTCCTCTTTTTGCTGGGTTTCTGTAAGAGTGTTTCTGAATGTTTGATCACTAATTCTTTCGGCCAATTCCTTGTAGAGTTCAGCACTTCCTTCAAATCGAGACTCGAACTCCATTGATCGCCGCTTGGCGCGAATAATTGCGCCTGGGGTGAATGTTTGATCAGCACATAAGGTAGATGCAAAACGAGTGATTGACTCATTTTCATCTTCACTGCCCAATGTGGCACTTGTTAAAATAAACCGCACTGCATCTGGGTTTTGCAATCGATACAGAAGGCGGCGAATGAGGATTGAAACCTCCATCCCTGACGCTCCGGCATAGACGTGAGCTTCATCAAGAACGATGTACTTCCAAAATCTCCCAAACCGCTGATCATCAAAAAACACCGTATCGGTGGGTCGAAGAAGAAGATACTCTAACATCGCATAGTTTGTGACAAGAATGTGGGGAGGCTGCTCCTTCATTTGTTCACGGCTAATTAATTCATTGGGTAGGGGTTCTTCATTGTTATGGAGATTCCTATACGCATCGAGAGCTCTAGTATACGTTGCTTCAGTCTCTCCGGTGTATGCGCCAAAGGTTATCTCGGGATATGTTGCCAGAAGACCACGTAGTCGTTTCATTTGGTCATTGGCTAAAGCATTCATAGGATAAAGTAAAAGGACCCTCACCCCCGGACAGAGTGTTTTATTTCGGTTCTCTTCCAAAAGGTGATGCAAAATAGGGTACAGAAAACATTCGGTTTTACCCGATCCAGTACCTGTTGTCACCACCATGTTTTGATCAGCCAATGCCTTCCGGATCGCATCTTCCTGGTGGGTGTATAACTTACGGGTATATTGGTCTTGATCATTTATTAGTAAATCTGAGAACAATGGTGAGAGTAAACCTTCCTCAACAAGAGTTTTCAAACTATTACTCTGTTCAAACGCATCTACAACTTCCAAAAAAGGACCATTAGCAAAGTGGAATGTTTCAAGCTCTTCGTAATAAGCCTCCCGCAATGCATCATCTTTAATGAAAAATGTGCTCTTGATATAGTTCTTGTAGGTGTCATTAATAGCCTGGCTTGCAAAAATAGGATTAAATCTCATCATCTATCTCCTTCGTTGAGTTGAGCACTAAAGCGGGTGCTCTCTATTTCCCGATCCGTGAAGCTGGAGCCCAAGTAGTTCACGAGCCCCCAGTGCAATCCTACCCGCAAGGGCTCATTATCACAGTCTCGAATCTCAAGATGTAACCCTTTTAGATTCTTATTTATTACTTTAACTTTGAAAGGGTTAAACTTGCCCATGTATATCTTCATACCATCAGAGGGGTTCACAAAATACCCTCGAGCTGTAAAGGTGTCTTTCTTAAAGTCATCCCTGTATGCCTCAAGAAAGAAATTTCGAATTGGTATATCTTCCTCATACAGTGCACCTTGATCAGTTTGATACATTTGCAACGTTGCCCGAACTCTAAGCACTACAGACGAGTGATAGGTTGTTCGAGGAGACGAAGCTGAGCGCGAATCATAAGCTTGATATAAAAATGTTTTGGTAAAAGCGAGTGTGTCCCTTTGCATTCTTGTAAATGGATTCTCTTCTGACTCAACCACGCGAAGAGTGTACATGCCTCCAGGAAGGTCATGATCTCGGATATACTTCGATGTTCCATCGGAACTGATTGGCCAGTCAGCTATCTTCTCGTCCTCTCTATTTAGGTGTGCCGTATAGCTGGCATTGGGGTTACAGTGAAATGATGGATTCAAAATGAGTCCAGTTTCACCCGTAACCCGAATACTCACACCTTGTCGAGGAATAAACTTCATCCATCCGTTGTCTTTTTCAATAATTGAAAGCTCATAATGAATGGCACATACGTCTGTGAGCTCATTATCAATAAGGAGTGCTAAGGTGAGATATGTTTCATCTTGGCTAGATCGGGAGAGGAGATGATTTGTTTTCCATTTTTTTCCAATTCGCTTTAGGCGATCAATGATGGTATTCTCACCATTGATAACAACGAGTGAAAGTGAACGAAGAGTTGGTGGGTATTCCACCTCTAAGGTTTCCATATCAACAAAGGTTCTAAACCACAGGTCTGTACCAAACAAACTTTCCCCATTTCCCTTCACATCGATTCGAGGGGGATTAAGAACCAACCTTCCTTCGCTACCACCTGCTAACTGGACTTTATAACGACAAAGATTGTTGGGGAAGGTGTACCGTCTACTGAAAAGGTTTTCTTGACCCTCAAAACCGAGGGCCTGAACTTCTACTTGTTCGTTACCAAAGTAGATCTTCGAACCATAGCTTACTCCAAACTGACGAAGAAGAAAGAAGCGCTCGGTGAGAGCCGTGGTTCCACCTTGGTCAACCCGTATGCTATAGAAATCTGCATTCGCTCCATCAGTTTTAAGATTGAGCGTATAGTATGTTTCATCGCTGCCATCTGCTAACAACACCGATTGAAACAACTCATAAGAAACGGGACTACCGTTAACGAGAACAGTAATCGCTTGTTCAAGACGCAAAGTATTCGGAAGCCGGACACCTATGTTTGGTAAAAACGATATGATTCGGAATCGGTCTTCTTTAATCTCTAGGATAGCATCAACGTGGTCCTCACCCTTAAACAGAAAAGCAGCTCGATCTAAGCGTTCTTTCCCGACACCATAAAACACTCCATTAAGGAGAATTGGGGTTGCTTGAGAGAGGTATGTAAACCACAAAGAATGACCATCCAAAAGATCATCATAAATCAAGGCTAATTCATCAGCCACAATGTCTGTAGCACCGGCGAGGCAATACACACCCTGTTCTGTAGCCGTTGGAAACGTTACTGGCGCTCCTTCTTCATTAAAGATTGGTGTAGTGAGCATTTTCCCAGCACCTAGAATTTCGTTTCCTTGTGAAAACTCATAGGTCAGGTTTTCATACAACTGCGTGCAGGGAATCTCTTTAGCATGGCACAATAGATATGACCCTGAGGTGGAGTATGAGAGATCGTCTTCAGTATGAACGACTTTTCCACCAGCACGTAACCGTAGGACAAGTGGGTTACGTTCGTTCTTTTTAGGAAGAACAATATCTTGAACAACATACTGAAGTGCTCGACTTTCGATATCGAGATAGAGGCCTGAAACTCCCCTCCTTCTTGATAATCGTTGCCTTCGGCCTAATTCTTTAACAAGGCTTGTTCCCATTCTAGCAACAAATTCATCGATGGGAGTTCTCAGAAAAACTGGCACCTCTCCTGAAAGGTTTTCCTCATCAAAATGAAGGCTATCATACAGCCCAACTAATCGTTTTTCCAAGTAACTGTATGCAGGCAACAGATAATCCAAGACTTGCTCTTTGCTTTTTCCGTATGCATATGCGGTCTCCGTTGGAAGAGCATAGAACTTCGTGTTGTCTTCCTCCCTCTCCCCAAGTGTTAACGCATCACCTACATACTCATCGAACAGAAGTTCTAATACTATTCGTTGCTCATCCTCCCCTCTGAGCATGATCCCGTCCGAACTAGCTGCCTTAAACAAGAGTATTGGTAAGCGATCCCGGGACAAGGGACGATTAGCAACTATCGCATGCATTCGGAACGTTGAAACATACTCAAAACGGCGACCTCTTGAAATGTGAGGGACTTGCTGATTGGTAAGAAAATGTTTTATTGGCTTGTACAAAACATTATTTCCGCCTCGTAATGCAAAATCTTCAGGAAACCCAAGCCAACTCTTATATTCCTCCCAAAAATCACGATTCTGATCTTTTTCATGGTTGGCAAAGCAGAGGCAACTAAAAAAGTACAGCCCACCTTGTTGCCAGTATTTAATGAATGCTTGGCCATCAAGATCATTCTTTGCATCCAACAGCTCATAGAAGGTCATTCTTTGAAGGAGTGAAATCTGCTCTTCATCAAATTGAATTGCATAGAGAGGTTGGTCATAGCGTTCTTTCAAAGCCGAATACTGTTCTTCGATCCAGATTGCTAATTGTTCTCCATCGGTTTGTACGGGACTTTCCTCTTCATCGTTTGATCTAATGATTCCTTTAAAGATGTTAAGATAGAAATCTTTGGGATAGCTACCGGAAAAATTTCCAGGCATAAACGCATTAATAGCCGGAGCATCTAAATGGGAGGGTTTTCTTGGATGATTTATTAAATCAGCAACAATGCGTTTCTTTAACAGTGTTCGAATTTGTGCAAACAAGTCGTGCTTGAGACGTTTACTCAGAGCCACACATTGATACGATTCAATCTCTTTAAGAAACAAGAGGTGAGCAAACCCAAGGGCCTCTTCTTCTAACGGTCCTATGAGTTGGTAGAGAGTGTCTAATTCTTCTGGTGAAGCACTCACAGAATGGCCGAAGATTCCTGCGATTACGAGAAATTCAGTTCTTTGGCTCTCTTTGGCCCTCTCCAGCTCGGATAACAAGCTGTTGTACATAAGAGCCGTATGCACCCGAAGGATTTCCTTCAGCATAAGAAACCTCCTCGTTGAGGCATAGTATATCACAGTTAGTGTAGATATAATGAATCTTTTCTATCAATCGTATTCCACTCAATCCCCCGCCTACTCCAATGCTCCTCGATCATTTGGATGAATCCAGGACGAACTATTTTACCTCTCATCTTATTCCAGGGCCCGTTATCCTTTCGGATCACTATGCCTTCAGGAGGACCTGTTCGATAGGAGCTTGAGGCGTTGTTGAGTAAGGCAATGAGTTCATCGACTGAGTAGTGACCGACGCTTATCTTTGTGATTGACGTAACCCCAACTTCTTGAGCCCATTGATCCCTTCGCTCCACGCTCCAGAATTGCTCTTTCGCCTTGTCATAGATATCAAAGAGGAGGAAATAATCAGGCAATTGGTCATACTCAACAGAGTGTTTTGCTGCACACCATTCACCGAACACGATCATCGTTGAATTCAACGTTGGCTTCATAAGATATTCGTGCTCGCCCAACCAACTTCCAAGCCTACTGAACTGCCCATGAAATGGCCGCTGAAGGTAGGAACCTCGGTTCTGAACACGAAGCTCTCCTGAAGGATCCAGAGAAAATCCAATATTCGCCCCATCAACTTTTTCTTCAACCAAAACCTCGCCATCCAAGAGTTCCTCAACTTCAGCCGGTGTGAGAAGCTTATCATCTCTGAGATCCTGAGATCCAAGCCAAGCGATGTGAGCAGTCTGGGGGAATCGGAAGAATGAATCGCTCATGTGCCCTACTCCTTCTAAACATTATAACATCAAGGGGAGTGTTTGGAGCTCTTTTTCTTTACCGAAGAGGAAATGATCAGATTGTATAAGCCAAATAGCTTGGAATTGCTTAAAAGAGATTGCTTTAACGAATGCATGGAAGAATCTGGAGGAATGAGGAAGTTTGCATCCATCGTAATCATTTGTTTTGGGTCACGGAATAATGACTCCAATGCAGGATTCTTTGAGGAAACCTCAACCTTCATGATTCCATCCTTCAATGAAATCATCTATCTCAGCTCTGTCCTCCTCTGAGATAGAAACCTCGTATCCATAATCACTAGGACTCTTATTAAAGAGTCCTAAAAGACTCACGAACGTATCTTCGTCAATCAGGGCATCTTCAAAGTTACGTAAAACAGCCTCAATCGCCAGTGGAGAGGAGTCGACTGTTTTTGTAATTGTGTTCAAGGTGAGAAACACATCGCGCTGTGTTGATCGGCCTATTCTGCCGTACTCCCCCTCTGGATCACGCTCATCAAGAGCATAGAGCTCATTATATTGCTCTTTCGATATAGCTTTAATCTCCCATAACCGTTTCACCAAAGAACGGTATGGGAGCCACCAAGTACAATGGAGTCGCGCAATGAAACGAAGAAGGACTTTCAGCTCAACTTTTTCAAGTGAATAGGTTTTGAATTCTTCGAATATCCGACGTTTCAGCACATCTTCAGGCAACAAGAATTCGGCGGCAAACCAGTTTGCCCTGGCCTCTACAACATCACTCTCCTGTACATCTTGTCGACTCAGATGATTACCGGTCTTCGTAAAAAAATGGTACAGCTCATGAGCTAATGCAAAAATCTGCTTATCAAAGTAGTCGGCGGTATTTAATCCGATGAAAACCAAACTCTTCCCTCCCTCTTCTGAGCAGAGGATGACAGCCGAAAAAGATGATTGCTCAAGCTCGCTTTCGATAGGAGTTTCCAGTAGGATGATCCCAAGCTTGTCAAGAATCGTTTGCATATCGTTTGCTATCGGAGGATCCTCAGCAAACCCAAGTTCATATCGCTTTGATCGGGCTAATGTTCGAATTGACTCAATATCTTGAATGCTCAGCTTGATGTTCCGGTTCATGTTCAAACTTTCTCCTCAGCAGAATCTGTTGGCGCAATGCAAACATCATCCCCAACATCGTATCAAGGCCTTCTCTTTCCGTTTCATTCATGCTTTCACTTCGAAGGGCGATAAAAGGTTGTGTTTGTTCTTTCTCAACAAACATATCGGTAATCTCAAACCCGAGGACATCAGCCAAAGCTTGAAGTTGAATAATAGATGGCATGAACTCTTCGCGTTCAATACGACCGATCATGATTCGATGAAGTCCCGTCCGCTCTCCAAGCTCTGCCTGAGTTAGGTTCATCGCATTTCGCAATTCGTTCACTGTTTTGGACAACTTACCTTCAGATAATACTTTCATCTGGTGCTCTCCTTTTTCTTTAGTATATGCTGTCTGAACAGATAATGTAACTTTTATTTTCAATAAATTCAAGATTTACCTACAAACCTGTATAATTGTAATTATTTATTTCATAAAATTTACTTAGTCCTCTAAACATGGTTCACCATTAGGTCTTTTTCTTATATCCTGCCACTTTTTAAACTCAAGGTGCCAAATGAAAAGAAAGGCACAAACCCTAGAGCGCTCTGGGGATAGATTATGCATACTACTCACACATCGACTCCAAGTATTTCCCTTTCTTCTTTCATACTTTATAGAATTTGAGATCTTCACCTAATAATTTTATTGACACGATACTATCTTTATTGACACGACATTGGCGGCGTGGTATATAGTGTCTATCGGCAAGAGAGGAAGTGGTTATGATTAAAACGGAAACGATTAAAAACGTGGTACGAGTGTATCAAATACTGAAGTCTATCGATGAGACTGCATCACGGGTAGGGCTTTCAAGTACCAAGGTAAGGAAGATCCTTATCACCGAAGATCTCTGGTCAAGTCCGAGATCACGAGAGATTCGTGAACTCTATGACCAGGGCAAGAGTTCAGCCGAGATCGCTGAAACACTTCAGATCAGCACGGTGATGGTGCAAAACTACCTCCCCTATGAGAAGGGCTTGTATGGCGAAGATGAGAAAACTGACACTGCCCTTCGAAGTGAACAGTATCGGCAGCGAAACCAAGCCGCAGTACAAAAAAGCCAAGCTCGGGAGGATAAAAAACCTAAACCGTTTCCAATAGTCCAAGAGAGTAAGGCCGCTGTTGAGAAGAAAAAACCATATGCGATGTTGCTCCACATGGAGATACTTGATAGTCGTGTTGATTCGTTATCAGACGAAGAAGCAAGGATTTTCGGTAGATATGGAAGAGTTAGAAAGTCACTTTCCCGGGATATTATCGTTCCTTCTTCTTGCACTCTTCACCAGCTGCACTACCTCATTAACAGAGCGTTTGGTTGGACAAACAGTCACCTTCATGATTTTCAGTTGCCTCAACCCCTGTTTGAAGAACTTACAAAAGGCAAGTTCTTAGACTTCTCACCCATCTTCGGCTACTACCTTCAGTTTCCAAATGCTACGTTCAGCGATGCCTTTTGGGATGACGACTATGATGGTAGTAAGAGCATCCGCTCATGGCTGCGCTCCAAGTATCGAAAGGCGTACAGGTATGGAGGGCATAGTGAGTATTGGATTGAGAACCAAGTTACGATCCAAAACCTTGTTGACCAGCATCCAGTGTTAACTGTAGACCCTTGGTGGTCGCTAAAAGAGCCTAAACCCAGAAGAGTCAAGATCGAAGATGCGACCTATCAAGAGGTCATGAGCACGATGCACTTTGATGATGGAGTTCAGGATATCCTTAAAGAAAGCCTTCGCTTAAGTGAAATTCTTTCACTCGATCCCATTGATATCAAAACAGCAAGGGCCACTGCTTTGGAGATCGATGACAGTGACTTCTATCAATACAAGCAATATCGTAAAGCCATGATCGCTGATGACCTTTGGGATGCGAGTGTCGATGAGCTATCTCCCGCCTACCGTACAGTGACGCGGATGGATCGACTGAGAAAGAAAGCCGAACCAAAAGATGTTCAACCGCTTACTTCAAAGCTCGAGTACAACTATGACTACGGTGATGGCTGGAAGGTTGATATCTCGTTACTCCAAGAGTTTGGAAAGGACAATCAGGAGATCAGTGACGAAAAGGCAAAGGAAGTAATTGCCCGCCGCAAACCAATCTGTATTGCTAAAGACGGTCTGAATGTATTGGATGACTGTGGCAACGTTCATGGATATATCGACATGCTGTATATGATCTATGAGGACGGAGACTTGATGAATGCCAGGGAGATGAAAAAATGGGCCCGATGGCAAGGTTGGACCGGAAGGAATATAAGCCCAGAGAACGTGGTATAAACAGGTACTCCATCACCAAAAAAGAACTGCCTTCCCTAGGTCTCCTAGAGAAGGCAGCATCATCAAAAAGCTAACTATCATTTATTTCAGTCGATCTTCTTTCTCCCACACTCTTCGCTGGCAAAAGCTATCGAGCTTTTCGTTCCAGTAGTCAACAAACTCTTTTTGGCCATGAACAAGATACGGCAAGATCTCTTCCATGGATAGCAGATATACTTCAGCTACTTCTTTGCCTTGTACTACCATTGCTTCTAATCGCTTGTTACCAGAGGCGATGTGGAAGTTGTTTTCACTTTCAAATGTGAAGGCTCCACCTTTCTTGAGGTAATCAGGGTTTACCTCAAGAACTATGATCGGCTCATCAGGATCTTCCTTCTCGTTTTCTTTAATGATTCGAAGATCTTCGATCAGGATTGCTGTAGTCTCTTTTCTTTCACAGTATTCATACAACCCACTGAGGTTAAACCCAAAGAACCCCATGTTAGCTTGAACATTCATATTCTCGTCTCTTACCAAAGGAAGATCCTCTTCAGTAAGATACCGATCACTCATCGTGTTAAAGAGCTTTCTGTTTTTCATGTAACCCTCCCCTTTTGAATCTATCCTATCGCACTGAAGAGAAGTTGGCTATCAGAAAAATAAACAGCTCGCCAAGAGTGCAACGGGTTGAAATTTGCCAGTCACACTTATTTAT
>CAYUHP010000023.1:0-20080 GCA_964444595.1 uncultured Sphaerochaeta sp. | reverse complement strand
GGAAGGTAGATCATCGTCTGGAAGAAGTCGGCTCCGCGAACCAAACCCCGGTAGAGAACATAGGCTAGGAAGAACCCAAGGGGGATTTGCCCAAAGACTGAAACGAGGACGATCAAGAAGTTGTTCTTCAGCGAGTGGTAAAAGTATTCATCGGCGAACATGCGTTGGTACCACTTAAAACCCACAAGACTGATCTTATTCGGTCCACCAAAGATCTTCCCTCCGTTGTAATCACTGAGCGATAAAAAGATCGAGAATACTGTAGGAAACGCCATTACAAAGATGTAGACGAGAAATCCAGGCAGTACCAGTGTCCAATAGGCGCGTTGTTGTTCGCGTTTATTGTCCGCTAACGTGAGTCCTTTAGCCATAACGTACCTCCGTTGGCTTCTTGGCTTTGTTCTTATTCTTTGACTGAACTTTGGCAAGGATATCTTCCCACTCAAAGTGTGTTTTTGATCCGGTCTCCCCTAACTCGGGAACACTGAATAGCTTTTGGAGGAACATCGTCGCCGCTCCTTTGGCTACAGCAAGCTCATCGGCGCTGTCAAATACCAACTCACAGTCAATCTTTTTCAATACATCAAGAAATTGGGGAGCCTCTTCGGTGAGGGTTCCGAGCATCAACTCTTTATTGCTGAAGGGTTTTCCAAGGATGAATACCTTCTCGGGGTCAAGGACTGATACAACGGGAACGAGCGAAGCGAAGATATCGACTACCCAAGTTCGCCATGCTTCCTCTTCCTCCACCGAGCGCTTCAACAACTCCACATCTAAACCGGTTTGGCCTTCACCGCCCCGCCAGGTGAAGGTGTGAATCTCACCCGAGCTGTTATGTGAGCCGTGATACACCTTCCCATCGATTGAAATTCCGATTCCCGCTCCGATCCCGGCCCAGTCTTCAAACTGCTGACTGCCCTCATGATAATCCGACATGATACAGATGAAGTCCCCAAGCAGTTCACTGCGATGGACGGTCATCTCCAACCAAGCGGTACAGTTTGCGTCGTTTTCAACAAACACAAAGAGATCGTATCGCTCGGAGAGGAACGTATAAATATCAAAGTTTTCTAACTTGAAGGAAGCAGCCCAGTGAATAATTCCCTGGCGGGGATCAACGATGCCCGGGATGCCAAAGACAACGGCGAGTGCGGGCAAGCCAAGTTTTTCAACTTCAGAAAGGAGCTTGTCCATCAAAAACACCAAGATTTCTTCAAAGGGTTGATCGGGAGTCTTCCCGGAATCTTCGTGCAACGTATTTCCCAAAATATCCATGATTACCGCCCGGTAGTGGGAGGGTTGGATATCAAAGCCGATCACACAGCCAAAGCGATCGTTCAGCCGAAGGCTAATCGGCTTGCGCCCGCCTCGGCTCATTCCACTACCCTCTTCGCCTTCATAGACGACATCATTTTCAATTAAGGTTGCTACGATATTGGTTACCGTGGAACGGTAGAGATTCAGCTGCCGGGCAATGTCTACCCTGCTCAGCCCACTTCTTCGCCAAAGCAATTGGGTCACCAAAGATGTGTTTGCATTCTTAGGAAACGTATTGTAGTTAACTCTCATCGCTCAGTAAGCCTCTTTATCTATCTACTTAGGGAGAAAATTCCCCAGTAATCAGTTTGTTCGCTCTTTGTACGAACAAAGCTTACCATCACCAATATTACCTGTCAAGCTTTTTTATGATACCATGCTTTTGGGTTTGTTCAACCTTTGTACTTGACTTGAGACCGCTACCATGATAGGAAAAGAGCCATGCAGAATACTATGAATCGATCTTTAAAAGATCTTCTCTTCCCCACTCCTCTCCATCTTGAAGAGGGCGAGGGATTCTTTAGGTTAAGCAACTCAACGACTATCGCCGCTGAGACCTTGTTTGAAGAAACTGCCCAAACCGCCAGTGAACTCCTTGGCTTAAAGCAGGGCGGTGAGGATATCCTCTTCAAAGTTCAAAGCGGTCTCAAAGAAGAGGAGTACATCCTTTCCATTACGAAAGAGCAGATCGTCATCAAGGCTTCCACAGCCGAAGGTGCGTTCCGAGGATTCTCCACGCTCCGTCGATTAATCCTTGCTAGTGATCGAATGATCCCTGCCGGGATAATTTCTGACCAACCCTCCTTTGAGTGGCGCGGATTCATGCTCGACTGCTGCCGCCATTTCTTAACTCCCGCATTTATCAAAAAGATGATCGATACCGCGTCTCTCTTTGGGATGAACCGCTTCCACTGGCACCTTACCGATGACCAGGGGTGGCGAATCCCGATCGATGGGTATCCGCGGATCGAAAGCGTTGCTTCCAAGCGAATCGAGCTTAACTACACTGACGGACGAACCCATGGTCGACTCTACACAAAAGAAGAGATCGCCGATATCGAAGCGTTTGCAAAGAAGCGCCATGTGATCGTGGTTCCCGAGATCGAAACACCGGGGCACGCAAACGCCCTCTTAGCTGCGTATCCCGAGTTTGGGTGCACCAAAGGCCCCTACGAAGTACAAGATCGCTGGGGTATCTTTGATGAAGTGATGTGCGCCGGCAATGATGAACTCTTCGCTTTCTTAGAGGAAGCGGTTGCGCAGACAGCCAAGCTCTTCAGTGGTCCCTACTTGCACATCGGGGGGGATGAAGCACCGCACACTGCGTGGAAGACGTGCCCGGATTGCCTCAAGCGGATGAAGGAAGAAAAACTCACCCACATCGATGAGCTTCAGGGCTGGATGACTACAAAGGTTGCCCAGATGGTAGCCAAGCACGGCAAGCGAGCGATCGGATGGGATGAAGTGCTCGACGGAACTGAGAACATGGGTCTTCCGAGTGACCTAATTGTTCAATCGTGGCGCGGAAGCGCCGGTGGACTTCAGGCGGCCAAGCGCGGCCACTACGTGATCATGAGCCCCAATACCGACGGCTGTTACTTGGATTACAAACACGTTGACAGTGAAGAGGAGATGGGAAACCTCGGTGTTTCTACGATCGAAGAAGTTGCCCGATTCACCCCTACTCCCCCTCAAATGGATGAGGAAGCAAAGAAGTTTGTCCTCGGTGCGCAGGTAAACCTCTGGACCGAGAAGATCACCACCAGTCGCCAAGCGGAGTATATGCTCTTTCCTCGACTGCTGGTCATGGCCCAGCAGCTCTGGTATCCTCAGGAACTTGAAGCCAACTTAGCAAAGCGACCGCTCTTAGAAGATCTTTGTAACAAACTTGATTTGGTCTGCTACCGAGGACCAAGTGCCTAAGTCTACACAGTAACCTAACGATAAACGCCACCCAGAAGCGGGTGGCGTTTATTATTTTTGTGCTTGCGTTGTTACTTGCCCTTGGCCAACAACTCCAAAGGAATCCGAATCAAGTGCTCATCGCTTCCTCGGTAGAAGGTGGCGATAAAGCCGATGATTGAGACAAGGTCGCTCTTTGTTTGCTCCGCCAAGCTTTCGGCGATTGGTCGCACTTCATCTTTGTGAGCCTGAAACTTCACCTTTACCAACTCATGACTTGTCAGAGCTTCATCAAGCGCCTGAGCAACCGCTTCGCTCAGCCCACCCTTGCCGACCATTACAATCGGCTTAAGAGAGTGGGCCTGAGCTCTTAAAAACGAACGTACAGAGGAGTTCATCAATATCAGTCCTTATACTTCTGGGCAACGACGTAGCGCTTGACCTTCTTCGTGGAGGTCATCTCCAGCGGCTCATCGACAACCGTTACTCGAGTGATCTTCTTGTACGACTGGAGCGACTTATTCACTTCGCTGACGATGTGATTCATTCGCTTTTCAATCTCGGCTGCGGCGCCTTCGCCGTGGGCTTTTGCCATATCATCGGAGTACTTCTCAGCAGGATAGATCAGGGCACGAATACCTTCGCTCTTCTTCTGCTTATCGATGATGTAGCCAAGGACACAGATCGTATCGATCTCATCATAGAGCTGGAAGTGATCCTCGATCTCTTCGGGGAAGACGTTCTTTCCACCCTCGGTTACGATCAGGTTTTTCGCCCGTCCGGTGAGGTACAGGTAGCCGTTGGCATCCTGATAGCCCACATCACCGGTGTTGAGCCAACCGTCTTCTAGGACTTCATCTGTTGCCTCTTGGTTGTTGTAGTACCCCTGCATCACCATCGGGCCCTTGATGTGGATGATGCCGTTTCCATCACTGTCCGGATCGACGATTCGCACCTCGACTTGAGGAACCTTCTTACCAACGGAGGTTTCAATGTACGCCTCAACGGGGTTGAGGTGGGTAATCGGGCTGGTTTCCGTCAAACCGTAGCCTTGAACAAAGTCAATTCCAAGTTGGTTAAACATCTTAAAGGTGGATGCCGGAAGGGGTCCGCCGCCACTGATACAGATTCGGTTGTTCTCCAAAGAAAGGTTCTTCAGTAAGAAACCAAACATCTTCTTACCGACATTTACCTTGAACACCTTCTTCAGCAACCCACTGAGACCCATCAAGAAGCGAATCAAACCGTATACAACGATTCCCTTCTCTTTCACTCCGTTCATCAAACCGGCGATCATCTTGTTAAAGAGCATCGGCACGGCAAGGAACATCGTTACCTGGCCTTCGCGCATCTCTTTAAGAACCTGACTGATCACCAATTTCTTTCCAAACACGATCGCCGCTCCAACGCTGATCGCCTCAAAGAAGACGGCCATCATCGAATAGGAGTGGTGCAGCGGCAAGATTGCATAGAAGACGTCGGTGGAATAGATCCACATATTACCTTGGGCAAGGTAACAGTCACTGACAAAGTTTTCGTGACTGAGCATGACGCCTTTGGGAGTTCCGGTGGTTCCACTGGTAAAGAGGATCGCGGCGGTCTCTTCGCTTGTTGCTTTGTATGCTTTCTTTCGGCGATCACCTTTCTTGTCCATGATCATTTCAAACTCTTTACTTGGCTCTAAGCTGAGGCGGTGGGTAAGACCGAGCTTCTCTTTTTCATCAAAGCCTTTGAGCCGATCAGCATCGGCGATGAAGATTTTGACTTCGGCAAAGCTCATGAGCTTAACCATATCTTCATTGGAGAGCGTTGCATCAAGCGGAACCACGATACCTCCGGCGTAGAGAATTCCAAGATAGCTCATCGCCCACTGCGGACTGTTCTTTCCGCTTAAGCCAACTTTGACTCCTTGGGTAACCCCTTCGCCGACCAAATAAGAAGCAATCTCTTGCACCTTCTCGTGGGCTTGGGCGTAGGTAAACACCTCTTTCTTTGGAGAAAATGCTATAAAACTGTCATTCTCGGGGTAACGCTTAACGGTAATTTCAAACATCTCGACAACGGTTGGCCATGTTCCGGTGAACTCGGTGCCTCGAAACTCTTCAAGAAAATCCCATGGTTTTGACTGATCCTTCTTTTTTGACATCAGATCGCCTCCTCGTTTAGGTTCTTACACTATAAGAGAGAAGAACACTATTAGGCAACATATTAACACCTTAGCACATTGCGTAATTGTGTAATAAATGAGATTTGTTGACCAAAAACCACCAAGTGTCTACAGTACGATCATGGAATTGAAATGCTTTGCTGATGTAGTCGCCTACATGGAAGGGTTTGTGAACCTTGAGAAAGAAACCCAACATTACACAACTCGAGAATATCGCCTCGATCGAATGGTTGCCCTCTTAGATCATGTGGGCAATCCACAGCGAGCATTTCAGACGATCCACCTTGCCGGAAGCAAGGGCAAAGGCTCGACCGCTTCGTTCATCGCCAAGGGCCTTCACGCATTGGGGTACAAAACCGGGCTCTATATGTCCCCTCACCTCGTCGACTACCGCGAGCGCTTCACCTTAAGCGGCAGCTTCTTCAGCGAAGATGCCTTGGTGAGGACAGGAAACCTTCTCAAGCTCTTAGTCGGCGATTTCACCTTTCGCGATGAGTGGGGGGAGACCTACCCTACGACCTTTGAGCTGTTCACCACGTTTGCCTATTTGCTCTTCAAAGAGGAGGGGTGTCAGTGGGCGGTGATCGAAACCGGCCTCGGCGGGCGCCTCGATGCCACAAACACGATTCTCAGTACCGCAAGTGTTCTGTGTCCGATCGAACTGGAACACACGCATATTCTTGGTTCCACGATCAAAGAGATCGCCGCAGAAAAAGCAAAGATTATTAAACCCAACCAGAAGGTGTTCATCGGCCTCGTTCAAGAGGAGGCAAAAGAGGTGTTCTTAGCCGAGTGCAGAGAAAAGAACTCCACCCCATTTTTACTGGGCAAGCTCCTCGATGGATACACCACTCACACAACACGGGAAGGCGAGAAGGTATCACTGAAGTGGAAGGATGGTGAGGAGGATGAACTTCTGCTTTCTATGAGGGGAACGATCCAAGGGCAAAATGTCGCCCTGGCTCTTTTGGTGTTACGAACTCTCGATCTTTTTGGCGAACCAACTATCGCGGCTTTGGAGGCAAATACCGTCCCGGGGCGCTTTCAACAAGTCGCCCCCAGCCTCTTTATCGACGGGGCTCACACCCCAGCCTCGCTGGGCGCCCTTACCCACTCCTTTGATGAGCTCTATCCCCAAGTCGATTCCAACGTTGTTATCTATGGCGCCCTTGAAGACAAAGATCACGACCACATGGCTGAAATTATCCTCAAACACTTCAATCAGATTGTTATTTCGCGACCGGGAACCTTCAAAAAGAGCAACCTTCAAGCTCTTCATGGTGTTTTTGAACGATTAAAAAATACGGTAAACCCAAAGGCAACAATCTACCTCATCGAAGATAATAGCGCGGCCCTCTCAAAGGCCGATATGCTCAAGGGCGATGATGGGGCGATCTTGGTGTGCGGCTCCTTCTACCTAGGCGGTGGTATCGTGGAGGTTCTTCAAAACCGATGAGTGTAACCTGGCGGGAGATTGAACTGCTTCTCAGCGAACTTCCCTTGGAGGGTTCAAGACTTCAGGGGGTAACCCAACACGACTTTAACGCGATTACATTTCACTTCTTCCACCCCAAAACCCGCCAATGGTCCCTCTACACGGAGGTCGGTACTCCTCGAGCGCGCCTTCACCGCTCCACCAAGGCCCGGGCTAAACTTTCGAAGATGCAGCGCTTCGTTCAATTCCTTAAAGCAAACCTTGTCGGGTTTCAAATACAACGGGTAATGCAAACTCCCGGCGAACGCTTTGTTGATCTTGAGTTTACTCGAGGAGAGAAGGTTCTCCACCTTCTCTTGCGTTTTTATAGCGGAGCGGGAGCAAACATCATCGTGACCGATGACTCCTATACGATCTTAGACCTCCTTCTTCGCCGCCCCAAGCGAGGAGAAGCCAGCGGTCTTTCCTTCACGCTTCCCGAAGCAAAAAAGAGTGATGATACCTTTGGTGTTCGACCTTGGAGCGGTAGATCCTTCAACGCCTACATTGAAAGAGAGTACGCCGCTGAAGGGGATGCGAAAACCCTTGCGGCCCTCTATGAACGGGCCAGTGCCCGCTACGAAAAGATAACCCGATCGCTTCAGGCTCGACTTGCGACGCTTCAAAGCGGGATTGAGCAAACCCAAACCTACGAACAGTACAAACACGTTGGCGACTTGCTCAGTTCTAATCAACACCTCCTCAACGAGAACCAAGATTCGATCTCCGTTCTCGATTGGAACACCAATGAAGAGCTCACCATCACCTTAGATCATACCCGAACTCCGCAGGAGAATATCCAATTCTACTACGAGATGTACCAACGCGCCAAAGGACGGCATGAGAACGCCCTTGGCGAGTTGGAACGAACCAAAGCCGAGCTTAGTTCCCACCAAGCTTTGTTTGAGCGAGCGCTTGATCGCAACCTCGAAAGCGAAGAAGCCCTTGCACTATTGACCAAGTTGGTCGAAGAGCCCCAAAAAGAACAAGTCGCTAAACCCAGTGTGGGCCTCCTCTTTCATAGTGGTGAGTACACCCTTCTTGTGGGACGCAACGCCAAAGAAAACGATGAGCTGCTTCGGCGCCACACCCGCGGAAACGATTGGTGGGTTCACACCCGGGACTTTCCCGGCGGTTACGTGTTTATCAAATACATCAAAGATAAACCGCCGCCGCTTGAGGTCCTCCTTGATGCGGCTACCTTGGCGATCCTTTACTCAAAAGCAAAGAAATCAGGCAAAGCGGAACTCTACTACACCCAAGTCAAATACTTGCGCCGGGCGAAAGGAGCAAAGTTAGGAACGGTCTTGCCTACCCAAGAACGAAACCTTTCTGTTACACTGGATGAGGCGCGCCTGAAGGCGCTTTTAGCGCAAGGAGAGACTGAGTGACGTACCACCATACGATCTTCTATCCGAAGGAGCGAACCCTCCTGGATGAGGTAACAACAAAGCGAAGTACAGAGGGAGTACTCAAAACGCTTCCGGCAGCACTGTTAGTTCCGCACGCCACGTATTTGATGATCGGCGAGGTCCTCCATCAAACCTTTGCTTCCGCCGCAAGTTTGAAGCCGGACCTGGTCGTCTTCCTCGGTCCCCTTCACCAGCCGGTCCTTGAAGCAGATAAGCCCTCGTTTTTGTTTGCTCCAAAAGAACCCCTCATTGAACAGGCGAGCAAAACCTACCCGATCGACAACCTCCTCCTCAGTGAACTCATCAAGCACTACCCGATAAGTCGGGCCTCCTCCTACTACGAAGAGGAGCCCGCTTTTGAGTTGACGCTTCCGTTCATCGATAGCTATCTTAACCCTAGGGCAATCCTTCCATTGATCGGAAGAATTGATCGGGCCGCGCAACGAGCTACTCTTTCGACGATTCTCAACCGGATCGTGGATCTTCAAAAAAGCGTCGTGTTTGTCATCTCGGCAAATGCCAGCGGGTTACTTCCCTTCAATGAAGCAAACCAGGAGGCACATTACTTTATCGATGATTTGAACGCTGAGAAAGATGCACTGGAAGCTCGAAGTTCCTGTAACTGGGGTGCCCTCGAGGCGATCAACAAAAGCGGATTGATACCGGGGGCGTGGGAGATAACCTCCCAATCGCTCAAAGGCACCGAATATCCCCGCTTAGATGATGCCCAAAGCGAAGCTGGTCTGATGACTTGGCACATCGGAGCCTACAAAGGAGTTTAGCAGAGATGGATCTCTACCAACCATTTGATACAACCTACAATGATGAAGCGATCACCGCAATTCCTTTTGCAAAAGCGGATGTGGAGCTTCCCGCCTTCCACCTTCAGGGAGAACGAACCGTCTCATATCGGTACCAGGAAGGAGTGCTCCAAGAGTGGTATTGGCAAGGAATTGCCCTCATCGAAGAGAAGCGCTCAGTGTATTTCCCCCGCCAAAGTCTCTTCTCCTTTACCGACCTAGCCACGACCAAGCGAAGCGAGGCGTTGGTTTGGGTTCGTCGCTTAGCCGAGGCGCTCACCCACACCACAAAAAACTTTCTCGACCTCTCCAGTGGGATCATTCCGCTTTGGCGAATTTGGGGCGGAGATGATGGCTCGATCCTCATCCTCAGCCAAGACCTCGGTGACTTATTCGCCGCCACAGCGAAGGATGAACCGAAGTTCTTTTACATCTCGGCGTGGGTCCATCACAACATCCACCCCGCGTTCTCCCTCTGTGATCAACTTACGCAACTTCTCTACTTTGCCCTTACCGGCACACCGCCATTTTTGCGAATGGAGGCTCGAGAAGATCGCTACCGCCACCTTCCCGCCGAGTACTCCTTTGATGAGGTCGCTCTCCCAACTCGCCGTTTCATCGATGAAGGGTTAACCCTTTCTTTGACGAAACAACGCGACAGTACCGGAAACAAAGAACCGCAGAAAGCGGTAACGGCTTTTTTGGAGGCAACCGAAACACTTCTTTGGGATGCCGAGGACCGAAGTGAAGTACCCCCACTCTCCTCCTGGCAAAACACTCCCAAAATTCAAGAGTTTTTACAGGTTCAAACAAAGCGAGCCAATCGAGCAATCTTCTGGCGCATGAAGGGATGGATCGTCATCACCGTGGCGGTGAGTGTCATCCTTGTTTCCTGGTTCACGATCAGCCGGATCAGTGAAGCACTGAAACCACCCTACACCCAGTTCATGAACCCTGATCAAATCATCAGTGAATACTACATTGGCTTAAACAACCTTGATCTTGCCCACATGGATGCGGCGCTGGCGAAGCGAGTAAAGAACCCCTGGACAATGGAGGTAACCAACCTCTTTGTTACTCGGCAAACCCGCCAGGCGTATGAGGGCTTCAGTCCCACCGTCGATCCAAATGATTGGCTCGCCGGCGGTAAGCAACCGTTGCTTGAAGGCTCCTTCCTTTATGGCACAACGGACCTTACGGTAACTCACCTTGGAGGACAAACCTTCTTGGCCCAGGCAACCCTCTATACTCCCTACCCGTACGATGAAGAAGTAGAAGAGGACACCCAACTCAGTGGGGCCTACACCTATGCTCTCAGTCAAACATTCACTATTGAAGTGGGGAAGAAGGGGTGGTATGAGATCACCTCGATCTCAGCGCCTGAGATCGTTCGAACCGGGGTCTTTGAAGTTGAGACTACTCCCCGCTTTGAGCAAACGCCTCAACCCGTTCAATAATTGATTGAACATCATCGGCGTTAAACCACTGCACATCGGCAAAGCTTCGAAAGAAGGTCATCTGCCGTTTTGTGTAGTGGCGGGTGTTGCGTTCAATTCGGTGTAATACCGATTGAACGGAGTATTCGCCGCTTTCGGCCAGTTCAAAAAACTCCCGATAGCCAATACCAGCCATGGAGGGCCAAGAGCTCGTTGCCCCTCGCTCAAAGAGCGAGCGAATCTCTTCAACAAGTCCTTCACTGGCCATTTGATCAATTCGTTTCTGCAAGCGAACAAGAAGTTCCTCCCGGTCTCGTTCGAGACCGATGAGCAACACGGGATTTGGAAAACGAACCGTATTCGGGATATCAAAGGAAGAGAGCGGTCTTCCGCTTTGCTCAAACACCTCTAAGGCACGAGCGATTCGATAGCTGTCATTGGGATGAATCCGCTGAGAAGCGATTGGATCGACCTCACCGAGGCGGGTATGGGCCCAGATAAGGCCCTTGGTTTCAATCTGCTTTGCAACATTGGCCCGAACTGCTTCATCGCACAGCGGAGTTTCACTGAGGCCGTAGAGGAAGTGCTTTACATAGAAGGCCGTTCCTCCGCTGATGATCGGGACTTTGCCTTGGCTATGAATGAGCTCTACTGCCTCATCGGCTGCTTGGACAAAGTCACCGACAGAGAACGACTCATCCACTTCACGAATATCGATGAGGTGATGGTCGATCGCTGCTCGTTCTTCTAATGTGGCTTTTGCCGATCCGATATCCAAGTCTTTGTACACTTGAATCGAATCGGCGTTGATCACGCTGAAGCGCGCGGAATCGAACCGACTGAGAATAGCAGTTTTACCTACCGCAGTCGGTCCAAAGAGAATAACAATAGGTTTGAAAATCTCAGAGTTCGTCGGCCTCTTCGAAGAGGATCTCTCCGGCAAGGGCGCGGCTGAGGACTTCGCTGACAATTTTGCCATTATTCTCCTCGATCTCTTCGCCCCCAAGTCCTGGGTTGCTGAGAATATTTGCTTCCTTGATCGCTACGCAGGTAATTTCGTAGATGTTGCCTTCGTAGTCAATCAGGCTATCAAGAGGAATGCTCACGATGGTACTCCTTACGGCGCAAAATGCACCAACGCTCATCCTAACGGGTTTATACAAAAATGTATAGACCCCCTAGACCTTCAATCGACGGCGAACCTCACTGACGATTACTTGGGCAACCTCAGCTGCGCTCTTTGTCGTCGTGTCGATCACAAGATCGGCAACGCTTGGGTTACTGTTATCGATCCCATACAATCGTTTGTAGCGGGCGGTATCCTTGGCATCCCGAGCCGTTGTCTCGGCAACTTTTGCTTCAAGGCTGCCCCCTTCCCGCTTGTGAATTCGCCGGGCTCGTTCCTCGATCGTTGCATCAAGGAAGAACTTAAGATCCGCTTCTTTGAGCATCCAAATCGCGAGGCGACTGCCTAAGACACAATGCTCTTGATCCATCGCCATCTCAACTTGCCTTCGATCGATCTCATAGTCGATCGAATCGTCCTTCTCCGCCAAGGCAGCGAGATCCCAAAAATCAATGCCCCGCTCTTGGGCAAGCGTTCGGAAGGTGAAGTTAATCATCACATACCCAAGCTCTTGGGCGACCAACGATGAAACGGTCGTGTTTCCGCAGCCACTTTTTCCACTGATTGCGATTCGCACACTCACACCCCTATTCGATATTTCGTACTTGTTCCCGAATATTCTCAAGGCTGTCTTTCATCTTCACAACCTCAAGGTTCAATTCGACAAGCTGACTTTTTGATCCGATCGTATTGATCTCCCGATTCATCTCTTGGCAAAGGAAATCAAGGCGTTTACCGATGGGCTCCTCGGCCTTGAGCAACGCTTGGTACTCTTTTAGGTGGATCGCCAACCGGCTGATCTCTTCGGCCACCGAGTAGCGGACCAACATCACCGCTACCTCTTGGATGATTCGGTTCTCATCGTAGTGTTGATCACCGAGGAGCTCTTCAAAGCGTTTAAGGAGGTTTTGTTTGATGTGCTCCTCGAGGCGATCGGCATTTGCCTGTACAACCGCCAAACCGGAGGAGATCGCTTCGCCCAACCTTGAAAGGACAAGAGCGGTTGCCTCACCTTCACGTTCTTTGGAAGCGCCAAACTGAAGCAGGGCTTCATCAAGGGCAGAAAGGAGGTCTTCTCGGTAGATCTCACTGTCCCGTTCCGTTGAAGCAACGAGGACACCCTCTTGGCTGAGGTAATCGCCCAACGTGGGCTTGAGGGCTTTACCGCTGTACACGCTGATCTGTCCGAACGCTTCACTGAGGAGCGCTACTGCTTCTTGATCAACCAAAAGCGACATGTCGCTTTTGAACCTCTTTACCTTTACAAATATCTCAACTCTTCCCCGAGCAGCGACCTTTGATACCGCTTTGGTAAGGTCTAGCTCATAGCCACCTAAGAACGGAGGAAGATTACACACTATCTCCAAGTATCGGTTGTTGTACGATTTAACTTCTACACTTAACGAAAAGAGGGGGTTTGCCTTCTCGGCATACCCGTATCCGGTCATTGATTTCACCAATCACTCCTTAGGAATCGGCTGTTAAGGGCTCGATTATTTCCCGCACCCATCGTAATACACAACCACCCTTCTTTCAACCTTGCCAAGGTCAAAGCAACTGCCGTCTCATCATCTTCGGCGTAGGTGCAATCGACCTTCTTTGTAAGCACGTTGTACAAGAGAAGCGGATCACCCTCCTCATCCTTTCGGGCCGAGGCAAACGTTGGTTGAAGGATGAGGTAATCAGCCTGGGCAAGAGCTTGAGCAAATTCGCTCAGCAATGAGTGGGTACGACTTGATGTGTGCGGAGTGAAGAGAACCAGAATCTTCTTATCGTGAAAACGAGATCTCATCTCATCAAGAGATACGATGATCTCACTGGGGTGGTGGGCGTAATCATCAAAGAAGAGGACCCCTCTTCTTTGGCCCATATACTCAAGCCTTCCGCCCACTCCCCCAAAGGAGGCGAGGCGTTGGGCCAAGATAGTAGGGTCGGTTTGAACCTCTTTAATCGATCTTGCGAAGACCAACGCCCCGAGATGATCGAGAACCAGAGGGTTTGCACTGACGGTAAGATGAAGTACGTGATTGTCGATTCGGTAGCGAAACGCTCCCTCTTTTCTGATCGGAACGTCACTACCCTCATCAAAGCCGAAACTGAGGATCTTCAAGTCAGTACGGGTTTCTCTTGCATACTCACCGATGAGTCGAGATCCCTCTTGATCGTTGTTGTAAACAAAGACCCCATTGGGTTGGATTCCATCTACCAGTTGTTTAAATGAAGCATACACCGCTTCCAGGTCGTTAAAATAATCGGGGTGATCGAACTCCACCGAAAGCAGAAGCGCTCCGGCTGCCCGGTAGAGAAGAAAGTGGTCTTGGTATTCACACCCCTCCAAGAGCGCAAAGCGATTACCACTCCTAGCTGAGCCTTCTTTGGTAATCAAGTTCGATCCATAGAGGGACCAATATCCCCCCTCTTGACCAAGGAGATGATCAAGAACGGATGTTGTGGTTGTCTTTCCGTGGGTTCCCACCACCACGTAGGTGGGTTGAAGAGTCGAAAGAAGTGCAAGAAACTCCGGGTAAGAGTAGATCGGTAAGGCTTTTTCAAGAGCAAAGCTGAGGATATCAGTTGAGAGTGGATAGGCACTGGAGTAGATGACAAGCTCCCACTCAGCACCGAGGAGGGAGCGATCAAAGCCGATATCGATCATGATCCCACCCTCAAGAAGGTATTCGTCGCTCGAAAAACGCTCTTGCACATCACAGCCACGAACATCGAAGCCGTAATCTTTGAGCAGAAGAGCAAGGCGGGCCATGCCGCTGCCTTTAATACCTACGAGGTAGACCCTTCGAAACGGAAGATTCATGAACCAAGAATACCAAAAAAAAGACCGTCCGATAAGAGGACAGTCCTTTCACTTAAGAGGGTAATCTTCCTTAGGCGGAAGCTTGTTTCTTAAGGTTGGCGTTACAGGGCTTACAAACTTTTGCTTTATTCCCTTCTAAGGTTGCTTCATAGAGAACCTTTACGCCAGTTCGGTTGCATTTTGGACAGGTACCGCGGCCGTTTTTGTACTGATCTCGGATTCCACTGCCTCTGTGTGCTTTTGACATATTCCCTTCTCCTATCCGGTTCTAACGTTCTAACGCTTGACTATATCCACCAAAGCCCCTGAGTGTCAAGGTTCGTTAAGCTCGCCTACAGGAATAACCGCAAGCCTACTAGGCCTTTAGCGGTTTGGGTGGAAGTTTTTCCTAAGTACCAAGCGGTAGGGAACTCATAGCCGAGGATAATTTTTACCGTATTAAACGTCACCTCAAGCGCCTGCGTTTGACTGCCCTGCTCAAACTTCAATCCGAGCCAATCGATCGCTTCCTTCTTCTTTTCGTGGTACCCGAGGATGATGGAAATATCGTAGGTCGGAAGGAGCTGAAGCGTGAGCGAAGCTCCCATCCGTAGCTCGCGATCTTCACTGGAGCCGAGGTTCGCCAAGTCAATTGCGGCGCGGGCTTTAAAAAGGTGCAACTCATTTCGTTCATTGTACGTGGGTGTTTCCAAGGCAAGGCCCCACCCCAGTGATTGAAGCAAGGAATCGAAGGAGATGTTCAAGGTTTCACTCGTATCGGAGGATGCAAACTTCGTCGACACAAACGCCATCTTAATCCACGAGTAATCGAGCAGGAGCGAAAGACCGAAGGAGATACTGCCGATCTGCTCGATCGATTCATAGCGCCCAAAGTTTGTTTCAACAAAGTAATCGCTCCAGATAAGCTCTGGTCGATAGACCATCTCCTTGCGCTCGGAGAGTCCTTCTACTTGCGCGGTAAAGCCAACAAAGAACGGTTGTCGTCCGAGAGCAAAATCAAACTGAAAGAGGGTTGCCCGTTCGCCGTCATAGGTGTACTCACCAACCTCTTCGACCGAGGAGATATTGATCATTGAAAACGCCATGCGTCCGGCGGTAAAGGAGAGGCCCAAGTTCACAACGGGCTCCTCAAAGTTCCACGATTGGGCGGAATCTTCAAAGCTTGAAGAGATGATAAAACTCCGATCCTTTCGTTCGCTGTCAGCTAAAAATGCCGGATTACCCAAAAACGAATCACTCTCAGTGTTGAGGGCAAATCGTGCTTGGCCGAACGCCCACATCGTTTGGGTTGCGCTTTTGGCGGAGAGGGGAAAAAGAATGAGCACAACGACGCTCGTAAGGAAGAGTAAGCGCTTCACAAAAGCCTCCGCCCTCAGCATACCAAAAACTATTGCGCTATGCTATCGGTAATCAAGCTGGTATGATGAGGGCATGAAATCACTTGGCCAACTCCTTCACGCCGCCCAACTATCCAACGATATTTCCAACAGTGATGAGATCGTTACGCTGCTGTGCACCCACTCCAAGAAGTGCAAAGAGGGTTCGATCTTCTTTGCGTTCAAAGGTCAAAGCAGCGATGGTTCAGCCTACGTTACGGAAGCCCTCCAAAACGGAGCTCTGGTGGCGATCGTTGATTCAACGGCCCAAGTGAGTGAAGATAAGCGAATCATCCACGTTGCCAACCCCCACAAAACCTTTGCCCTGATGAACGCAGCCTGGTTTGACTACCCCCAAACGTCGCTTCGCCTCATTGCGGTTACCGGAACCGATGGCAAATCCAGCACCGCGGAGATCCTCCATCAACTCCTTACAAAGGAGGGGATACCCACAGCACTCTTTGCCACCACCGCAATCGATGATGGAACGGGAAAGGTTCCCTCCCCCTATCGGGTTTCCACCCCAGAGGCGGATATCCTCTATGCGTTCTTAGATCGCTGTCGAAGCAATTCAGTCCGCTATGTGATCATCGAAGCGACAAGCCACGGCCTCAGCGAAACCTACAGCAGACTCTACAACCTGAGCTTTGAGATCGGCATCATCACCACCCTCAGTGGGGACCATCTTGAGTTTCACCAATCCCGAGAGGAGTACCTTCAGGCAAAGCTCGCCCTTCTTCCGATGATCACAAAGTACTTCATCTCCAGTGTTGAAAACCAAGAGCTTGCGCGCTGCTTACAACATCTCAACCCCCCTCAAAAAGCGATCGTCCTTGGCAGGGATTACTCCTACTCCGTTCAAGCGGGCAAAACATTCACCATTGAAGGAGAGTTTGAACGTCACCGTTTTACGATGCAATATGTCCTGCCCGTCTTTGGGACCAACGCCCTTCTGGCCCTCCTCGCCTCCAGCGTTGTTACAAAGAAAGACCCGAAAGAGCTGCTCTGCCACCTTCCCACCCTTCAACCGATTCACGGTCGAATGCAGAAGGTCCCCAACTCCAAAGGAGTTACGATCTTCATCGACTACGCGCATACAATCGGTGCGTATGAGATGTTGTTTACCTTTATCAACCAGATTAAAAAAAATCACAAAGTGATCACGGTGATGGGGGCTGCCGGGGGGCGCGACAAGGAAAAACGCGCCATCCTCGGTAGCATCGCCGCACATGTTAGTGATATTCTTATCCTCACCGAAGAAGATCCCGTCTTCGAAGAGCTGGGGGCGATCAACGCGATGATTAAAACCGGCATTACCTCCAAAACGTGTACGGTCTTAGAGATCGATGATCGAAGAGCAGCGATCGCCGAAGCGGGAGCTCATGCCGAGAAAGGAGATTTCATCCTTCTTTTGGGCAAAGGCCATGAACGATCGATCCAGCGAAGGGATCAATCGATCCCGTGGAATGAGGAAGAGACCGTGTATGAGGAGATTCCATGAACGTTGCGCTTATCTACGGCGGACGATCCGCCGAACACGAAGTTTCAATCAGCAGTGCCAAAACCATTGAAGCCGTGCTCATCCAAAACAGCCACACCCTCTTTCCGATCGCAATCGACCGAGCGGGGCGCTGGTTTCTTCAAGAACAAGTGAGCGACACGATTACCACAAAAAAGCCGCTTTGGATCATCCCCGGTCAGGGAGTTTCCTCTCAAGAAGGTCTTCTTCCAATCGATGTAAGCTTTCCCACCACTCACGGCTGGGGCGGTGAAGATGGAAACCTTCAGGGACTGCTCACCTTGGCCAAGATCCCCTTCGCCGGCTGCGACACCGCCTCTTCGGCGATCGGCATGCACAAAGCCTTGGCGCAAAGGATCTTTGCCGAGGTCGGTATTCCAACCGTCCCAACCGTTGTTGTAGATTACCGAAACACGTTTGATGAAACGCTCTATGATGAGTGTATTCAAAGATTTGGATCTTCACTATTTATAAAGCCTGAGAACACGGGATCTTCCGTTGGGATCACTGCCTTACGCGAAGCAGATCTCTCCTCCTGTAACAAGGCGATTGAGTATGCATTAACCTACAGTGAACGAGTTTTGATTCAGCCATACTACACCGAGGTGATCGAAGTGGAGTGTGGAATTATCCAAGGCCCAAGCAAAAGAACGGTTCCACTCGGTCCGGGAGTCGTGTGTAACCCCCAAAGCGAAGCATTTCTTTCCTACGCTCAAAAGTACGCTCCTCAAGGAGGGGCATATCTGAAGTTACCCTCGGAGTTACCAGCGGAAATTGAGGAAGAGATTTGCTTTCTTGCGATCAAAGCATTTGAGGCGATCAAGGGTAGCGGCTATGCGCGGGTTGATTTCTTTCTCGTCGACGACAAGGTGATCCTCAATGAGATCAACACCCTTCCGGGCCTTACCCAGAACAGCCACTGGCCGAAGCTTCTTCGTTTTGAAGGCTATAGCCTTGAAGAGGCAATCGATCACCTGCTTGAACAGGCGATAAACACGTTCAATCGAATCTGGAACGTAAGGACGAGCTATGAGTGAGTCGGTGTTCTTCCATGTCGATATCGATGCGTTCTTTGCCGCAGTGGAGGTTCTTGATAACCCCACATTGGCAGGAAAGCCGCTACTCATCGGCGGCTTCTCCAAGCGGGGGGTTGTTGCCACCGCGAGCTATGAAGCGCGGAAGTTTGGGATTCATTCGGCGATGCCGATGACTCAAGCACTTCGCCTCTGCCCCCACGCCACGGTGGTTGCCGGACGGCGGGGGCGCTACAGCGAAGTATCGGCCAAAGTGATGGCGGTCCTTCGCGAGTTTTCATCAACGGTGCATCAGATCTCGATCGATGAAGCATTTCTCGACATGAGCGGGACCGAGCGCCTGCTGGGGCGGCCGAGAGACGCGGCAATAGAAATGAAAAGACGGGTGCATGAAGAGACGGGGATGACGATCAGTGTGGGAATCGGGCCCAATCGCCTGATCGCCAAGATGGCCAGCGATTACAACAAACCCGATGGGCTGTGCAAAGTTTCCGCCTCAAAGCGGGAACTCTTCATCGACGCGGTGGGGTTGAAGAAACTCTGGGGCGTGGGAAAAGTAACTCAAGAGGAGCTTAAGCGCCAAAAGATTACCACCACCGTCCAACTGCGAGCGATCTCCCTGGAGCGACTTAAACGACTCTTTGGTAATTCGATGGGTGCATTTCTCTACAGTGCTGTTCGCGGCGATGATTCGGGGATCTTTGCCGAAGCGAAAAGCCGATCGATCTCCACCGAACTCACTTTCTTGGAGGATGTCGGTGAGCGCGAGATTTTAGAGGAAACCCTGCTTTCGATGAGTCATGAAGTGATGTTCCGCGCCCTTGATGAGAAGCAGATTGCTCGGACAATCGCGGTGAAGATTCGACTCTCGGACTTTTCCACCTCTACGATTCAAACAACGCCTCCGGAGCCGATCCTCAGTGCCGAACAAGTCTATACGATCGCCAAACAACTCTTTGCTCAAAAGTGGAAACCCGGTATGAGGGTCCGCCTCATCGGAGTGGGGCTTTATCAACTCTATGATGGAACGACTCCGCTGCAAGGCGAGCTCTTTGAAAGCGAGCATAAGAAGCAGCGCAAGGTAGAGGAGGTCATCCTCGCTCTTCAAAAGGAGGGGCACGTGTTGATGAAAGCCGCTAACTTAGGCAAAGGCCTTTCGTCGGTCAAGGAAGAGGAGTCCTAAGACACTGAAAAGGGTTGCTCCAAACGCAGTGATCATAAAAGGAATGATCGCATGCAAGCCGAAGGTGCGAACCAAGATCGCGGTAAGTAAGGGAGTTAATGTCGAGCCGAGATAGGCGCACGCCATCTCATAGCCGATAACTTTTTGACTCGCCTCAGGACCAAAGCGCCGCGGTGTTTCATGCAGCAAGCTTGGAAAGACCGGGGCACACCCCACCCCGCTGAGCAGCAAAGCGACGGGAGCTAACGCGAGGGAGGAAAAGCGCAGGGCAACCACTCCGACAAACGCGATGATAAGGCCCATGATGATGAGCTTCATATTTGAGAGGCGGAAGGTGGCAAACCCACTGAGCATTCGACCGACGGTAATACCGACGAAGAAGAAGGAGCCATAGCGCGTGGCAACTTCGACAGCCAAGTGCTTGGTTTGGGTCAGATAGGTAACCGACCAAAGCCCCAGGGACACCTCTAAGCCACAATAAAAGAGAAACGCCAAGAGGATGTAGATAAGCGGTCCTTTGGC
>CAYUHP010000022.1:14833-21169 GCA_964444595.1 uncultured Sphaerochaeta sp. | reverse complement strand
GTGAACGCTTTATCATGATACTCTCCATTTCGTTGGGCACCATAATCCATATTTTCGTTTAACGTAGCTCCATATTGACCACTGCGGCGTTGATACTTAGCCAATGCTTCAAACTCCCAACCACCTTGAAGACCGAAGGTACCTCGAAGCAAAATCTCATCGCTGTTCGGCTGCATCGGGTAGCCAAGTGGGCGTCCTTTGTTGACGTAACTGAGGTGCCAGACCTCCTGGGTTTTCAATGGTTTGTCTTCCTCATCCAGCACTGGATTTCCCTCACCATCTAGAACATTTCCTGTAACAAGATCAACTGGATAGTGGGTATAGAAGAATGGGCCTAAGTATGTGTATTGCAGGGTGAGTTTCGCAAAGTTCCCGATGTTGAATGGAATATCAATTCCCCCTTGGAACGCCATGATGTTTCTCGGTTCCTTGAAGAAACGGTTAAGATGGATATCGTCCATCTCAGTGGTCGCAAGAGCTGCATAGAGGCGACCAAAGCCCGGAATGAGAAGTTGAGCATCAACACCGGCAAACATATTATCAAAGTCACCAATGTTTATTTGTTCAAACATCAGAATCGAGAAGGGGTTTAAGTAACCGAGCTCAAAGCGTTGGCGGTACACTACTGATTCATAGATTCCGAGGTTAATACCCCAAGGCAGGTTCAATTCAAAGCGGTGGGCAGCGAAGTTGTTCAGATACTCTAGGCCTTGTTGGCCATCGGAGAAGAAGTAATCTTCAAAGAATGTGTCATTATAACTGGGATTGTCTTTATCATATATGTAGTCCATCACCGTGAACTTCCCGAGAGATCCGGTAATAAACTGGTAGTTCAGCCAGGGAGTAAAGGTTATGTCCGTCTCAATCCCCTGAAATGGGCGAGCAGCTCCTGCGATCATCAAGTTGTTGTGGGCGACACCCCAATCACGGGCCATCGCACCCCAGCGAAGCTGAAGGTTTCCACCCAAGAAACTGAGGGCGAGCTCGGGTTCGTTGAATTGGCCATAATAAAACTGATGTTCTTCTAACCTGTTAAAGATTGAGTCATACTTACCGTCGGTGTCAAAGGTAAAATCATTGAGAGGGAACAGCCTACTATCAAGACGATCGAGCACCAAGCCAAAGTCCATTTGGAATGAAAGGAAGTTAGAGATATCTCCTCTCATGTAAGGCCGGAGGCGGATCCGGGCATCATAGGAGTCTTTCATCAACAACGACTTGGTGACGGTTGTTCCCGCCTCCACTCCAAATACAACTCCGGTTTTATACTCATCCCAGTAGCTTTGATACCCTCCGAGTTGGAGCGCTTCACTTAGGGTGCTTGGTGAAGTAAAGGAGTTGTCAAAGCGTTGGAGGATCTGTCTTATCTCAACTCGCTCCGAGTCTTTTATTGATGGGTTTTGTAGAATGATCTCAAGGTTTTTTACCACGACTGAACGAGGATACGGCCTGACCGTTCCGACCTGGTCGATAATGCCTCGTAGCTCAGCAGATTTGAGGATCTCATATGCCCGATCTCCAAGGGGGACCGAGAGGTGGGTAACAGCAAAACTGCTACTAACAAACAAAACAATGAGAAGAACTAGTGCGATCCCTTTCTTCATATATTCAAACTCCTAGCGATGCATCAATAACTGATACTATGAAAGCGGATGTTGTCTCTGTCAAGCAGAGGTGGATTATTCTCTCTTTGGTGTGATACAGTCCCAAGGAAGAGGAGTATGCGGTGAAACAAGAGAAACCCCTTACCACCCGGGAATTACAGCTTTTGGAGCTTGAAATTCTGAAGGCGTTTGACGTGTTTGCAAAAAAACACTCCATCTCCTACCACCTAGCTTACGGAACCCTCCTCGGCGCAGTCCGCCATAGGGGGTTTATTCCTTGGGACGATGACATCGATCTGCTTATTCCCCGCCCCGAATATGAACGACTTTTAGACTTGTTAGAGAGCGAAGGGTTAGGCGATGCATATTCTTTTGCTTCCCATCGAACGCGATCAAATAACTACCCTCATGCGTATACAAAAATATTCCTTAATAACACCGTTGTATTTGAGCCCAAGCTCGACAAAGCCTTTCAGAAAACACCGATTTGGATCGATATCTTTCCACTGGATGGATTGCCGGATACGAGAAGGAAACAACAAGCCACGTTCTTTTGGGCCCTTGCTTTAAAGAACCTTGTGTATGCGGCGATTGTATCGCCAAAGAAGGTCAGTGGAATTCAAAAGCTTGCTGTGCTATTCTTAAAACCGTTCACTCGGTTGATAGGAATAAAGAGATGGGTATCTTGGACTCATAAATTTGTTACTCGTTATCCATACGAACACGCTTCAACGATTGCGACCTTAACAGCAACATCCGGACCTCAAGAGGCGATAGCGAAAGACCTTCTCAGCGACACGATTGATTTGGAGTTTGAGGGAGAACTATTCCCCGCTCCTAAAAACTATGACTCCTATCTTTCTCAGCTCTATGGCTCCTACATGGATCTACCCCCAGAAGATCAGCGAAAGACGCATCTGGGTGATCAGGCGTATGTAATGGAGGAGTTTCATGAGTAAGACAATAAAGATCCTTCACGTCCTCGGAGGACTGGATCTGGGTGGTGCCGAGGCGTTCGTAATGAACCTCTATCGCAATATCGATCGAACCAAGATTCAATTTGATTTTGTCGTTCACAGTCAGAAAACGTTTTACTATGAGAAAGAGATTCAAGAACTCGGCGGGATGATTCTTCGAGTCCCCCGCTTCAAAGGGTTCAACATCATCTCCTATATCCGCTCCTGGCGCCGCCTCTTCAAAGCACATCCCCACTACTGTATTGTCCATGGACATATCGGTAGCTCAGCAGCGATCTACTTACACGTAGCCAATCGATTTGGCCTTACCACGGTTGCCCACAGCCACGGCGCGGCTAACACCCCTGACTTCAAGGGCTTGATGTACACGATCTTTGCCTACCCTACCCGCTTTGTTGCTGACTATTTTCTTGCTTGCTCGCTTATGGCGGGGCTTTCCCGGTATGGGAAAAAGGTCGTGAACTCCACTCACTTCTCCCTTGCGCTTAATGCAATCGAGGTAGAACAATTTGCCTATCATGAAACAGTAAGAAATAATGTTCGAACAACCCTTGGATTTGATCGCAACATTGTCGTTGGGCATGTCGGCCGTTTTGACCCATTGAAAAACCACTCGTTTTTGTTAAGAGTCTTCAAAGAGTTTTTATCGCTTAAGCCCCAAGCTCACTTATTGCTAGTCGGTGACGGAGATGAACGGCCGAGTATTGAAGAAACGATAAAGCAATTGGGTCTTACCGACTCGGTATCGCTTCTCGGTTTTAGAAGCGACACCCCCGATCTGTTGATGGCGATGGATCTCTTTCTCTTTCCTTCCCTCAGCGAGGGCCTGGGCATCAGTGTTATCGAAGCCCAAGGAACGGGTTTGGTGTGCTTAGCAGCGGATGTCGTTCCGGCAGAAGTGAAGGTAACTGACCTTGTTCATTTCCTTTCACTTAAGGAATCTTCGGTCGCTTGGGCACAAATGCTCTCCTCTTTGTTGGATCAAGAGCCAAGGACAGATCGAGTCGAGGAACTGCGCACCGCGGGCTATGATGTCCATACGGCATCAAAGCAATTGGAAGATTGGTACCTGTCAATTAGTTAAGCTGTTCGACAAACCACCCTTGAAGGGCTCGAATTCGGCGCATGAACGCCGATGGGAGGTCGACACTGATCGTGAGCACTTTAACCTCAGGTTTACGTCCTTCGATCGTGGTGAGGGCCATCATCAACAAGCCATCCTCCAGTTGATACGTTGCCATATTGATATTCAATTTACCCTTGGGAACAGCGGTGAAGAGACCAAGTACTTTGATTGAGCTGATGTTCTCAATCTCTACAAAGATCTCGCGGTCACTATTGGTATATGTGTGAATGTATCGATTCCCACCAAAAGAAGTATCCCGTTGATAGACGTAACTTTGGGCGGAGGAAGGAAAGATCGTTGCTACCGGGTCGGGAAGTAGTTTATTCAAGTTCTTATCATCTTCCATGTAGCGGGAGCGCTCGATCAGGAGCTTTGGTTTATTACCGGCTCGAAAGGAGATGTACTCGACACCTTCTTGGGTGGAGATTGCCCTCATTGTGTTGAAAAGGGCAAGCTGACGCTCGAGTGTTGACAGCTTTGCATAGGATGCGGGAAAGGGAATGTAGCTCACCGCAGCAACGGAGAAGCTATCTTGCGTGGCTTCGGCGTTGACTGCTTTGGAGTAGGAGATCGTTCCGGGAACAAACAACTGAAGAATCTTCTTTCCTCCAATCGTGTTGGATTCAAGGATCTCGCCATCTACAAGTCGTTGGTACTCCGCTTCGCTCAAATTCGGCAAGGCAGCGGGTAAGCCCGCTTCAGCAAAGATGACACTAGGTACAAGGAAAAGTACCAAAAGTAAGAGAACTATATATTTGCGCATAAGACTTCCTTAGTAGGCGTTTTCATTAATAAAACCACGAACAAACGTGAAGAGTACAATTTTCATGTCAAAATATAAGCTAAAGTTTCGAATATAGTAAAGGTCAAATTCAATTCGTCGTTCCAAAGAGGTATTCCCCCGCCACCCATTGACTTGGGCCCACCCCGAGACTCCGGCTTTGAAGCGGTGACGCAGTCGATAACCGGGAATCGTGGTGTTGAACTCTTCGACCAACTCCGGTCGCTCCGGGCGGGGCCCGACAAGACTCATCGATCCACCAAGGACGTTAAAGAGTTGAGGCAGTTCATCTAAGCTGGTTTTGCGCATGAAGGAACCGATTCGAGTGACCCGAGGATCATCCTCCACCGTCCAGCGAGCTTTGGCTCCTTCGGGGATGTCACTACGCATCGTTCGAAACTTATACATCGTGAAGATTTTTTCATCCCGAGTGACGCGCTTTTGCTTGAAGATAATCGGCCCCGGTGAACTGATCTTCACCAGTACTGCCAAGAGGAGAAGAAGCGGCGAAAGAAGGATTGTAGCGATGAGGGAGGCACTAAAATCGAAGAGACGCTTTATCATTCGTTCAAACACTCCGATCTCCGCAGCGTTAAGGGAGAGGAGCGGAATCCATTTAAAGTCACTGATCGTGGTTCCCACATATGATTCGGGGATCGCCGGAAGCACCACGACCCGCTCGGTGAGTAGGTCCAGCCCTTCGGCGATCAATTGATCTTGGCGCTCTTGTTGTTTAGCCGGATACCCGATTACCACTAATTCAGGTTTCGTTGCATTGACCACAGCTTGAAGGTTTTCTCCCTCAAGTTGCTTTAGGTGAGTGATCGGCTGAGTCGAGCCATCATACTGACCGACCATATTGATTCCTTGAATCTCTTTGGAGTGAAGAGCTGCTTCATACATCTCAAGGCGCCGACCATACCCGACGAGAAGAATCGACCGAGTTAACTTTCCTTTCCGATAGCTGGCGGAGACATAGGCTGCAATGAGGGTTCGATCAATGATGAGAAGAGCGACGACAAAGAGATAGTAGAGCCCGATCGCCACCCTACTTACTTTATAGTCGTAGAAGAAGTATAGGATGACAAGAAGGAGTAAGAACGCTTGGAAGGAGGCGATCACCAAATCACTGGTTTCTTTCCGCCACGATTGCTCAAGTTTCTCTTTGTACAAGCCGCGCTGGCTTAAAAAGAAGATGTTGAGTATCCACACCATCCAATAAAGGTTTAAAAACGAGGCGAGCGACGGAAGCACTCCCCCCCAGATAACGTAGAATCTCAAGTATCCCGCTAAAAACCACGCAAGGATGACAGCAAGGGAGTCGCCTACCACCCTCAAGGTTAACAATCGTCTGCTCTCAAAGCCCACGCCACATTACCGCCTTCTTTCGTAGTGAGTGTATCCTACCACACAGTTAGAGTCATTGGTACTGCTTCAGATTCGCAAATGATCATCATACCGATCACTGAGGATCTTTTTGGTATACGCATCAGGTTGTTTAAGAATCTTCGATCCGCGAGTAATCTTACAGAGACTGATCCCGTAGGCAGCTGCAATTTCGCGTTGCGGCTTGCCTCGATAAAGATCCTTCATCAAGTTCCACCTGAGGATTAAATCCTTCAACTCATTGGGAGTCAAAAGCTCTTCGAGTAATTTTTTCATATCATCATGATCGGTTGTTTTAGCAAACAACTTCAGTAAGTCTTCAAAGCTGGCGTCCATGGCAACTCCTTTGTAGATGTAATACTACAGATAGAAACATAGCCTCGTCAACCAAAGCATTTGCTATCCTTCCTGTTGGTGATTATACTTTCTCCAGGAGGAGACTATGAAACACACTACCCTTAC
>CAYUHP010000022.1:0-14733 GCA_964444595.1 uncultured Sphaerochaeta sp. | reverse complement strand
TCGATGGTCCTGGGCCTCAATGATGCACTGGTTGAGCTCTCGGGAACGTTGGCAGGACTAACCTTTGCCCTGAAGAACACCCGCCTCATCGCCCTAAGCGGACTCATAACCGGCATCAGTGCCACCCTTTCAATGGCTTCGAGTGAGTACCTCTCCTCCAAGAACAGAAATGAGGAGAACGCCGGTAAAAGTGCGATGTACACCGGAGTGGCGTACCTTATCGCGGTTGCGGCGATGGTCCTGCCCTACTTGTTGCTGACCAACTATTTTATCGCTTTAGCCTCAATGTTGGCCGCCGTCCTCTTAATTATCGTCCTCTTTACCTATTATACTTCAGTAGCGAAAGATCTTCCCTTTGGACCGCGGTTCTGGGAGATGGCCCTGATCTCGATCGGAGTATCAGGGATCTCGTTTGTGATAGGAATCTTAGTAAAGACCTGGTTAGGAATTGATATCTGATGAACTATATCCACCTTAACGAAACAAAGCTTGCCCAGATCGCCCTTGGTTGTGATCACTACGGTCAAGCAATTAGCGAATCAATTGCAACGAAGCAAATCGATATCTACTTGGAGGCAGGCGGGAACCTGTTAGATACCGCCCACGTCTACGGCCAAGATGAGGTTGGCGGACCTTCAAGCAGTGAACAGCTGCTTGGTAATTATCTAAAAGCCAATCAAAACCGTAAAGATGTGGTTCTTGTCTCCAAAGGATGCCACCCACCCAAAGACGATATGCATGCCAGTCGAATCAACCCCCAGGCGATGGTTGAGGATATCAGCCGAAGCTTGGACAACTTGAAAACCGACTACTTGGATATTTGGTTCTTCCACCGCGATAACCCCGCCATCCCCGCCGATGAGATCATCGACATGGCACAGGATCTGGTTGATAAAAAGTTGGTAAGAACAATCGGGGTCTCCAACTGGACCCACCGACGAATCGCTGATGCGAATGACTGGGCAAACAAGCATGAGAAAACACCGTTTGGAATCAGCCAAATCCAATGGTCCCTCGCTCACTGCACCCCCGAGCAATGGGGAGATGATACGTTGGTCTGCATGACTGAGGAAGCTCGGCTCTGGTATGAGGAGCAGAAGATGCCAGTGATGGCGTTCTCCCCCCAGGCGAAGGGATTCTTCTCAAAGATGATTGCAGGAACTGAAAACACCCTCTCAGCTCGAGCAAAAGAACGCTTCGCTACTGAGTTAAACCTCAGTCGAGTCCCGCACGTTCAAACATTGGCTGATGAACTGGGGGTGACACCCGCTGCGGTTGTGATCGCCTACATCACCAGCCAAAAAAACCCCAGTATCGCGATTGCCGGATCTTCAAAGATCGAGCAGATCACCGATACGCTCAAGGGAGCTGATCTGATCTTGAGCGAAGAACAGCTTTCCTTCTTACTCGGTAACTGACCTACTCTTCACTTCGCCTCTCACGAACAAGAGAGGCGATGCGAAGCTCCCCTTCAATCTTCGTGAGGAGTTCAATGATCTCCTCGTTTTGTTTAACAAGTTCATTTTGTTTAAAGTACCAAGTAACTATCTCTCGAACGACAAATAAAACAGCGAGAGAAGCTGAAACTATGACAAAAAAGATTAAAAATTCGTTCATACATTCCTACTTACAACACTGCCCCGCACAACAATGCGGGGCAGAATAGTAATAACAAGCAAATGACTTAATAGTCAAACACAAATGAGTTGAACATGTTATTGAGCAACTCTTGTTTGCCACTGGTTTGGACGATCTTAGCATCCAAGCCGATCTTAGCAAGCTCAACAAGATCCATCTTACCATCAGCAAAGCGCTTTCCATCTCCGCTATCGAAGGAGGAGTACCGCTTGTCGATGAACTCTTGGAAGAAACCATCTTCTTTAATCTTGTGCGCGATCTTAAGACCGAGGGCAAAGGTATCCATTCCGCCGATGTGGGCAAGGAAGAGATCTTCGGCATCGGTTGAGTTGCGGCGAATCTTCGCATCGAAGTTCAAGCCACCCAAGCCCAATCCGCCTTGGTTTAAGATGATGAGCATCGCCTGGGTTACCTCATGAACGTTCGTGGGGAACTCATCGGTATCCCAACCGTTCTGAGGATCGCCTTGGTTGGCATCAACACTGCCGAGCATTCCTGCTGCGGAGCACACAGCCAGATCGTGGACAAAGGAGTGACCGGCCAACGTTGCGTGGTTTGCCTCAATGTTACACTTAAAGTCATCCTGCAATCCGAACTCCCGAAGGAAGCCGATCGTCGTTGCAGCATCAAAGTCATATTGGTGCTTAGTTGGTTCCATCGGCTTGGGTTCGATTAAGAACTGGCCTTTGTAGCCGATCGAACGACCGTAGTCGCGGGCGATCGTCAGCATTCGGGCAAGGTGCTCCCGCTCGCGTTTCATATCGGTGTTAAGCAGGCTCATATACCCTTCGCGGCCACCCCAGAACACATAGCTCAAGCCACCGAGTTGAACGTTAACTTCCAGACTCTTCTTGATTTGAACTGCAGCACGACTTACTACGTTAAAGTCGGGGTTTGTTGCCGCACCATTCATGTAGCGGGGGTGAGAGAACATGTTTGAGGTGTTCCAAAGAAGCTTCACTCCCGATGCTTTTTGACGGGCCTCGAGGGCGTCGGCAAGTTCTTGGTAGCGCTTCTCATACGCCCGGGCATCTTCGATATCATCGAACACGTCGACGTCGTGGAACGCATAGAAGGGAGTTCCCAACTTAGTGAAGAACTCAAATGCCGCATCAGCTTTGGCAAATGGGTCACTCGGATCAAAGGGGAAGTTAATCGTGGGTTTACCGAACGGGTCACTTCCGTTTGCGCAGAATGAGTGCCAGTAGGCGGTTGCAAAGCGCAAGTGCTCCGCCATTGTTTTGTCTCCAACCTTTGCATCTTCGTCATAGTGCTTAAATGCTAGGGGGTTTCGTGATTTCGCACCTTCAAACGGAATCTTTCCAATCCCTTTGAAGTATTCTTTTTCTCCAACGAAATAATTCATTATATCCTCCTCGTAAAGATAGGCGTAAGTGCTTCTACATACGCATGATAGCGTTTGTAAGCTTCAGTATATAATCCAACAGCCTCACTGTCAGGCCGATGAACCTTCTTTGCATCAAAAAGAACATGTTCTTTGCTGATTTCACTGATCGAACCACCTTCAAGGGCCCATAAGGCTTGAAGGGCAACACCCAAGGCGGCACTTTCGGTTGAAGAGGGAACGATGACTTCAAGGTTAAACACATCACTGACGATCTGTCGCCAGATTCCCGAGTTCGCTCCGCCTCCAGTAAGGATGAGCCGGGAGGGGGTAAAGCCAAGTTCAGCAAAGGTGTCCATTCCTCCGCGCAGGGCGAAGACGGCACTCTCTAAGGAAGCTCGGGCAATATTCTCTTCGGTGGTATTACTCGTATCCAAATGGGCGATCATCCCTTTACCGTAGGGCAGATAGGGAACCCGTTCGCCGGTAAAGAAGGGAAGAATCGTTACTCCCTGCGATCCGATCGGGGCTTTGCTTGCCAAGGCATCGAGGGTTTTCACATCGCGGCTGAAGAGATTGCGGATCACTTCCGTTGAAATGGTGCAGTTGTTGGTGCACAAAAGTGGTAAATAACCACCGGTTGAGGAGCAGAACGCCGATAAGCGACCTTGGCGGTCAGCAACAAGGGTATCGCTGTAACCAAAGAGAGTCCCGCTGGTTCCCATGCTCATCACCAGATCACCGCTGGAGGTACACCCCGTTCCGATCGCGCTGGCCATGTTATCCCCCGCTCCGGTGGAAACGACGATCCCTTCCTTCAAACCAAGTTCAGCTGCCGCTTGTTTACTCAGCCTTCCTCCGATCTCATGCGATTCGACCAAAGTAGGAACCATCGCCAAGAGGTTCCTCTTCTCGTCGACCGCTTTGAGCATCTCACCCTCCCAGGTACGCTTTTCTGGACTGTAGTAGGCAGTCCCCGAAGCGTCCCCGGCTTCGGTAAAATACTCGCCGGTGAGGTAGAAGTTGACCCAATCATGGGGTAACAAGAGATGAGCGAGTTGTTTATATGCTTCAGGACGGTGATTTTTTAAGTGAAGAATCTTTGCCAGCGTATAGGCGGGCATAATCTCATTGTTGATGAGTTCAAAGACCTTGTCTTTGCCTCCAAGGCGTTCGGTGAGGGTTTCACACTCACCAACGGTAGCGGTGTCGTTCCACAGCTTCACCGGGGCAAGGGCCTGACCTTGAGGACCAACCGGAACAAAGCCGTGCTGTTGGCCGCTGACACCCAGGGCAACGATCTTATCCTTTACTGACTGATCGATCGCGCTAAAACAAGAGCGGACAGCGCTCAGGTACCACTCTGCCTCTTGTTCGCGAGTTCCATCCTCGCCGGTAATCAGTTGGTGGGGTGCAGAAGCAGAGCCAACCACTTTCTTTTGTGCTACATCGTAACAAATAAGTTTAGTGCTTTGGGTTCCGACATCAAGTCCTGCTACTATGTTCATATCAGCCTCCACGGTAAGAATACCATATTGAAAATAGATTTCCATAGACAAGATTGGTCATTCATATGTATTATTGACGTATGGAAGTCAAGGACGCAGTGTTCGTATTTCAAATGCACGAAGAAGCTGAGCTGTTATGGCATCAGCGAGTTCACTCCCACGGGTATGACCGAGTGGAGCTTCATTACTTCGTTGGTGGGGATGGAACATTCATCAATGGTAAGAACCGATATTCGATCTCCTCCGGTTCGCTCTTTCTTACCACCACGGGAACTACTCACCAAATCGAAGCAAGTATGAGCGACCCGCTCACCTACTACGCGATCCTCTTTGAATGTAAAGAGCATCAGGAACTGTTCAATCGTCTTGAGAGGAAAAACCCGATTCACCTTGGCACCGGCCGGCGCTTCTTCTTTGAAGAGATTCGAGACAAATCGCTGAAGATGGAAAAGGAGCTGAGGATCAGTGCCGCCCATCAAATCTTGGGCTTGCTCTACAGCTTAGCAGCTGAAGGGGTAAAACCCGTTGAACGAAAAGAGAACGTCATCATCGAACGAGCCCTCGATTACATGCAAAACCACATCTTCGAAAAACTTACCCTCACTGAGATCGCCGATTATGTTGAACGCGACCCCTCCTATTTTGTTCGACTCTTTAAAACTTGGATGAACATTACTCCCATGCAGTATTACGCCAACCTTCAGTTGGAAGCGGCTCGAGCGTTGCTCGCAAACACCAACCTTTCCGTAAAGGAAGTTGCCGCCCGGCTCAAGTATTGCTCCGAGTTTCACTTTTCTAAACAATTCAAACGCTCTACCGGACTCAGTCCAACCGCCTACCGATTGCGCTACCTCCAAAAACTCGGCCCATTCAATTAGTTGCAATCACCCACATATAGGGTATGATTAACTCCTATGCAAAGGGACAAAAAACGTATCGGCGTATTTACCGCAAGCTTAGATGATGAGTATCAATCCTCGTTATGGAGTGCAATCAGTCAAGCGATCAAAAAACGGGGCTTCAGCTCCATTAGTTTTCTTGGATCCGTTCTCGGTTCTCCGATTGCAGTCGAAGCATCATCCAATATCGCCTACCAGCTTGCCAACGATCAAAACATCGATGGCCTGATCATCATCTCCTCTTCAGTTGCAACATTTTTAAACTCCAAGGATTTGCGGGAGTATTTCTCCGCTTGGGACAACATTCCCCGCGTCTCAATTGGGATGGCAATCCCGGGGATGAGTGATGTTACCGTCGACGCCGAAGGTCCCGTATCGGAGTTGGTCCAGCACTTGTATACCGTTCACAACCGCCGAAAGTTTGCGATGATCGACGGACCATCGATTCATGACGAGGCGATTAGCCGAAAGAAAACAGTGTTTGATACGCTCGCTAAGTTAGGGATCAGCATCGACCCGAGACTGAGGATTCATGGGACGTTTACCCAAGAGTCCGGTGAGCGTGCAATGGAGTTGATCATTGCGACCGGCTTGCCGTTTGATACGGTCATTTGCCTAAATGATCGGATGGCCCAAGGGGCGCTTCAGGTCCTTGCCAAACACTCGATCAACGTTCCCGATGATGTTTCCATCATCGGCTTTGACGGGATCGAAGCTTCTCGCTATACCCAACCGCCTTTAACTACCGTTATTCAGCCGATGCATAACCTCGGTACCAACGCCGTTGCAATCTTGGAGCGAATGATGGCCGGCGGCAATGAAGAACATGTGGTTCTCTCTTCAGCGGTTGTCTACCGCGAATCGTGTGGGTGTGCCCCAACGTTTCGCTTCGACTCAACGATTACCGAGATACCCTCCTACGCCACCCAAAGTGAAGAGCGAACGATCAACGAGTTGGTCTATTTGCTGAAAAAAAAGAACCCCAAAGGCCTCATCGCTCGACTTAACCGAGCGATCGATACGACGATCGCCGAAAGCGGAGTCGTCGAACGATGGCACATCTATCTCTCCGTGGTTGAAAATCTTGTCGAGACGGAAGATGAAGAGCACTGGAGGATGGTCACCGACTTCATTGGTGCCGCTCGAGTGTTTGTTGGCGAGCGCAGCAGCCGATTCCAAGCAAGCAAGCGAGTCGCCGTTCAAAGTTCCTTTGAAACATTGCGGATGATTAGTGCAATGCTCGCGGGAACCTTTGAGTTGGAAGATCTCTTTATCAATCTAAAACAAGGCCTTGCCCTCTTTGGCATCACTGAAGGCTACTTAGTGGAGTTTACTCCAAAGGAGGGGTCGGCTCGGCTTCTCATCGATCTTTCCTGGGAGAAGTTTGAAGAAAGTTCTTCAAGTGTGGAGTTCGAGTACAAGCAACTCCTGCCCTTCGTCCACAAACAACTCTTTCACCAAGGGCGCTGGATCCTCATGCCCTTGGTGTATGGCAGTGAGCCTCTGGGGTATTTGATCGTTCCTTCGGGGATGGTGAGCCCGGCTTTGTACGATGTACTACAAGAGCAAATCTCCAGTAACTTGAAGGGAACCCTCCTCTTAGAGCAGATTAAAAGTCACGAACAAACCCTGATCGAACAAGTTGCTCTTCGAACAAAAGACTTGATCCGAACTAACAAAGATCTCTCCAATGAGATCAAACGACGAACTGAGCTGGAACAAGAGGTCATGGAGATCAGTGCCAAGACGATGGAGCGAATCGGCCAAGAGCTGCATGATGATCTGGCGCAACACCTGCTGGGGATCTCACTGATGGCCAGTAGTGCCCGAAAAAGTATTAAAGGTGAGAATGAAAAGCTCGATTCCTCCCTTGAGCAAATCTCCCGGCTCTTGGCGGAATCGATTAGCAAACTTAAAACGATTAGCCGAGGTCTTCTCCCCCTTGAAAAGGATGAAAAGACGTTTGCCAAACGGATCGAGGCGCTCGTTGCCGATACTCAACGCTATGCGAAGATTGATATCAGCATTCAGGCAGATCCAAACTTTGAGATCACCGACAGTGACCGTGCCCTACACGTATTCCGAATTATCCAAGAAGCCCTCACCAATGCGGTGAAACACTCCAAAGCAAAGCACGTAATCATCAAACTCAACCGAACAGAGGGCGAAGAAGGGTTTCCGTTGCTTCAAGCCTCCATCGAGGACAACGGGGTCGGCTTTGCGAAGAATATCCGAAAAGGCGCCTTGGGCTTACGAATCATGCGCAATCGAGCGTCAATGGCAAAAGCAACGCTCGATGTCCAATCTTCGGCTGAAGGAACTCGTGTTTCAGTGAGCCTAAAGGAGTAATCGGTGAGAAATATCACTACGTTCTTAATCGTTGACGATCATCCCCTCTTTCGCCAAGGCCTTGTCAGCGTCGTTGAAGATAATCCCCATTATAAGGTAATAGGCCAAGCCGCTTCGATTACTGAAGCGATGGATCTGCTCGATCAGAGGGAACCGGATATCATGTTGATCGATATCTCCCTTGGCGAAGAGAGCGGCTTAGAGCTAGTCAAAAATGTGAAAGCTCTTAAACCCCGCATGCTGATGCTCGTTATTTCGATGTACGATGAAGTAATCTACGCTCCGGCTTCGCTCAAAGCGGGAGCCAAGGGATATTTGATGAAACAGGAAGCTGGCGAAACGTTGATTGGGGCGATCGAAGAGGTCCTCAAAGGCAAGCTCTATCTCTCAGAAACGATGCGCGAACGAATGATCGACTCGATGGTCGCTCAACAATCAGATACTCCCCTCGATCCGGTGGAGATCTTAAGTGCCCGAGAAAAAGAGGTATTCCGCCTCATCGGCCACGGCTATGGAATCAGCGAGATCGCTGAGATGCTCAATCTCTCCTTTAAGACGATCAACGTCTATCGCGATAATATTCGACGCAAGATTGCAGTCAATGATGCCGGAGAACTCCGCAAGTACGCAATTAAGTGGACGAAGAGCAAAGAGTTATAGACCTAGGACAATTGTCCTAGGCTCACTCTAGTCAAATGCCTAGTATCGACCTGAGAGAGACCAAGGTACAGTTTAATCAGCAAAGGAGGTTCCTTTGCCCAGACACCGGTGTGTGTCTGACAAACAATGGATCTGATGCTTTGGATCAACCAAGGCACATTACAGAGGAGGATCTACCATGGCAAAACGTGTAAAAACGATTGCACTCGTACTGCTCGTAGCTATTCTGGGCGTCTCGCTGTTCGCAGGCGGTCAGAGTGACAAAGCTCCGGTAAAGAAGGTCATTAACGTTTGGAGTTTCACTGATGAAGTCCCCAACATGATTGAACGCTACAAAGAGCTGCACCCCGCGTTCGACTATGAAGTTAAAACGACGATTATCGCAACCACAGATAGTGCATATCAGCCGGCGCTCGACCAAGCCTTAAGCGGCGGTGGTGCAGACGCTCCTGATATCTATACCGCTGAAGCTGCATTCGTTCTCAAGTACACTCAAGGCGATGCCAAACAGTATGCGGCAACGTACAAGGATCTTGGCATCGATGTCGACCGCCTCGTTAAGGAAGCGGATATTGCCCAATACACGATCGATATCGGAACCAACGAACGCGGACTCGTCGGTCTTGGCTACCAAGCAACTGGTGGTGCGTTCATCTATCGCCGCTCAATCGCCAAGGACGTTTGGGGAACCGACGATCCTCAGGTGATCAAGACGAAAGTTGGCCCTGGCCTCGATAAGTTCTTTGAAGCAGCTGAAGCACTCAGGCGCAAAGGCTATGCGATTGTTTCCGGAGACGGAGACCTCTGGCACGCCGTTGAAAACAGCTCCGACAAGGGCTGGGTTGTTGATGGAAAACTCTATCTTGACCCGAAACGTGAAGCGTTCATCGACCAATCCAAACTGATGATGGACAATGGCTATCACAATGACACCGAAGACTGGACCGATGCTTGGTTTGCCGATATGAAGGGAGCAAATCCGAAGCAGGCCTTTGGCTTCTTTGGACCCGCATGGCTGATCAACTACGTCATGGCCGGCAACTCCGGTGGCGATAAGATCGGTGAGGGCACCTATGGTGACTGGGCAGTATGTGAGCCCCCGATCGGCTTCTTCTGGGGTGGTACCTGGGTTCTCGCAAACCGCGACACCAAGGTTAAAGACGCTGTTGCCGAGTTGATCGAATGGATTACCCTCGACTCCTCCAACACCGGTCTTCAGTACTACTGGGCAAACGGAACACTCTTCGGCGCCGGCGGCACCAAAGACTCCGTAGCATCCGGAACCGTCATGAGTAAGAGTGATGGATCACTTGACTTCCTCGGCGGACAAGACATGTTTGAAGCATTCGTTCCTGCCGGCGCATTCGCAACCGGAAAGAACCTCACCCAGTATGATGAAACGATCAACAGCACCTGGCGTGGACAGGTCCGCGAGTATACCGCTGGAAACAAGACCCGTGCTCAGGCAATTGCTGACTTCAAGCGCCAAGTATTCGAAAGCCTTGATATCCCCAGCTACTAATCGTTGAACGTGAGAAGTGGCAGGCCTCTGCCACTTCTCAGCTTCTTTTTTTTCGCAACTTCGCTTTTATCTGGAGGATAGAACATCGTGCGTAAGAAATCTGTGAGTTATGCAAAATATGGATACATATTCTCCATACCCTTTGTCGTTACCTTCTTAGTGTTTTCACTCTATCCGATCATATATACGCTCGTTATCGGATTTACCGACCTTCGCGGCTTAGGGGTAAAAGAGTTCCATATCCTTCGCACAGCCGAAGGGAATCTTGACTTGTTTGGGAACTTTAGAACAGTTCTCAAGAACCAAACATTTACTACGAGCTTGAAAAACACCATTATCTTGTGGACTGCAAACTTCATTCCACAGATCGGTATGGCTCTTATCCTTACCGCTTGGTTTACCAATCGAAACTTTAAAGTAAAAGGCCAAGGCGCCTACAAAGTATTGATCTACATGCCCAACATTATCACCGCCGCAACGATCGCAATCTTGTTTAACTCGTTGTTTGGCTACCCTAAGGGCCCGGTCAATGACTTCTTAATAAAATTGAACATTATTGACAGCCCGTCAAACTTCACGCTTCAGCGCTGGACAGCTCGGGGTGTTGTAGCATTTATCCAATTCTGGATGTGGTATGGAAACACGATGATCGTGTTGATCGCCGGGGTGCTTGGGATTAACCCTCACCTCTTTGAGGCCGCGGAGATCGACGGAGCGACCCCAACACAGATCTTCTTCCGCGTTACCCTCCCCCTCTTGAGAACGATTCTCCTCTATGTGCTCGTCACATCGATGATCGGGGGACTTCAGATGTTTGATATCCCCAAACTCTTCCTCAATGGCGGACCCGACCAAGCCACCGTTACCTCCAGCATGTTTATTCATGGCCAGGCGTTTAGTGGCAGCTATCTCTACAACCGAGCATCCGCTGCCTCAATCATCGTCTTTGGTATTATCATCGTCCTCTCGATCTTCCTCTTCCAAGTCCTGAAAGACAAGGATGAGGTAGCCCGCCGCAAATATCTCAAGGCTCAACGTAAAGCAGCTCGACAGGGGGCAAAATGATGAAAGTAAAACAAGAATCAATGCACACCAAACGAGTAATATATAAAACAATCGTGTACATCGTTTGTACCTTCTTGGCTATTCTCTCTATCTTCCCGTTCTGGATTATGTTCATGAACGCAACACGCTCAACGTTTGAGATCCAGCAATCCTCGATCGGATTGATTCCCTCCAAGTACTTTATGAGTAACTGGAAGATCCTTACCGGTAAGGCGTTTAGTCCGATGACTGGGTTTATCAACTCAATGACGATCAGCATTGGAGTAACGGTTCTGGCAGTATACTTCTCCTCACTGACCGCTTATGCGTTGATGGCATACTCGTGGAAGATGAGGCAGGCGTTCTTCTCCTTCATCATGGCAATCTTGATGATTCCCGCTCAGCTTTCCAGTATTGGGTTCTATCAATTTATCTATCGAATAGGGATGACGAACAAGTTTACCCCCTTGATTATCCCGGCAATTGCAAGCCCTGCGATGGTCTTCTTTATGCGCCAGTACTTGATGGCGGCTCTCCCCTTGGAGATCGTCGATTCCGCTCGAATTGATGGATCACGTGAGTTTGCAACGTTTAACCGAATCATTCTCCCGATCATGAAACCCGCTTTGGCAACCCAGGCGATCTTTACCTTTGTCGGATCGTGGAACAACCTGTTTATTCCACTCATCCTCCTGACCAATAAGAGTAAATACACGATGCCTATTATGGTCAGTTTACTCAAAGGTGATATCTATAAAACGGAATACGGTTCAGTGTACTTAGGTCTCGCTTTGACCGTTCTTCCCCTCTTTGTTATTTATTTCATGCTCGCTAAGTACATCATCGCTGGTGTGGCTTTGGGAGCATTGAAGGAATAAATTGGACGCTGTGTGCCCCGCCCCTCCTTGGGGCACACAGTCAACCATTACGTACTTGTTGATGAAGGAGTTTATCATATGAGCACCCACCGCGAAAAAGCGGCAACATTGCTAAAAAAAATGAATCTTGAAGAGAAAGTGGCCCAGCTTGTGGCGGTTTGGTTTGAGATCCACCCTGACCAAACGATTACCGTTCGAGAAGCTGTTCCCACATATAATCCTTTACCCAATCCGATGGAAGCGGCGCTTGAGTTTGGTATCGGCCAACTTACCCGACCCTATGGAACGATTGCAAACGATCCAAGAAAGCAGGTGAAGATGATCAATAAGATTCAACGCTATCTCGTTGAAAAGACCCGACTCGGGATCCCGGCAATGATTCACGAAGAGTGTTTAAGCGGAGTGATGAGTGTCGGCGCCACCGCCTTTCCCTGCTCCCTGAACTATGGTTCGGCGTGGGATCCTGCGTTGATGGAAAAAATCGGCGAAGTGATCGGATCAGAGCTGCGATCGATGGGTGTCCACCAAGGGCTCTCTCCGGTGCTTGATGTTTCACGGGATGCTCGTTGGGGTCGCTTAGAGGAGACGTTTGGTGAAGACCCGTACCTCATCGGTGAGATGGGTATCGCCTACATCAACGGTCTTCAAGGGAGCAACCACCAACCGCTGGCAACGCTGAAACACTTCATTGGACACAGCGGTAGCGAAGGCGGCCGAAACCACGCTCCGGTACACATTGGGATGAATGAACTGCACAACATCTACGGTCTTCCCTTTGAGATGGTGCTTAAGCATACTCAAGTCGGTGGGGTGATGCCCGCCTACCACGACATTGACGGTGTTCCGTGCACCTCCAACGTCAATCTTGTGGTCGATCTGCTGAAGAACCAATGGGGCTTTGACGGGTTGATCGTCGCCGACTATGAGGCGGTTGCTCAGCTTGAAAAAGACCACCATGTTGCTAAAGACCAAGGTGAAGCAGCGGCTCTTGCCCTCAAAGCAGGGATGGATGTAGAACTGCCCGGTTTCACGGTCTTTAAAAAGGGGTTAATCGCCGCCTTTGAACGTGGGTTGGTTACCATGGATGAGATCGACCGGGCGGTCATGATGGTCCTCTCCGAAAAGTATCGCCAAGGAATCTTTGATCACCCCTACATCGATGAAGAGGGTTTAGTCTTAAACACCGACGAGCATCACGCCTTAGCGGTTGAGGTAGCTCAGAAGTCCCTTGTCCTTTTGAAAAACGAAGAGCTTCTCCCGCTTAAGCGCGATCAGAAGATCGCCCTCATCGGCCCACTCGCCGACCATCCATATGCGATGTACGGCGGATATACTGCAGCTGTCCACCTTCAAGGTTCGGCTAAGCCGGAGCAAACCGTTCCCCAAAAGAGCATGACGATAAAAGACGCGCTCGAAGAGTACGCCGAGGTTGTCTACCAACCGGGTTGCATGATCTTTGAGTCGGCGATCGAACGATCGATCTTCTTCCCCGGTGAAGTGGAACAACAAGAGGGCCCGTTGGCAAAGATCCCCTCCGGCGACACCAGTCGAATCATCGAGGCAGTGAAGGCCGCCCAGGCGGCGGATGTCGTAGTTCTGGCAGTAGGCGACCTTGTCGGTCTCTTCCAACAAGGAACAACCGGCGAAGGCAGTGACGCCAACACCCTCAAACTCCCTGGAGCCCAAGAGGAGTTGATGGAAGCGGTGCTCGCTACCGGAAAGCCCACCGTCGTGCTGCTAGTCAGTGGCAGGCCCTACACGGTAAACGCAGCAGTTGAGCGAGCCGGAGCGCTTGTCGCCACGTGGCTCCCGGGTCAAGGTGGTGGGGAGGCGATCGCTCAAACCCTCTTTGGCGAGAAGAACTTCAGCGGAAAGACTACCCTCTCCTTCCCCTTCAGTGCCGGGGCGATGCCGTATACCTACAACCATAATAAAAAAGCGGGGGGCCTACCCCGTCAAAGTGCGTTCGGAGCTCGATATCCGTTTGGTTTCGGTCTCTCCTACACCTCCTTCACCTATCCGAGGGCAACGATCAAAAACGATTTGGTCGCACTCGACGGTGAGGTTGAAGTAACGGTTACCGTAAAGAATACGGGAGATCGAGCGGGCGATGAGATCGTCCAACTGTATACCCACGACCGCTGTGCTTCGTTGGTTCGACCGGTAAAGGAGCTTAAAGGTTTTGTTCGGGTTTCACTAGAAAGTGGTGAAGAAAAGACTGTTACCTTTACCTTCAAAACCGATCTGCTCTCCTTCCACAAGAATGGCGAACGGATCGTTGAAGGGGGAGAGTTTGATCTCTTCATCGGTTCTTCCAGTCGAGATATTCACCACACCCTCCTCTTAACGGTAGAAGAAGGGGTGCGAACACTCACCTTCGATTCTTGGAATGATCGCTCACACGTGGCGATAACATAAACGCAAAAAGCACGAGACCTCATGCAGAAACGCCCAGCATTTGCTGGGCGTTCTCTTACAGCTTACATCCGCTTATCGGACTCTTCGATCATTCGCTCAAACAAAGAGCGAGCGTCTTTAAGATTCAGTTTCATCAACGGATCGCTGATGAACGCTTCAAAGAGCGCCTCATCATCACCGGTGTAGATCGCCTCCAAGGTAAGCTCTTGCACATCACTGACGCGGCGAATCATCGCCTGAACACTCAGTGGGGGGTCGCTAGCGATGATCGGGCGAATCGAGTCTTCTTCGATCACCCCATTGGACTCAACGATCCTTCCCTTGGGCAGGTAGGAGATCTGTCCCTCATTGGGTCGGTTGATGTTTGTTATCATCACCGAGTCGCCTAAGAGGGCACGCATGATATCGACGCCCTCCTCATCCGATCGTTCGGCGATGAGCTCATCATCTTCAAAGCTCTTGTGCTTCTTCT
>CAYUHP010000021.1:4184-21611 GCA_964444595.1 uncultured Sphaerochaeta sp. | reverse complement strand
CCGGCTCGCTCTTCAGTTACTCCACGTTCCGTAATGTTTCCTTTAATAAAACGACGATGTTAAACTCAAACTTTTCTTTTTGCCTCTTTGAAAAGTGCACCTTTGACCTCTCGTCGATCCGCTATGTGATCTTAAGCGGGTCGACGTTCATCGAGTGTACGTTCTTAAACTCGTCGATTACCCACACAAACCTCAGTGGGTGCGTCTTTACGCACTCTGACTTTACCGGCAGCGATCTCTACTACACATCCTTTGCCAACAGTCACTTCACTGATACCAAGATCGAAGATTGCAACCTCCGTAAAGCAACCTTTCTTAACACCGTCCAAACCAATCTCTCCTTTCGCTGGTCCAACTACAAGGAGGCTCAACAGTGAGAATTCACCAACACTTCTCCGTCGTAGGATTTTGCAATACCTACATCGTCGGAGACCCAACAGCAAACACTGCGATCTTAATCGATCCCGGGCACGCTGATTATGAGTTGATTCGACTGTTAGAGCACTTTGGGTACACCCTTGAAGCGGTCTTATTGACCCATCGCCACAGTGGCCATACTGAGGGGTTGGCATTGTTGAAGAAGCTCTATGATTTTGCAATCTATGCCTACGACACCCAAGGCGAAGAGGACTCGTATACCTCCTTCAAAGTCAGCGAAGCGATCCAAATCGGTCCCTTTGAGATCATCCCCCACCTCATCGGCGGGCACAGCCAAGATTCAGTCATCTACCAAATTGGCGAAGCCCTCTTTTGTGGAGACACCCTCGGTGTAGCAGCACTGGGGACAACCCACACCAATCGGCTTCGGGAGAAGTTGAAGGAGCGAATCATGGTGTTAATCACTTCACTAAACCCCCAAACATTGCTCTTTCCCGGTCATGGCTCGCCCAGTACGATCCAAAGTGAACTGTTGTTTAATCAGAGTTTGAGGTGATCGAAGAACCTTCGGGGTAACGGGGAGCGAAAGAGCACCTCTTCTTGAGTGTTTGGATGCGTGAAGCCCAACTCTTGAGCATGGAGCATCATCCCCTCTTTTACCTCTTTTCCGTACAAAGAATCACCCACAACACTATGACCGATTGATGAGAAATGGACCCTGATTTGGTGGGTTCTACCGGTATGCAGCACGATCCGAACCAGTGCACAGGAGGGAAACTGTTTGAGGAGGGTATACTCGGTTAACGCTTCGCGGCCTTCGTCAGAGGGGCAAACGCTCATTCGTTTCCGATTGTTCGGGTCTCGGCGGATATTCCGTTCAATACTGCCATTGGGGTGTTTGAGTGTTCCTTCAACCAAGGCGATATAGATTTTTTTGGTGGTACGTTCTTTAAACTGAGCACTGAGACTACGATGAGCTTGAGAGGTGAGAGCGACAACCAACAGACCGCTTGTTTCTTTATCAAGGCGGTGGACGATTCCGGGGCGTAGGCCTTCACTACCCTCCTCTTGGACCCCAAGAATGCGTGATCCATACCGCTGGAGTAAGCCATTTGCAAGAGTCCCATCCCAGTTTCCCGCTGCGGGATGAACCACCAACCCTTGGGGTTTATCGATCACCAAAATGGTGTCGTCTTCGTAGATAATCGGAAAATCAATCACTTGGGGCGTGAGTCCCTCAAAGACCGTGAGGGTGTATTCAATCATGATCTCATCACCGTTTTGAACAAGATTGCCCTTCTTTGCCGGTTTCTTGTTCAACCAAAGCGTTGAAGTTGAGACGATATTGCGCGTCAGCTCCTGCTCTTGGGAGGAGAGATAGAGATCGAGACGGAGTTTTTCCTCTAAGTCGGTTACATGAAACGTCGCCGTTTTGGTGATCTTTGCCATTACTTGCCCAACCCAAGGGCCCAATCGGTAACCGTTACCCCCAAGGAGAGGGCACTGGCAATTGCAACCTGGCTCAGTACGTCGTTAAGTTCACTGGTTTGTGGGCCGATGATTCCGCTGGAGCGGGCCACGGTATGAATGAGAATAGAAACGGGAATCGTAAGGACCATCGAGCCGAAGAAGATCGTCTCGGCTCGGCGAATCGAGTAGGTCCAGAGGGGAAACTCCCCCTCTTCATAGGGTTCATACTCCTTCAACGGTTCGCTAAAGAGCTGAAGGGGTGTAACCAACAGGAGGATTAAAACAAGAAGCAGTACGTTCTTCATCCTAACCTCTTTCTCCAAAAATTCTTGTTCCGATTCGAACCATCGTCGATCCTTCGGCGATTGCCAAGGGAAAGTCGCCGCTCATACCCATGCTCAGTGTATCAAGGTTCATTTCGGGAAACAATTCTTTGGCGCGAAGAAAGAGATTCCGCGTTTGCGCAAACGCTTTGAGCGTAAGTTCCCTATTGCTCGTTAAGGGCCCGATACTCATGATTCCTCGCACATTAAGATGGGTATAAGAAGCGATCTCCTCCAACGCTCGAAGCAACTCATCTTCACTTTCAAACCCATGTTTACTCTCTTCATCCGAGGTTTTGAGTTGCAAAAGAACCGGGTACGGGTGAATTAGGTGTTTTTCTAAGATGCGGGCAAGCTTGAGTGAATCGACGCTGTCGATCTGATCAAAAACCTTCAAAGCTGCTTTGGCTTTGTTGGATTGCAAGTGTCCGATGAGGTGGACCTTCATCCCTTCGGGTCGTTGAGCAGGAAACTTCTTTGTTGCTTCTTGGACTCGGTTTTCTCCAAAGAGCCGTTGGCCTTGCTGATACAGCTGAAGGATTCGTTCATAGCTTTGGGTCTTTGAAACCGCCATCAAGGCGATATCATCGACTAAGCGACCGGTACTACCGGCCGCTTCTTTGAGTTCTTCTTGGATTGTTGTTAACGCTCTCATTACCCGTATCATAAAGATTAGGGATCAGAGAAACAAGGGTGAATATTTGACCGGAGAGGGATTTGAACCCCCGACCAGTTGCGTGTAAGGCAACCGCTCTCCCACTGAGCTATCCGGCCAACGGTTGTGAACGTACCACAGACTGACTTTTCATGTCAAGCTGAATGAGTATATTGAGCCTAGCGATGATACTCGTCGCTCTCCTTGAGCACGACATCATGCGCTCCGCCTTCAACGATGCTGGTTGCTGAAACGAGAGTTAGTTGGGCGTTCTTTTGAAGATCTTGAATCGTCAAGGAGCCGCAGTTACACATCGTCGAGCGAATCTTGCTTAAGGTGATCTGGACGTTATCGCTGAGCTTGCCTGCATACGGGACGTAGGAGTCGACCCCTTCGACAAAGGAGAGTTTTCCTTCGCCTTCGTAGCGTTGCCAGTTGCGCGCCCGAGCCGAGCCTTCACCCCAGTACTCCTTCATGTATTGGCCTTTGACAAGGACCTTTTCCGTCGGCGATTCATCAAAACGGGCAAAGTAGCGCCCCAACATGAGGAAGTCCGCGCCCATCGCCAGGGCAAGCGTCATATGGTAATCGAAGACGATTCCGCCATCACTGCAGATCGGAACGTAGATGCCGGTCTCTTCGAAGTACTCATCCCGAGCCTGGGCAACTTCGATCAAAGCCGATGCTTGGCCTCGGCCGATTCCTTTTGTTTCTCGGGTAATGCAGATCGAACCGCCGCCGATTCCGACCTTTACAAAATCAGCACCACAATCGGCAAGGAATCGAAAGCCGTTCCGATCGACAACGTTTCCCGCCCCGACCTTCACGGAATCACCGTATGTTGAACGAATCCAAGAGAGGGTGTCTTTCTGATACTCAGTGTACCCTTCGGAGGAGTCGATGCACAGTACATCCGCACCGGCAGAAACAAGGGCGGGAACGCGTTCTTGGTAGTCGCGGGTGTTGATGCCCGCTCCGACCAAATAGCGCTTCTTTGAGTCGAGTAACTCATACGGGTGCTTCTTGTGACTGTCATAGTCCTTTCGGAACACCAAGTATTTTAAGTTTTGATCCTTATCGATAATTGGAAGGGTGTTGAGCTTATTATCCCAAATCAAATCATTGGCTTCGCTTAACGTAATTCCTTCATATCCGTAGATCAATGAATCAAAGGGGGTCATGACGTCACGTAAAGGGGTATCAAGACTCGTTCGACTCGGACGCCAGTCGCGCGAAGAGACGATACCCAGCAGTCTTCCATTACTGCTGCCGTCGTGGGTGATGGCGATCGTCGAGTGGCCCTTCTCCTCTTTAAGTGCGACCAAATCATTCAGGGTTTGATTGGGCATCAGGTTGGAATCGGAGGGAACAAAGCCAGCTTTAAAAGATTTGACTCGTTTTACCATCGCCTCTTGAGCTTGAATTGATTGCGAGCCGTAGATAAAGGACAACCCGCCTTCACGGGCAAGAGCGATCGCCATTCGCTCGCCGCTTACTGATTGCATAATGGCACTGGTAAATGGAACGCGAAGAGAGATTGCACTCTCTTCACCTTTTTTATAACGCACCAACGGACTCGCCAACGAAACATTGGCGGGGATGCAGTTGCGATCAGAATATCCGGGTACTAAGAGGTACTCGCTGAATGTTCGCGAGGGCTCATCGTAATAGTGGGCCATAGTGACTCCTTAACGGTTTTGCCAACCTATTGTGCCTAAATAGCCCTTCTCTGACAAGGGCTTTTACTGAACACCTTTCTCTTTGAGCAATACCAACAAACTTGCCAACACTTCCGGTGGGGAAAGAGACGCATCAAGCTGGAGCAAGAGCTCTTTTGCTTGATAGTGTTCGATCAAGGGTTGGGTTTGTCTCGTGTACACAGCCAAACGATTGAGAATTGCTTCTTTTTTGTCATCGGGACGTTGGATCAAGGCCTCGCCGGTCTCATCATCGATTCCTTCCACTTTGGGTGGATTGTACAGGACGTGGTAGGTCGCCCCCGTCGACGGGGCAACTCGCCTGCCTTCAAGGCGGCGCAGAATCTGCTCTTCGCTTAAGGTAAAATTGATAACCGCTTCGGGTCTTGAAAAGATACACATCGCTTCAGCCTGAGCGATCGTTCGCGGAAATCCATCTAAAATGTATCCCCGAGCCACATCGTCGTGCGTGAGGCGCTCTTTAACAAATTCAATCGTTGTATCGTCATCAACTAAGTTTCCGGCCTTGAGCGTCGCTTCTACGCGCCTGCCCAAGGGAGATCCGATCTTGATTTGCTCTCTGAACAGCTGACCGCTTGAGATATGGGGGATCCCCAGCGTTTCTTTTGCCAACTGAGCTATGGTTCCTTTGCCTGCTCCCGGAGGACCAAGGAATATTAGGTTCATGATCTACCTCGCTTTCAATTCGCCCCACACCGTACCATATTCATCATTTTTAAGCACTAGGATTTCCCAATTTAATGATAAATATTTATCAACTCTTGGCTGTGAGGTGATATACTGAAGGTGAAAACACAAAAAGGAGTTCATTATGAACAAGAAAACACTCTTTTTTGCTGTATTGATCCTACTCCTTGTTATGCTACCACTTACAGCACAAGGCGCCAAAGCCTCCTCTGGTGTAACACTCACCATGGGCTCTTGGCGAGCGGATGATGTTGAGCAGATGAATCGCTTGCTCAACGAGTATAAAAAGGTTGCCCCTGATGTAACTATTCGGTTCCAACCAACGAATCCCCCCGATTACAATGCGACGCTTCGGCTGCAACTCGATTCGGGAACCGGGCCGGACTTGATGTATGCTCGATCCTATGCGGCAGGTGAAGATCTCTTTGATGCCGGCTACTTTGCCGATGTTACCGAGATCCCCGGTTTGATGCAGAACTTTACCGCCTCCAACCGAGCCCCCTGGCAGACCTCCGGCGGGCGAATGTTTGCAGTCCCCTTTGCTGCGGTAAGCCACGCGGTGTACTACAACAAAGACATCTTCAAACAGGAGGGACTTTCCATTCCTCAAAGTTGGGAAGATTTCCTCGCCCTCTGCCGAACTTTAAAAGGACGAGGGTACACCGCATTGGCAAATGGACTTGCCGATGAGTGGGATATCCTTGAAACTTTCTTCTTTGGCTTGCTGCCGAACTACATCGGCGGAGCCGAAGAGCGAGTAAAATATGAAACCGGAGTGTTAAAGATCAACGACGCAAACTTCGTTGCCGCCTACCAAGCGATGGCGGATGCCGCTCCTTTCTGTCCAGTTGGATTTGAGTCAGTGACGTACAACGACAGCCAAGTGCTCTTCAACAGTCAAAAAGCGGTGATGTTTGTCGACGGCTCCTGGACCGCCGAGGTATACAAAGATGCCACCTTCGATTGGGGCGTCTTTGCAATTCCCGCTCCGCGCGGTAAACAGACGGCGATCTGTTTCCACCCCGACATGGCGATTACGATGAACACCAAGAGTGCTCACCCCGAAGAAGCTCGCGCTTTCTTGGCGTGGCTTGCCACGAAGGAGGGAGCAACGGTTGCCAGTGAGAACCTCCCAGTTGGCTACTTCCCGATGATTAACTATCCGATCACCTTGGAGGATATTCACGCCAATGAGTTCCTCGCACTCAACGCCGGTAAACAAACCGATGCCCGGTTTGTCTGGCCAGCTTTGATGGACCTCTACGCTCCGATGAACCAAGCAGTTATCCGAGTGATGAAAGGCCAAAGCACCGCCAAAGCGGCTGCCGATTCGGTAGCTGCCCTGCTCTAGCACCTTCAGCCCCTTCTTTGAAATCAAGGAAGGGGCACCTCAATGGGAGGATTCATGAAAAAGAACAACCTACAGTGGGTTTGGTATATCATCCCCGCTTTGCTCATCTACACGCTCTTTATGGCGTTTCCGCTTCTTGATTCACTCCGACTTAGCTTATTTACCGGCAACACCCCAAAGACTCGCAGCTTTGTTGGATTTGAGAACTTTGTGCGCCTCTTTAGCGATCCGACGATCAGCACCCGCTACTGGGGGGCGTTTAAGAATACATGGATCTTCTTTTTCATTCACATGGTTGTCCAAAACGGATTAGGTATTCTCTTTGCCGTCTTATTGACTCAAAAGGATATGAAAGGGCGCCACGCCTACCAAACAATTATCTTCATTCCCACCACCTTTGCCGTCTTGATCACCGGATACTTGTGGAAACTGATCCTCAATCCCGTGTGGAGCGGAGATTTTGTGACCTCCATTGGCTTGGGGTTTTTAAAACACCCCTACTTAGGTGATACAAAAACCGCCCTCGTCTCGGTGAGCTTGGTCAGCTGTTGGCAATGGCTGGGTATCCCGACGATGATGTTTGTCGCCGCACTCAGAAATATCAGCGAAGATCTTTTGGAGGCGTGTGAATTGGAGGGGGCAAATAAGTGGCAAACGTTCCAACGAGTCAAACTTCCCCTCATTAAGCCGGTGGTAGGCATCATCGCAGTCTTAACGTTCGTCAACAACTTCAACGCCTTTGACATCGTCTTTGCGATGGAAAACGTCAACGGAGCGCCGGAGTACTCCACCGACCTGATCGGAACCCTCTTCTATCGCTACGGAATCGCCGGCCAGCACCCGATCGGGATCCCCGATGTGGGCCTCGGGGCAGCGATCGCAACAATCACCTTCCTTCTCTTGCTGACGGTAGTGGTTCCTACCTTGATCAAAACTCAAGAAGGAGGGTACTGAGATGGCCTCTTTAACTCGACAAAAACGACACCTTGGCAGTCACCTCATGCTTATCATTTGGGCCTTTGTTGTCCTTTTCCCCATTTGGACCTTGGTTATCAACTCCTTCAAGACCCGCTTAACGATCTACGAGAACCCCTTTTGGATTCCAAAAGTTTGGAACTTTACCAACTACGCCACCGTCCTGCGCGACGGCGACTTCATCACCTACTTCAAGAACACCTTTATCGTAGTTGTGCTCTCTTTGGTTCTCGTCTCCTTCTTTGCTTCCTTAGCCGCCTATGCGTTTGCTCGAAACAAGAATAAGCTATTTACCCTCCTGTACTACTTCTTCATCGCCGGACTGATGCTCCCGATTAAAATCGCCTCGATCAGGATCTTAGAGATCGTTCGGACCCTTGGGCTGTTAAATACGATCTGGTCACTGCCGCCGATCTACATCGCCATGGGCTTGCCGGTTGGGATCTTCATCCTTACCACGTTCATTCGTGAACTACCCGCCGCCTTAAGTGAAGCGGCGCACATCGACGGCGCATCTTCCTGGCAAATCTATAGTCAAATCATTTTACCGTTGATTCGCAGTGCGCTCGCCTCGGTAACGATCTATAATCTGATTCCTTTTTGGAACGATCTGTGGTTTCCGTTGATTTTCATCAACAACGACCAGCAGAAAACCCTCCTCCTTGGGGTGACCCGCCTCTTCGGCCAATATCAAACCGATTGGTCAAAGGTCCTTGCCGTCCTCACCCTTGCGGCGGTTCCCGTGCTCGGCCTCTACTTGGCGATGTCGACTCAGTTTATCAAGGGAGTCACCGCCGGATCGGTTAAAGGGTGATCTCGGTTGTGCAAGGAGCGATCTTACGCTAGAATCACAGCTGATAATCTAAGGAGATAGTGAGCTGATGAATACGATTACCCTCCATGCAACGGACCTTGATGGGTACCTGAAGGATGCTGATAAAGCAAAGATTGACGAAGCAAACACGATGTACCGGGAGTACCTGGAGCATTGCTCCAAACTTGACCGTGCTGCCAGTCATGATGAGGCGGTGAGTGAACGAAACAACTTGGTGAATAAAGCACGCGAGATCGGACGTTTCTTAAAAGATGTTTGCTCCAACGAACCGAATATCCACGTCTACTCCTTTGAGACCCCTCAGGAACAACACGGAGCAGCCAGTCGCTTGATCAGCAAACTCCGCAACCCTATCACCGGAAACGAAGAGTTTCTCTACTACGTTCAACGAGCATATGAAATGCTCTTTAACCACGTTTGGGCGGATGCGGTTCTTCCAACCAAACGCTCGGTGATTACCCCCACTCCGGTTACCGTCCCCGTTCAAAACTATGCGGTTCACCGAATCCCCGATGTGGACTCGATCATCAACAACTCGGTGATGTGCGTCATGCTGCGCGGGGCCCTGCTTCCCTCGATGATCGTCTCCAAAGAGATCCAAGAGTACTCCTCCAACGGCTATGTTACCCCCTTTGCCCTCTTTAAGATCAAGCGAGACGATTCCAAGAAAGAATCCAACATGGACTACATCTTTGATCTTGATAAATCCTACTTTGACCTCGAAAGCCTCGACGGTAAAGATTTGATCTTCGCTGACCCGATGAACGCAACCGGTGGCTCGCTTGTTACGATCGTCAAATACCTTCGGGACAACAACGTCAAACCCAAGAGTGTGAAATTCATCAACATCATCAGTGCCTTGAAGGGATCGCTGCGCATCGTTCGAGCGATTGAAGGAGCTGAAGTGTACACCCTATGGATGGACCCGGTCCTCAATGATGCGGCGTATATCCTTCCCGGTCTGGGTGATGCGGGTGACCGCCTCAACGGTAAAGACAGCGAATCAAATCCGAGAAATATCATTCAACTTCTCGCCGATTACGGTGCGGGAATCACCAACCTCTACCGATCCCAAGTTCGGGAGATCGAGCAAACCGTGTTGGAGCGATGAGAAAGATAGGAGTTGTTCTTATTCTTGTTGCCTCACTGTTTATCGGATGTACTTCCATGAATGCTCAGCGCCTCACTACCGAGGCGCTGACTTATCTTGAGGAGCATCAAATAAATGAGGCGATCGTTCTCTTTGAGCATGCGGTACAAAAGGATAAGAAGAATCCAGAGTATACCTACAACCTCCTCTACGCTCGCTTCAAGGCAGAAGAGTTTGAACGGGTAATCTCAGCAAGTGAAGAGGCGTTTTTTCAACACCCTCACTACCTTGAGTTTTTGTATCTGAAAGCTCAGGCTCACCGAGCTCTTGAACAAACCGATGAAGCCATTGCTACCTATCGACAGATCATAGACCTTAACGGCGGCGATACACATTTGATGACTCGACTCCTCACTGAGGCCCAGCAAAGTGGCTTAGAAGATGAAGCAGTTGAGCTGGCAGAGCGAATCCTTACTGTTGAGCCGTCAAACAAGGAAGCATTAAAGATATTGGCCGAAGCTGATCCTCAATCATGGTATTCGTTGGTTTACGCCTACCTTACAAAACAAGCGCGCTAGCGACCCCGATACCAGCTCCGATAAGGATCCAAACCAAGGGATGGACTTTCTTAAAGACCAAGACCAGAGCAACAAGGGCGAGATACACCACCACGTTGAAATAGTTAATCATCCCATCAAAGAGCAGGGTTACCGATAGAAGTTTTAACAAGGCAAAGGTGATCAGGCCGACGACGGCGGCGCGAAGGCCGTAAAACGCATGCTTTACGATCGGGTTTTTATCAAACTCCGTTAAAAATCGAGCCATAATGACGATGATGATGATCGAAGGGGCTACTTCACCTAACGTTGCAATTACCCCTCCGAGGGGCCCCGCCGCTTGATAACCGGCGTAGGTGGCCATGTTGATCCCGATCGGACCGGGAGTGGACTCACTGATCGCGATCATATCGGCGATCGTTTGAGCACTCAACCAATGAGGGTGCGTTTCGACAAGCTTATATAAAAACGGGAGGGTTGCTAAACCTCCGCCGATTGAAAAGAGTCCAATCTTAAAGAACTCATAGAAAAGAGCAAGATAGATCATGACTTGTTTCCTCGCTCTTTAATGTTTTGGACGCTAATACCAAAAAAAATCGCAACAATGACGATGATGATCGGCGAAAGAGAAAAAAGGAGCGCCGACGCTACCACGAGGAGATACAACAATAGTGTCGGAAGATCTACCAAGCTTTTTTTCATCAGCTTGATTATGGCAACGGTAACCGTTGCACACACCGCGATTCGAATCCCACCAAACGCCTCTTGAAGAAAGATGTTGTCTTTGAAGCGAAGGAGGATCGTTGCCAAGGTAGTGATGATCAGGATACTGGGGGAGATCTCACCCAAGGTGGCGATGATCCCACCGAGCACTCCTCGTTTGCGGTAGCCAACCATCGTGGCGGTATTCACCGCGATAATTCCCGGCGTTACTTGCCCGATCGCATACATATCCAAGAGCTCTTCTTCACTCGCCCACTTGTGCTTATTCACCACTTCTTCAGTTAGAAGTGGAAGCATCGCATATCCACCGCCAAAGGTGAGTCCGCCGATCTTAAAGAACGTCGAAAACAGTTTCCACAGAGAGGGTTCACTCATCGATGAGCCTCGATTGCCAAGCCGACTAGTTCATCACAGCGTTCATTACCCGGGATACCGGCGTGCCCCTTAACCCAAGAAAAGGTGACGTTCAAAATACTTTGGAGCTCGTCGAGGGTGATCCAGTACTCTTTGTTCTTTACCGGTGCTTTGTTTGCGGTTTTCCAACCGTTAACTTTCCACTTCTTGATCCACGAGGTAATGCCATTTTTTACATACTGGCTGTCGGTATACAGGGTTATGTGGACCGCACCCAGCTCTTTTGCGGCTTTTAATGCCTCAATGACGGCAGTAAGCTCCATCTTGTTGTTGGTTGTATCCGCATGATAGCCGCTGGCCTCTTTCTCAAAGACACCATCTGCTTCCAAAACATACGCCCACCCGCCCACTCCGGGGTTTCCGATACATCCGCCATCGGTATAGATTGTCATTTCTTGGTAACTCATCATTCGGATAGTAGTATAGGGTTTTGAGTTGGTCAACGCTTTGCAGAAGATCCAAAACTTTGATACGATGGGATGTCCGGAACAAGGGAAAGGGGTCAAATGCCCCTGCGGTCCCGCCACTGTAGAGGTTTGGGAATCGACATTATGACACTGCGTATGTGGGAAGTCGTCGATTCTGAGAACGCCTGAGCCAGGAGACCTGATCCGGATAATCTCCGAGGCCTACGGATGATAGGTCAAGGCATGCCACATGCCCGTATAAAGGGGCGTCATGAAACGTCATATCTTTAAGTCACTTTTTCTTGTGCTCATCGCGCTTGCAGTAATGCCAATCGCTGCCCAAGGGGTAAAAGAGCAAAGCCAAGATGCGCTGCGAATCGTTTCCCTCTCACCGAACGTAACCGAAACGATCTTTGCCTTAGGAGGCGGCGAACTTCTTGTAGGACGCAGCGATTACTGCAACTACCCGCTTGAAGCAGAGAAGCTTCCCACGGTGGGAACGTTGTACAATCCTTCGTTAGAGATGATCCTTTCGCTTGAACCAACGGTTGTTATTTCTTCGGCATTTGTTCCCGATGAACTGCTTTTTGCCATTGAACAGGCAAAGATTGAAGTTGTTTCCATCAATGCCCAAGAAACCTTTGAAGGGACGGATGAGTTGATCCGTCACATTGCGGGGGTTATTCAAAAACAACCGCAGGCAGAAACGATGATCCAAAAGATGAAAGCCGAAGTCCAAGCGATCGAAGAGAAAGCAGCATCCCTTTCAAAGGTGAGAGTGTATATGGCCCTTGACTTTGGTTCCTTTGATTCGGCGGCAACCGGCGATACGTTTCTTCATGAGATGATCGAAAAGGCCGGTGGAGTTAACGTTGCCGGTGACGGCTTGTACTGGACCTACTCCAAGGAGTTGTTGGTTGAAAAAGATCCCGATTTGATTCTCCTCTCCCCGCGTTGGGGGGAAACAGAAGAGGAAACGATTCGCGAGTTTACAACCACCAAACCGTACAGCGACCTGAGAGCAACGGTGAAAAGCTTTGATGCGGATGTGATCACCCGCCAAGGACCCCGAAGTGCACAGGCGCTTGCAATGCTCTTTGATTTGATCAATTTGGGCCGCTGAGATGAAGCGCTCGTTGGGATGGATCATTGCCCTTTCGGCGATCCTATTGGCTCTTATTTCCTTGACGATCGGATCATCGAAGATCGGTCTTTCCGCCACGCTCGGGGTATTGACCGGTTCCAATCAATCGACCTCTCAGCGCTACATCATCATCAACTTACGCTTGGTGCGGATCATTGCTTCCTTCTTTGCGGGAACGATACTCGCTCTTGGAGGCTTATCCTACCAAGCGGTGTTGCGTAATCCGATGGCTGACCCCTTTATCTTGGGGGTCAGCAGCGGATCCTCCTTTGGTGTGGCATTGGCGATCTACTTTGGCTTTGCCTCTCGGATCGGACTTCCCCTTTCAGCACTAACGGGCTCGGTTCTTACTACCTTGTTCATCCTTACCCTTGCAAGTCGAAAACGTTCAAGTAATACGGTCTTACTCCTTAGTGGTGTAGCTACAAACTACATCCTCTCTTCGGCGATGACCCTCCTCCTCTTTTTAAACCGCGAGCAGTATCAACGAATTCTTTCGTGGTCCTTAGGCTCTTTTTCCACGTCAACCTGGAACCAAGTCATCATCATCACCCTAACTTCTTTCATTCTTTATCTTTTTCTTTACCGAAACCATCGAAAGATGGACCTGCTCTTACTCGATGAGGGATCCGCTCGCTCCAGCGGCTTGGCCGTTGAACAGGTGCGCTATCAACTGCTTTTGATCTCCTCTCTTGCCACTGCCCTCTCGGTAGCGTTCTTTGGAGTCATCGGCTTCATCGGCCTGATGGCCCCTCACATCACCCGACTCATCCTTGGGGCAAAGCACCAACGAATCATTTTGCCCACCGCTCTTTTGGGTGGCTTTCTGATGCTCTTCAGCGATACCGTTGCCCGGGTGTTAATTCCATCCGGCGAGTTGCCGGTGGGAATCATCACCAGCTTACTCGGAGTGCCGCTCTTCCTCTTTTTAATCCTTAAAGGGAGGTATCGTTTTGGCTAGTTCAATTGAGATTAACGCCCTAAGCGGCGGCTATGAGTACAATACCGTCTTTGAAAAGATCTCCCTCTCTTTTCCCAAAGGAGCCTTTATCGCGTTGGCTGGCCCCAACGGCAGCGGTAAATCCAGTTTGCTTAAGTTCCTCTACAAACAACTTAAACCGCAAAGCGGAGTCATCTGGGTCGACGGAGTGGATCTGACAACCCTCAAACAACAAGAGTTGGCGAGAAACCTAGGCTTTGTCCCTCAAAACGGAACCCTCGATTTCTCCTTCACCGTCGAAGAAACCGTTGCGATGGGGCGCTACGCTAACCCGCAAAAAGATGACAAAGAACAGATTGAAGAAGCGATGAAAACGTGTTCGATTCTAACACTTCGCGATACCTTGGTTACTCAAATCTCCGGCGGCGAACTTCAACGAACCCTTTTGGCTCGGGCTCTTGCCCAAGATGGCAAGATTCTCCTCCTCGATGAGCCGGTAAACCACTTGGATATCGCCCATCAGCGGAGTGTGATGCACCTCCTTCAAACCCTCGTTGAGAAGGGATACACCGTTATCTCCGTACTTCACGACCTCCTCTTAGCCCAAGCGTACAGTTCGTGGATCATCTTTCTCAAAGAAGGGAGAATTGTCACCGAAGGCCCGACCGATGAGGTGGTCACCGAGGCGGTTCTGAAAGAGGTATACAACATTGAAAGCCATCGCCTCTTTGACCCTACCTTAGGCAAACAACTGTTAATTCCACGCTGGTAGTCCAACTATCGAGTGAAACTGCTTGTATTTAGCCTCCTTCCTCTCTATGATTATTTGTAGATTAAAAAACGAGGTGCACGATTTTGAACGACTATAACGATGGTATAAGTTTATCTGAGCTCTTCAGAATTCTGATTCGGCGAATGCATTGGATTGTTGTGGTAACTGTGGTAATTTTGCTTATCGGTTTTGCCTACGCGTTTACCCGCCCGCCGGTGTATGAAACAACGATTAAAATCGAAATTGAAGGGCTTAGAAATCTCGGCATTGAAATTCCTGCCTATTTCTTAACACCCATCGTCAATGTCGACGGTTCGATAACCTACCGCCAACGAACATTCACCAAATCCCGAGTTACGGATTTAACGCTTGAGTTAGAATATCTTACAAACCCTAAAACAATTGTTGAAGCACTCCAACTTGCTGATATCTCCTCCTACTCAGAGAAGTACGAAAAGTATACGGAAGATGCTAACAAGTTTATTAAGGACCTCAAAAAACGAATTGAAATAGCACCTATTAAAGGAACCAACTTTGCGGTCCTGAATTTCTATGACTCTGATGAAAGATTTGCCACTACCTTCCTTTGTTCTCTCGTGGATGCTTTTGAACAGCGCTTGATCAATACCGCAATGGCAGAAAAGCAAACCAGTTTAGAGGTGTATCAATCCGAACTCCTGATAGCCCAAAAGAACTTTGAGGATTTCCAGCGCCTCTATGGCGATGTAGATGATCAGCAAGACGAAGAAATGATCGCCAAAATGGTTTTTGCTAAGCAGCAACTCCTTGCAGTCGAGGAATCAGTTGAATTAACTACCTATCAAATCAACCATATCACTAAAGCTGTCACCGTCCTTGAAGAGTTAACACTCCTTGAATCATCAAGCAAGGGAACAAAGAAGAGCCTCATTCTTGCTGTCGCCCTGCTTTTGGGCGGAGCACTTGGAGTGCTTGCCGCTCTTGTCATCGACATGGCAAAAGATACGATCGATGCCAAAGATCTTCTACTGCGAGTGTTACCTCAAAATACCTCTCACGTTGAGTCGATGATGGCGTTTACCAAGAAAAACGGTGATTTAGTTGCCGAGCAACCATCCATTGCTCCGATCTACACGTTCGTTGCAGCAAATCTTCTCTTTGGGCAGAAGCCGGTTAAGGAGCGAATCTTTACCGTAACGAGCGCTTCAAAACAGGCCGGAAGCACCTTCACCGTTGCGAATATGGGCGTAGCTTTGGCCCACAGCGGTAAGAAGGTTCTCTTAATCGATGCGAACGGAACGGATAAAAACCTTGCCTCTTATTTTGATATCTCCGATAAGAAAGGTCTTAGTGACTATGTGCTCAAAAATGATGAGAGTAAAAAACTCGCTGTCAACGTCGCAACCAACCTTCATGTACTCCCCTTGGGCAGTACCACCCACACAGAACTTCTGCAAAGTCCGAACTTTGCCCAGCGGCTCGATCTTCTCAGTAAGGAGTATGACATTACCTTAATCGATGCTCCCTCCTTCGATGATCCGATCGGGGTGTTGAGCATAAGCGAATACACCGAAGGAGTACTCTTACTCATCCGCAGCCACCAAAGCCGAAAGAGAGAGACGGAGCAAATTCTTTCACTGCTTCAATCAACAAACACCCCTCTATTGGGAGTCCTTTTCAACGGATATAAAACACCGTGGTATGCGAAGAACTCCCTAGCGGCCTCTTCCAAAGAGTTCAAAAACCTATAAAGAAATTGAGTAACGACCGCTTTTTTTTCAAAAGCGGTCGTTCTTACACCTTTGAACTCTACTCTTCTTCAATTCTTACGCTATACTATTGATACTATCAGGAGGTAGATTATGAACTTAGCAATTCTGGGTGCCGGAAATATCGGCCATAAGATGGCAACAACGGTCAAACAGATGGAGGATGTTACACTGTATGCCGTCGCTTCGCGCTCGTTGGCAAAAGCCAAAGAGTTTGCCGAGGAGTATTCGATTCCAAAAGCATATGGTTCCTATGAGGAGATGCTCCAAGATCCCGAAATTGACCTCGTCTACGTATGTACTCCCCACTCCCACCACTACGAACACATGAAGCTTGCCCTTGAGCATAATAAACACGTGCTGTGTGAAAAAGCATTTACGGTAAACGCCAAACAAGCTAAAGAGATCCTCGATTTAGGGACAAAGAAAGGCTTGCTGGTTGCCGAAGCAATTTGGACGCGGTATCTGCCGATGCGCACGGTACTCGATCAAATTCTGGCTCGAAGGGTGATCGGGGAAGTTCAAACCCTGACAGCCAACCTCGCCTACCCAGTCAGTCATGTTGAGCGAATGTGGAACCCTGAACTCGCTGCCGGCTCTTTACTCGATCTTTCCGTCTACACGATTAACTTTGCGATGATGGTCTTCGGCAATGAAATAGAAACCATCAATGGGGTGTGCACTCGAACCGAAAGCGGTGTTGATGAGTCAAACTCTATTACCCTTACCTGGGCAGGGGGAAAGATGGCCACCCTCCACGCTTCGATGAAGAGCGTTGGGGATCGCCGCGGAGCGATCTTTGGTTCCAAGGGCTATATTGAATTTGAGAACATCAACAACTGTGAAGGGATTAGGGTGTATGATAAGGAGTATAACCTCATTGAAACATACAAACCGTTCAAGCAAATCACCGGTTTTGAGTTCCAAGTCGAGGCGTGTAAGCGAGCGATTGAAGCAAAGCAAACCGAGTGCGAACAGATGCCCCACAGTGAGATTATCAACGTCATGAAGGTTATGGATGAATTAAGGCGCCAATGGGGCCTTGTGTATCCGATGGAGTAAGTGTGGAGTTACAAGAATTAATCGATCTTGTCGATCGACAAGAGAAGATGTTGCGATTTACCAAGTTTAACAGCGCCGTTGCTTGGGAACTTGGTAATGCGTTTTATGAGAAGATGATGAGTGAAAATCTTCCGATCGCCGTTTCAATCCGGGCAATTAACGGAAAGACGTTGTTTCA
>CAYUHP010000021.1:0-4084 GCA_964444595.1 uncultured Sphaerochaeta sp. | reverse complement strand
GCCTACCCGATCAATTGAAGGTAGGGCTTTGATTCAATCGCCGCGGGATCGATTCCCACGGAGGTAAGAAACGCCATCAACTCGCCTCGAGCTTGGTGGCGTTCTACTTTGGTCTCCACGAGCGCTTCCACTTCAATGAACCACCCCAGTCCCTCAAGGTGAACCAGCTCAACCGTCAAGCCGAGCGTATCCTTGGTATGGACTTTTCGATAGCGCCAGCCGCGCTTGAACTTCCGCTTGGCAAGCTTATAACCAAGGGCAGTAAAGAACGCAAATACCTGTTGTTCTTGATCAGCAGAAAGGGCGAACTCATACTCAAGGTTTTCTTCGATGCCATCAACGGTAGACCGTTTTTTGTGGGTAACCACCACCGTCCGCTCTTCGTTGATCTGTTCGGTTCGAATTCGAAAAAGAGGTTCTTCTTCTAACGCATAGTAGGAATCATCCTTTTCTTCGAAGCCGATGTACAGCAAATCCTCTTTCGTATCGAGGATTTGCTTGAGGGCATCGGAATCTCGAACCCAGGCTTTGAGTTCAACTTCAAAGGTCATCTTAATCCTTCCACGGGAAGATCATTCCCTTCAACGTTCTCGGTCCGACTGCTTCGCGTTCTTCATAGAGCAGATCTTCCCAAGGAATCGATTTACGGTTCGCTTCCGGCTCCTCCTCTAAGTAGTCGTACTTAAAGAGAAGCAGTTTCGTCGCAACACTGCCGGCAAGGTTGACTCCGGTGAACCCGGGGGCCAAGAACGCCAAGAGTAGCGAAAAAAGGATGTTAATGAGTTGGTAGATCGCCAAAAAGAGGGTGAAGAACGGGTTATCGAACACCAGTAAAAATGATTTCTTCAGGGTCTTCAGCGGTCGGTCGCCTTGCATCGCAAAGAAAAGGGGGAAGAAGTACATCAGGGCGAAGGTGAGGATAACGGTTACCCAAAAGAGAATAACACTTAAGATGATGCCGACCATATTCCCAAAGCTGAGATAGAAAGGAATTACCAGAAAAGCAAGGGTAACCAATAACAACACGAGCGCCCAAAAAAGCAAGCTGTGCCGCCAGGAGATCCGAATTCCTCGCTTCAACTCACTCCAGCCCGGTCGCTGGTAGTAGGCGTACGCCCAAGCGGCGGATGCGGCCCCTGCGGTATAGAAAGCAAGCAATCCAACACCGAGGATGATAACCAAAAAGAATACTACATTTGAGGCAGTGGAAAGCGAGAGCAGTCCAAAGAAACCGAAGATAATAACGAGGTAGCCCAAGTTATGGACTACCATCGAAATTAAATTATCCCATCCATCAAAGAATGCTTTTTTAATGAAGAAGCCGACCATCAGAAGGGAACCTCATCCGGGTTGCGCGTTGCGCTGATCGTATTCGGCAGTGCATCCAAGCTGATCATCTGATTCTGACTCAGCTCAAAGTCAAAGAGGTTTAAGTTTTCAACCATCCGGTCCTTGTGCACGCTCTTAGGAAGAACTACGTGTCCCTTTTGCAGGTTGTAGCGTAGCGCCACTTGAGCGGCTGTTCGGCCGGTCTCCTTGGCGATTCGCAGGATTACCTCATTGGAGAGGATTCCCCCTACTCCCAGCGGACTGTACGCTTCGGTAACCATTCCAAGATTTCGACTGTAGGCTACCAAGGCGCGCTGCTGCTCACCGGCAAAGAGGCGGATTTGGTTTACATGAGGAGTTACCTTTGTACTCTTGAGCAGCTCTTCGATGTGCCGCTCTTCAAAGTTACTGATCCCGATCGCTCGAATCTTCTTCGCTTCATAGAGCTCTTCCATCGCTTTGTAGCTTTCAGCGTTTGCTTCCTTCCACCAATGGCGGTGAGGGGCTGGGTTAGGCCAGTGGATCAGGTAAAGATCAAGGTACTCTACTTGGAGTTTTTCCATTGACTCTTCAACGGCTTGGATCGTTTCTTTATACCCCCGAACTTTGTTCCAAAGCTTGGTGGTGATAAATAGCTCTTCCCGCTTAATCTTACTGTCACGTATCGCTTTACCTACCTCAGCTTCATTTTCATATGCAGCGGCGGTATCGACGTGGCGATAACCCACTTCCAGGGCAGTTGCAACACTCGCGTATGCTTCTTGGGCAGTAACCTGCCAAGTACCAAACCCAACACAGGGGATTGTTACTCCATTACTCAAGGTCATATCGTTCATTTTATACCTCTCTTAGGGGTCTCATCGTAGCACAAAGACAAATCATCCTCAAACCCCCTTGACTGAGCTTAAGAGCTTTCGCTATAGTAAGCACGTTGTCTGGCGGCATAGCTCAGTTGGTAGAGCAAACGGCTCATATCCGTTAGGTCAGGGGTCCGAGTCCCTTTGCCGCTAAAGGCCTCCTTAGGGTTTCCTAGGGAGGCCTTCTCTTTGGCTGTTCAGCAGGAAATCTTCGAAATATTTTAATTTGGCATGTCAAAAGGTTTACATTTAGACCTTTTGACTATGCATTTTAAAAGGTTCTTCGACTTTTGTCGCTCCCGCATAGGAAAAAGTATACGATATCTGTATCAAGACATTATCCATGAAGACCCCATATATATGCCAGCCGGCTGGCAGATATACACACCAGCTCATGTTTTGAGTTTGATAGATAAAGGAGTGGTTGAGGATCGCTAATCGTTTACTTCAAATACCCCAACCACTTCTCCTGGCGCTGAATCATCAGTTCAACGAGTTCCGCGGCAGCTTTGATCGGAGTTACGATCGGGCTGGCTAAAAGAGCCTGGATTGCATACTCCTTCTTCTTATGCAGAATTGCCTCGGCGGTTAAGTCATAGACTCCCGTGTAGTTTCTCAAAAGGGCCGCAAAGCCTTTGGGATAGTTCGGAAAAGCGATTCCCTCCAAACCTTTTGTGTATACCTTTGCCGGTACTTCAACGGCGATCCATGAAGGAAGATCGGGGATAAGGTTGTCATTGAGAATGTTTACCGCACTCTCCTCATAGCCGGAGTTGGAGACGATTCCATCCAAAATGAACGCGATCCGTTCATGAGCCTTGAGTTCGATCTTCGTCTTCTCAAAGCCGAGCATGATTTGATAGAGCTCAAAGAAGTCTTTGATCCCTTTATGGTCGGCTACTTCATGGGCCCAACCGATATATTCACCGATGTGTGAATCGCCGGTGATCGGAAGAAGCTTATAGTGTTCCAAGATCTCTTTGAACAACGTTCGGTCCGCCCAACTCTTTTTGCTTCGCACATGTTCCGGCAAGGTTCGGTTCGTCGAACCCTCGGTTTGAAGTTCCTGGGGGTTTTCTTTCAAGTAGGCAAGAATATCACTGTAGCCCGGCTCTCGTTCAAAAAAGGCGGGTGCCTTGGCGAGGATATCCGGATACGCGTCCTTACCGCTGTCTTTGTAGTGGGCACTGAGCAGTACGCTGAAGTGGTTCAAACCGGCAGCCTGCAGCTCCAAGTTCTCAAAGGGGGTGGAAAGAATCGAGGGAAGATAGCGTTCCAATGAAGCGATCTCGTGGCACATCCCCACAAACTTGAGCGTCGGGTACTTTCTTAAGACCGTGGTGGTGATCGCGGTCATCGGGTTGGAGTAGTTAAACACCCAGGCATCGGGGCAGATTTCCATCACATCGTCACACATCTCAACGATGATTGGAGTAATTCGTAAGGCGTGGAAAAGTCCGCCGGGTCCGCCGTTCTCCCCGTAGATCTGCTGAGACCCATACTGCTGGGGAAGCGTCCAGTCTTCCTCCCAAAGGGGGAAACGCTTACCCACTTCAATGGAGATGATCACCGCATCAGCGCCTTTGAGTGCCGCCTTGCGGTCAGTGGTGGCCGTAACGGTAAAATTCAAATTCTTCTCTTTGATGAATGATTGAGCGATCGTGTTTACCCGAGCGAGGGCCTTCTCATCGATATCAACCAAGGTGATCGTCGAACCCACCAAGAGTTTGCTTTGCATGATGTCCCCAAGTGACCCTAAACCAAATTGGGCACTGCCGGCCCCGATTAAAACAATGTGCATAGACGCCTCCTTCTTCACTATACACCAACGGCTATGTTTTTCCACCATCTATTGTGTATACTTTGGCTATGCGAATATTTTTTGGTTTAACGTTTTC
>CAYUHP010000020.1:0-22307 GCA_964444595.1 uncultured Sphaerochaeta sp. | reverse complement strand
GCGTTAGGAGTTTTGCATCCTTCTTCACTCTTTTGAGAAACCAATCAAGTCGATATCAAATTACATGTGGATAACGTAAAATAATTACCCACTATTGAGCACTTTGCCCCTATACTGAAACTATCAAGATTCCTTGGAGGCAAACTATGAAAAAATGTATTGTGTTCACCTTAGTTCTTGCTCTGGTGGTTGGAAGTGTAATTGCGGCGGATAATATCTTTACCGTTGGCACCGATTACAGTGTTATAGCGTTTGGCGACACTGGGTTTAAACAACATTTTGCTGGGGGTGAAGTTGCCTTGTATTCGTATGCCAATGAGTTCTCAGATGACGGCTTTATGGTTCAAGGATCCGCTCAGTATCTGACTTCTATGTCGATAGAGATTGGGGGTAGTACGGTAACTGTCGATGTCCAAGGCAATAAAACGCTCTTAGTGAGTATTCTTGGTGGGTATGCTCGCCGATTCCCGCTGGGAGGAACGATAGATCTGACCCTTGGTGTTGGGCCAACATATCAACTGCTCAGTGATGATGGTGAAACCCAGTGGAGTACTCTTGGATTGGGAGCAAACATTGAAGCGTTAGTGATGGTTACGCCAACAATTTCCGTTCATGTCGGCTTTGGGACTTCTTACAATTTTTTTGATTTAAAAGCACAAAAGACGATTGATGCTGACAGTATCCCCATCACCGTCCGTCCCTACATCGCCGCAGGCTTCCGCTTTTAGTACTTCTTCTCACTAGGGGTAATACATGGTAGAATAGGGTATGCAGAAGTCTGGTGAAGATTACCTAGAAGCCGTTTTGGCGCTCAGTGAAGAGCATGAGAAAGTTCGTACAACCGATGTTGCGAACCGCCTTGGAGTTTCAAAGCCCAGCGTAACGCGGGCGATGAGAAATTTAAGTGACGGCGGTTACATCGAGCAAGAGGCGTACGGTGATATTAAACTGACGGAGAAGGGCCGGATTAAAGCAGCTCAAGTGTACTTCCGTCATAAAACCCTAACCACCTTTCTTCATGAGATCCTTGGAGTCGATCCTGAGGTTGCCGAAGCGGATGCATGCCTTATCGAGCACGATATCTCCAATGAAACAATGGAGAAGCTTGCGATCTATATGCGCAAGCTTGAAGAACAAGCTTGAGGTTTGTAAAAGGGTTTTGTGGATATCCTCAAAACCCTTTCCTTTAGCACAAAACTTTCCTCTTGTGCTCGCTATGAGACCCTTTAGACTTAAACTACAAGACTTTAAGGAGGTCTGAAATGAAAAAGAGTTTATATCTTATTCTGATCATCGCCCTTCTTCTTCCCACCGCAATCTTTGCTGCCGGTGCGAAAGATAAGGCTGTTGATGAAAACAAGCCGGTTACGATTACCTATTGGACCCACGATGACGCGGCTCGAACCACGCTTGAAAATGAACTGATTGAGAAGTTCCAAGCAGCGAACCCCAACATCAAAATTGACCGATCGACCCGATCTGCTCAGAAGCAAATTGAGTTGGTTCAGACTGCATTTGCTGCCAACGAGGGTCCGGACATGTTCAACCTTCCTATTGAAAACCAGTACGCCTACATCACCAACGGCCGGGTTGCCCCGATCGATTATGTAGCTGCCGGGTTTAAGAGCAAACAAGATATGCTCGATCAATACATGGATGGAATCTTGGACACCGTTACCGTCGATGGTGATGTCTATGGCCTTCCTTTGGAACTGACCAACTGGGCGATCTACATCAACAAGAAAGTGTTTGCATCCGTCGGCTTAGATGCTGAAAAAGACTATCCGCGCACCTGGGAGCAGATGGCTGATATCTCGGAAAAACTGACGATTCGTGATGGAGATATCCTTATTCGCCGTGGTTTTGACTTCCGCTATCCCTACTACCTGATCATGTTTGTCCCGATGGTCGAACAGCTTGGTGGTTCCTTGATGAGTGCTGACGGAAAGAAAGCAATCATCAACGATGATGCGTGGATCAAAGCACTGACGTATATGCAAGAGTGGGGACCGAACGGTCGTAACCTTGGTTCGACAACCTACCAAGCCCCCCGCTACATCTTCAACGCGGACAACAACGACATCGCCATGGCGCACACTGGCTTGTACCAAGAAGGCCGCTTGAAGGTAGATAACCCTGAGTTCTTTGAATCGATGGATTGGATGGTCGTCCCATTCCCCGTCTTTGAAAACGCAGTGAAAGACGTTGCCTCCGCGTACTATGGACACTTCTTCATGGTTAACGCCGACAGCGACCCCGCAGTCCAAAAAGCAGCCTGGAAGTTCATCGGCTTCCTCCTCTCCCACGGTGAAGATTACCTGACCCGCGGTGGAAACTTGATCCAGCCGACGAAGGCCCTTCTTGCCAGCGACACGCTGAAGAACATGCCCTACAGCCAAGTCTTCATCGACGACATGGCTCGCGGAAACATGGTCTACTACGGTGCTGATTCTGCTGAAATCCAAATGCAGATTCGAAACGCAGTCGAAAGCGTCATGCTCAGCGGCGAATCCCCGCAGAAGGCTCTTGCCACCCTGCGCTCCGCTGTTCAAGAAATTCTTGACGAGCGTTGATCGTTCTTATCTCAGCCCCCTCTCTTTGGGGGCTGAGTCATGTCTTTTTTCTGTGAGGAACCAATTTGATGGGTACAAAACGATACAAAGGAATTGAAAAAAAACAGGCTAGGTGGGGGTTTGCATTTGTTGTTCCCGCCCTGATCTTTTTTTCAGTCTTTAACTTTTATCCGATTCTTAACGCCTTTTACACAAGTTTTTATGATCGCCGGGCCTTAAGCAGACTGAAGCCAAAGTTTGTCGGCCTCAGTAACTACATTCGGCTCTTTGACCCCGCCCGGGCTGCCAGTCAGCTTTCCTTTTACAACAGCCTCAAGGCAACGCTCACCTTCACGTTGGGAACGTTTATCCCCCTGTTGGTCATCAGCCTCATGTTAGCGATCTTTATCAGCAACTTGAACTCCAACAAAGCGAAACGCTTTTTACAAATCTCCTACTATACCCCCGCGATCCTCTCTTCGGTGATCGCCGCTACGATCTGGATGTTGATCTTCGACCCTCGCGGCTTGGGAAACCAGTGGATGAACCTTCTGCTTAACACCCCCGGTGTTGATCACAAGTGGAAAACCGACCCGACGATGCTTCAGATCTCGACGATGCTCGTCTACTTTTGGAAGTATATCGGATACTTCGTCATCCTCTTTATCACCGGACTCGCCACGATTCCCCCAACGATCTATGAAGCAGCAACGATCGATGGAGCGCACAAGGGCCAAGTGTTTTGGCGGATCACCCTTCCGCTGTTGAAACCTACCGTGGTGTTGGTTTCGATCATGGCGATGCTTCAGTGTCTGAAAACATTCAGTACCCAGTATATGTTCTACACCAACGGCTCAACCCGAGCCCCGATTAACGTGATCACGTTCAATATCTATATTACCGGAATTCAAGACCAATACTTAGGGCGTGCAAGTGCGATGAGTGTTGTCCTCTTTGTCTTAATGCTCGTCTTAACGCTCTTCCAGTTCCGAACCACCAAGAGCGGTGAGAATGTCGACTACTAGGAGGAAGAGATGCAGATACAACAAAAATTCAACCCGATTAACCTACTCGTGTATGCAGTCTTGCTGGTGATGCTCCTCTTCACTTTGATGCCGATCGTCTTTATGGTCACCGCTTCGATGATGACAAAGAACCAGATCCTTCGAATGCCGTTTAACTGGATCCCCGAGTCCTTTAACTCGATTAACTTCAAACGAGCGATCGTTGGTCTTGATGGAAACTACATCTACCTGCGCAATATCCTCAACTCCTTGGTCGTCTCCATCACCGTTGCGATCACAACGGTCCTCCTCGGCAGTCTCACCGGCTACGGGCTGGCGAAGTTTCGGTTCCGAGGACGAAACCTGATTTTTATTATGATCATGGCAACGATGATGATCCCCTTTGAAGCGATCATGATTCCCCTCTACATGGTAGTGATGAAGCTGAAGATTCAAAACACCTACGTGGGCTTGATTCTTCCCTTCTTAGTCAGTGCGTTTGGAATCTTTCAGATGCGCCAGTATCTCTCCACATTCCCAACTGAGTTCCTCGATGCAGCGCGGGTGGATGGAAAGAGCGAACTGGGAATCTACTGGCAGATCGTTCTTCCCAACGCCAAGCCGGTGATGGCAACGTTATCTATCTTGGCATTCCGATCTCAATGGGATAACCTACTGTGGCCGCTGCTGGTAAGTCAAAGTGAAAAGATGAAGACGATCCCGCAGTACATCACCGGGTTTGCCGCGGAGCGGAACACCGACGAAGGAGCGATGATGGCAGCCGCCTTAATCGCCTCGATTCCGATGTTCCTCCTCTTTATGAGTTTGACAAAGTATTTCATCGGTGGATCGGCAGTATACGAATCACGCAAGGGTTAAGAAAGTGAACAACAATGCAATCGTCAGTAAAGACACCAAGGTGTTTCTTTTCGATATGGGCAACGTAGTGGTAAAAGGAATTTGGATCAATGAGAAGATTGCCAAACACCTAGGCGTTGCACTCGATCAATTTGAGTTGGACTATCACCATTGGATCCATCCCCTCATGGAGGGGGAGGTGAGCGCCGAGCAGTATTGGAAGCATGCAGAGAAGGTGTTCAAGCAGCCGATTACCGAGGACTTGATGGCTACCTGCTTTACTCCCTACTTAAATATTGAGATCGTCAGTGCGATCACCAAACTTCGGATGAAAGGCTATCGCGTGGTGTGTGCTTCAAACACCTACGCCTCCCATTGGGAGATCTTACGCGAGATGGAAGCCCTCTCGCTCTTTGATGAGCTCTATCCATCCCATGAAGTGGGCCTCTCCAAGCCCGCTCATGCATATTTTGAGTACATCCTTGAAAAAGAGGGGGTCAAACCGAGTGAAGCATACTTCGTCGATGACTCGATCGAGCACATCGAAAGCGCCCAAAGCTTGGGCATTCCCACTCTGCACTACAGTGGTGAGAACTCCTTTAGTGAACTGAAGCGAGTCTTTGAGCCCTTACTGGGGTGAGCCTAAGCTATCTCGGAACTGCGTCGGGGTCTTGCCTAAAAAGCGTTTGAAGATCTTGGCGTAGTAACCGGGGGTAGGAAAGCCACACGTGGTTGCGATCTCAGCGATATTCTTTTTCGGATCATCCATCGCCTCGATACTCTTATTCACTCGGTAGGCGTTTAAGTACTGAAGGAAGTTCAGACCCGTCACCTCTTTGAAGAGCCGAGAGAGGTGACTTTCACTGACTCCCAGGTAATTTGCCGCTTCCTGCAGACCAACTGACTGGCTGTAGTTCTCAAGGATGAAGGCGACCGCTGAATCGATGACGTGGTTGTTGAAGTGTTTGGGCAGGCTGATCGTGTGATCACTTTCTTTGTGTCGACGGTTGATCTGCTCCACATCCCGATCCTCTTCTTGGATCTTTTGGACCAAGGAAGTAAGCGCTTCCTCCAGCTCTTCATCGCTGGCTGGTTTCAATAAGTAGTCAAACACCCCTAAGCGAATCGCCTGCTTCATGTAGGAGAAATCGGTGTGACCGGTGAGGATAATCGCGTGGTTGACGGGGCACGAGGCGAGCATCGCCAAGCCGTCTTGAGCGGGGAGGCGAATATCGGTGATGACGATATCCGGTTCCAACGCCTTGATAAGCTGCTCGCCCTCCGCTCCGTCGCCGGCAGTGCCGATCAACTTCAGGCCTAACGCTTCCCAACGGATCGAAGAGACGATCTCTCGGCGGACAAGTTCCTCATCCTCTACGAACACTACGGTATATGCCACAACTTATCTCCTTCCTATCGGTAGGTTGATCTGAACGATCGTTCCCTTTCCTACCGTCGAATCGATCGAAAACTCCAATTCATCATGGTAGGCCAACGTTAACCTTCGATATACATTGTATACCCCAACGTGGGTTGAGTTGGCAAGTTCATTGAGGTCCTGGGGCAACTTCTTTCGGTCAAAACCGACTCCATTGTCTTCAATAGTGATCTTAATTTGGCGACCCACCGCTACGACTCGTACTGCAAGAAACCAATTGCCCACCTTCGGCTCAAGGCCGTGGATGATCGCATTTTCAACTAACGGCTGGATGATTAACTTTGGAGTTTTAATGTGGGCACACGCCGGATCTAAGTAGAGTGAGGTTACCAGCTTTTCGCCGAAGCGGAGTTTTTGGATCGTCAGGTAGGAATCGATCAAGGCGATTGAAGAGGCGAGGGTTACCTCGCTCTCGTGGTTGTCGATCGTCGAGCGCAGGAGCTTTCCGAGCTTGACGGTGATCGTGTAGATCTCATCTTGGTTGTTGATCCGAGCCAGAGCCTTGATCGTATTAAGCGTGTTGAAGAGGAAGTGAGGGTTCATCTGACTCTCTAGTGCTTTGCGCTCCGCTTCGCTGAGCTTCCGTTGCTCCTCGCGGGTTTGCTCCAGCAACATCGAGATTTGGTCGATCATCACGTTGAAGGAATCCTCTAATTGAGCGAACTCAGTGATCGTAGATTTGATTGGCTTGGCTTGTAAGTTCGTTCGATCGACGCGGTTCATCCGCTTCGCTAGAGATGCGATCGGGTGAGCGATCGAGCGGGAGAAGAGGAAGCTGAAGATCATCGCCAGGCCCACTCCCGCTACAAGCGTTGCAGTGAACACCAAATAGAGTCGGGAGATGTTTTGACTGATGAAGGTGGTGTTCAGAGTTCCAACGAGATAGAGGTTGGAACTCGAAACCGGAGCGATTGCAACAACGGTAGAACCGATCTGCTCCGCTCGGGTGGTGTAATCACCTTTGAGGGAGAGCAGCGGTGGAAACTTGTCAAAGGATCCATGCATATCGGTGTGAATCAAACTCGTTGCATGAAACTCGTTTTGATCGATCAAGTAGATATCACTAAACAGTCGGTCAATGTTGATCCCGGTACTGAACGCATCCCCAAAGAGATCGATCACTAAGTACCCTAAGTTTGTTCCCTCACTGTCATAAATCCTTCGCAAAATTGAGGCGACGATTTGGCGACCGTTTTCAGCGGTGCGGTGACCGCGGGTGGTGATTAAGCTGGCAGTTTGCGAGAGGTTGAGGTTTTGGGCGATGACGCTGTTTAAGTCATTGGTGGTCGTGTGGTAGCGCAAGTCGAACATATTTGGAAAGACGTGCGTGGAAAGGCGGATTCTTCCGCTGTTGGAAACAAGGTTAGCACTGGCGAGGTAGGTATCGCCCTTCATCACACTAAAGAGCAGGGGGTAGAGGTCATGGCTGATTTGGTTTAAAAACTCCGGATCGTCACGGCTCATCACATCGACGATCAACTCGTCGGTGGAGAGCAGGTATGCTTTGTGCCGATACTCCTCCAACACATTTGCCACGATTACCGCATCGCGACGAATGACTCCCAAACTTTGCTCGGCCAGGTACCGGCTTTGGCCGCGATCGCCCAAGACGAGGTAGTATCCGCTGAAGATGAAGAGCGGAAGAAGCAGGACGATGAGAAAGTAGAATAATAAACGCCCAAAGAGCGTTCGATTTCGCTCAGCCATAGAGCAAGTGTAATGCTTAACGGGAGGTCAAACAATAGGAAAGGGAGTTCGTATACGGAGTGCATAAAGATACTAATTCTGAATAATGGGTTGACATAGGTGGTAAAAGAGGGGTACAAACACTCAATACCTGCATCCGCAGGACAAAGGAGTAGAGTGTGAACGGCACCTTGAACGTCCAGGTTACCCGAACTAACGAGCTTATGACGAGCTCGAACCTTCTCATCTCTGCTCTTATTCTTCTTGTACTAATTATTCTCTGACCACGGCTGCAGAATATCTGCATGGTCCGTGGAAGAAACCCCCCTACCAAGGGAGGTCCTTTTTTATATCCAAGGCGTTGAGGAGGAATTTACAACGATGAACAAAAGAGAGAAACGCTACACCCTGGCAATCTTAGTGAACAACAACCCTGGGGTACTGATGCGGGTTGTCTCCCTCTTCAGCCGGAGGGGATACAACATCGACAGTCTTTCCGTGGGCGAAACTGAAGATGAGCACTTCAGTCGAATTACGATCGTTGTTCCGGGGGACCGCGCGGTCGTCGAGCAGATAAAAAAACAAGTTGAAAAGCTCTACGATGTCATTCAGGTCTATGAGATGACCCGAAATGCCAGCCTTCAGCGGGAGTTGATCATGATCAAAGTCAGCGCTCAAGTGGAGAGCCGAACCGAGATCGTTGAGCTTGCCCAAATCTTCAAAGCAAAGATCATCGATGTGACGAACACCACCGTCAGTTTGGAGATGACCGGAACCCTCGATAAGATCGATTCCTTCTTGAACTTGGTGGGACCCTACGGAATCGTAGAGTTAGCCCGTACCGGAATAACTGCCTTGGAGCGCGGAAGCCGCGCCCTCGGTTCGATTGGATTTACAGACCAGAAAATGGGAGAAGAGAGATGAGTACGATGTATTATGACCAAGACGCGGATCTTACGTTGCTGGAAGGCAAAAAAGTAGCAATTATCGGCTATGGTAGCCAAGGACACGCCCACGCCCTCAATCTCCATGAAAGTGGAGTGGATGTCGTCGTCGGTCTCTACGAAGGATCTAAGAGTTGGGACCTTGCCAAAGAAGCGGGCCTCCAAGTCGCCACGGCAGCGGATGCCGCCAAGGCAGCGAGCATTGTCATGATGCTCCTTCCCGATGAAAAGCAGGCGCAGATCTACCGCGACTCGATCGCCCCTAACTTGAAGAAGGGTGATTACCTCGCCTTTGCCCACGGCTTTAACATTCACTTTGGACAAATTGCTCCGCCTGCGGACGTAAACGTCATCATGATCGCCCCCAAGGGCCCCGGTCACACCGTTCGTTCGCAGTTCCAAGAGGGTAAGGGTGTTCCCTCCCTGATCGCAATCCATCAAGACCCCAGCGGTGACTCCAAAGAGATCGCCATGGCGTACGCCAAAGGCCTTGGAGCAGGACGAGCAGGAATCTTTGAAACCTCCTTTAAGGAAGAGACAGAAACTGACCTCTTCGGTGAGCAGGCAGTCCTTTGCGGCGGCATTACCGCGTTGATGAAAGCGGGCTTTGATACCCTCGTTGAAGCGGGGTACCAACCGGAGATGGCATACTTTGAGTGTGTACACGAGATGAAGCTCATCGTCGATCTGATCAACCAAGGTGGTCTTTCCTACATGCGCTACTCGATCAGCGACACCGCCGAGTATGGTGACTACACCACCGGGGGTAAGATCATCACCGATGAAACTAAGAAGGCGATGAAAGAGGTCCTTACTGACATTCAAGAGGGAACCTGGGCGCGCTCCTGGCTCTTGGAGAACCAAGTTGGCCGCCCATACTTCAACGCCCGAAGGCGGATGGAGAGCGAAAGCCTCTTGGAGAAAACCGGAGCAAAGTTGCGCTCATTGATGAGCTGGCTCAAACGCTAAAGGGAGGATGCAATGAAGAAGGATCGAGTCTATATCTTTGACACCACGCTTCGTGACGGCGAACAAGCCCCCGGGTATTCGATGAACCTTGATGAGAAGATTCGGATGGCCCTTCAGCTGGAAGCACTCGGTGTCGATGTAATCGAGGCGGGATTCGCAATCGCCAGCGAAGGCGATTTTGAATCCGTCAAAGCGGTGAGCGAACACGTGAAGAAACCGATCATCGCCTCGCTCAGTCGCGCCCTTGAAAAGGATATCGATGCCTCCTATGAAGCAATTAAAGGGGCAGAGAGAGGGCGCATCCACCTCTTTCTAGCCACCAGTGATCTTCACCTGAAGTATAAGCTGCGCATGAGCCGAGAGGATGTCTTAGCGCGCTCAACAAAGATGGTTGCCTATGCTCGGAGTAAGATTGATGATGTTCAGTTCTCCCTCGAAGATGCCACCCGCACCGACCTCGACTACCTCTGTACGGTAGTCGAAGCGGTGATCAACGCCGGAGCGACGGTGGTGAACTTACCCGATACGGTCGGCTACGCTTCGATTAGTGACGTAAAACGGATGGTTGAAACGGTGATGAACCGCGTTCCCAACATCGACAAAGCAACAATCGCCGTTCACTGCCACAATGACCTGGGCATGGGCGTGGCCAACACCCTTGCCGGTTTGAACGCCGGAGCACGCCAAGCCGAGGTTACCCTCTGCGGAATCGGCGAACGAGCCGGTAACGCTGCCTTGGAAGAGGTTGTGATGAACCTCAAAACGCGAAGCGACATCTATCCCTTTGATTCGGCGATCAACACTGAGCAGATCGCTCAATCGGCTCGAGTGTTGAGGCAAATTACCGGGGTGAAGATCCACCCCTCCAAAGCGATCGTGGGCTCAAACGCGTTTGCCCATGAAAGCGGAATCCACCAGCACGGGATGCTCGCCAACAGCCTCACCTACGAGATCATGACCCCCGAAAGTGTCGGAGTGAAGAAGACAAGCCTCGTTCTCGGTAAGCACAGCGGTCAACACGCCTTTGAACAGCGCCTTGGCGAACTGGGCTACTCCTTCAGCAAAGAGGAACTTAATCGCCTCTTTGGGGAGTTCAAGAACTTGGCGGATCGAAAGAAAAACGTTGAAGAGCGCGATTTGATCGCCCTCGTTGAATCTGCTCACCAAGGCTCCCCGACGATTTGGGAGCTCGACTCCTTTGTGGTGAACAGTGGAAACCTCATCACCTCGACAGCGTGTGTCACGCTGAAGAAGGGCGAAGAGATCCACCAAGAGGTCGCCTGGGGGACCGGACCAGTCTACGCTGCCCTAAGGGCGGTGGAAAAAATCGTCGATCATCCCTTCAGTTTAGAAGATTACACCCTTCAAGCGGTTACTGAACACCGCGACGCCCTGGGCGAGGTGTTTGTCAAACTGCGGGATGAACGGGGAACCTACCGTGGCCGTGGTGTGTCAACGGATGTGATCGAAGCTTCGATCCTCTCCTGCCTAGCGGCGATCAACAAGATGGTTGATGGGTCATCACCAAAGCAAGAGCATCCGTTTAAGCCGACCAATGATCATTCCTTTGAAAATGACATGCTTAAGAACAACAGTGATAAAAGGAGAGTTCTGTGAAGGTAGAAATCTTTGACTCCACTCTCCGTGACGGCAGCCAAGGCGAAGGAATCAGCTTTTCCGTTGAAGATAAACTGAAGATCGTTCGTGCCCTGGATACCCTTGGAATCGACTACATCGAAGCGGGAAACCCCGGCTCCAATCCAAAGGATCTGGAGTTCTTCGAGCGAGCTCAGAGCTTGGAGCTCAAGCACGCCCAGATCGTTGCCTTCGGTTCAACCCGAAGAAAAGGGATCAAGGCGAAGGATGATCCGAACCTCCAATCCTTGATCACCGCCAAGACCAAGCACGTTGCTATCTTCGGCAAGAGCTGGGATTTTCAGGTAACCGACATCATTCGAACGACCTTGGATGAGAACTTGGCGATGATCGAAGATTCCATTCGGTTTTGCCACCAACAGGGTATTGAAGTCTTCTTTGATGCTGAGCACTACTTTGACGGCTATCTGGCAAACAAAGAGTATGCCTTAGAGTGCTTACGAGCTGCCCTGAAGGGGGGAGCTTCCACCTTGGTTCTTTGTGAAACCCGCGGGGGAGTGATCCCTTCGGAGGTTCAGCGAATCACCGAAGAGACGATTGCGGCGATTCCAGACGCCAAATGGGGAATCCATGCCCACGACGATATCGGAACCGCAGTTGCTTCATCAGTTCTGGCGGTTCAAAGCGGAGTGGTTCAAGTTCAAGGAACCCTTCTGGGAATTGGGGAGCGGTGCGGAAACGCTAACCTCTCGACGATCATTGCGTTGTTGGAAACCAAACTCGGCTATGAGTGCTTAAACGGCGAAAGCTTGGAGTTGCTCTATCCGATCTGTCGGGCAGTCGGAGAGGTTGCAAACGTCCGGATCGCCCGCTCGATGCCGTTTATCGGAAAGTCCGCGTTCGCCCACAAAGGGGGGATGCACATCGACGGCGTGGCAAAAAACCCCGCCTCCTTTGAGCACATCGATCCAACGATCGTTGGCAATGAACGAAGACTTCTGATGAGTGAAGTTGCCGGAAGAGCTCTGATGCTCCGAAGGATCGCCAAAGTCGTTCCGGATCTTGATAAGGATGATCCGGTGACGGTTACCCTGATGGCCCAGCTCAAAGAGCTGGAAGCGCAAGGCTACCAGTTTGAGGGGGCGGAATCCTCCTTTGATCTGGTGATTCGCCGCCAGCTTAAGCTGTATAAGCCGTACTTCTCCCTCATCCACTATCAAACGATTGGAACCGCTCCGTACTTGGATCCCAACTCGAGCGCAACCCATGCGGTAGTGGTAAAGGTGTGGGTCAAGGGCCGCAGCGCAATCGCTGCCGCCGAAGGCGAGGGTCCGGTCAACGCCCTGGACACCGCCCTGAGAAAAGTGCTTGAGGAGTTCTATCCGACCCTTAAGAGTGTTCACTTAACTGACTATAAAGTCCGAGTCTTGGACTCAACGGAAGCGACCGCCTCAAAGGTTCGGGTATTGATCGAATCCACCGACGGCAGTGAAAGCTGGTCCACGATCGGAGTGAGTAAAGATATTATTCAGGCGAGCTGGTCCGCCTTAAGCGACAGCATCGAGTATAAGCTCATCAAGGATGGAGTTATTCCCAACGGTGAGTGCGAGAAGGAGATCTAGTTGTGGGTATGACGATGACACAGAAGATCCTTGCCAAAGCGGCGGGCAAAGAGACCGTTCGCGCCGGCGAGCTGATCATGGCGAACTTGGATATGGTGCTTGGTAATGATATTACCGCTCCGGTTGCAATCGATGAGTTTCCGAAGTTTAAAAAAGATACCGTTTTTGACAAGGAAAAGGTTGCCTTAGTTCCCGACCACTTCGCCCCCAATAAAGATATTAAAGCTGCTCAGCAAACGAAGGTGATGCGCACCTTTGCGAAGGAGCATGAGATTACCAACTACTTCGAAGTGGGCCAGATGGGAATCGAGCACGCCCTGCTTCCCGAGCAAGGCTTAGTCGGTGCCGGCGAAGTAATCATCGGAGCAGATAGTCATACTTGCACCTACGGTGCCCTGGGCGCGTTCTCCACCGGAGTAGGCTCAACGGACATGGCCAACGGAATGGCGACGGGAAAAGCGTGGTTCAAAGTACCTACCGCCCTCAAGTTTAACTTAAGTGGCTCATTGAACAAACACGTATCCGGTAAAGATGTCATCTTACACATCATCGGCCTCATCGGGGTGGATGGTGCACTCTATCAATCGATGGAGTATACCGGCGAGGGGCTCAAGAGCCTTTCGATCGACGATCGTTTTACGATTGCAAATATGGCGATCGAAGCGGGGGCAAAGAACGGAATCTTCCCCGTCGATGAAATCACCCTTGCATACTTGAATGAGCATTGTCCGCGAACGCCGCAGATCTTTGAAGCGGATGAGGATGCCGAGTATGAGGCAACCTATGAGATCAACCTTTCGGAGATTAAGAGTACCGTTTCCTTCCCACACCTTCCCTCCAACACTCGAACGATCGATAACGTGGGCGAGGTCAAGATCGACCAGGTGGTGATCGGCTCCTGTACCAACGGGCGCATCAGCGACCTGCGCCAAGCCGCAGCGGTCCTCAAGGGCAAAAAGGTTGCCCCCTGGGTCCGAGCCCTTGTCTTCCCAGCAACGCAGAAGATCTGGAAGCAGGCGATGAATGAAGGACTCTTTGAGATCTTCGTGGATGCCGGCTGTGCCGTCTCCACTCCCACGTGTGGCCCCTGTCTTGGCGGACACATGGGAATTTTGGCCGAGGGCGAGCGAGCGATCAGCACGACGAACCGAAACTTCGTCGGGCGAATGGGCCACCCCAAGAGTGAAGTGTACTTAGCCAGTCCGGCAGTTGCGGCAGCGAGTGCCGTAACCGGATTTATCACCGACCCAAACGCGATTGAGGAGGCGTAAGATGAACGTAGTAGGAACAGTATTTCGTTATGGAGACAACGTCGACACCGACGTGATCATTCCCGCCCGGTACCTGAACACCTCCAACCACGCTGAGTTGGCGCTGCACTGTATGGAAGATATCGACAGTACCTTTAAAGACAACGTTCAAAAAGGCGATATCATCGTTGCCGATGCAAACTTCGGCTGTGGCTCAAGCCGCGAGCACGCCCCGATCGCGATCAAAGAGAGTGGGATCTCCTGCGTGATCGCCCGCTCCTTTGCCCGGATCTTCTACCGTAACTCAATCAACATCGGTCTTCCGATCCTCGAGTGTCCCGAGGCGTGTGACGATATCAAAGCTGGGGACCGAGTCAGCGTGAACTTCTCCACCGGAGCGATCACCAACGAGCGTAGCGGCAACACCTTCCAAAGCGAGCCGTTCCCCGCCTTCATGCAAGAGCTCATTCAAAAGGGCGGTCTTGCCGCTTTTGTGGCCGAGGGAGGAATTGCGTAATGGAGAAGAAACGAATTGCCGTCATCGCCGGCGATGGAATCGGACCGGATATCACTGCCGAAGCGTTGAACGTGCTAAACGCAGTTGCCCCTGATACCTTCAGCTTTGAATACTATAAAGCCGGTGGAGAAGCGCTCGACGCCCATGGGGTTCCGCTTCCCGAAGAAACCCTCCAGGGGTGTAAGAACAGTGACGCGGTCCTCCTCGGTTCGCTTGGTGGACCGAAGTGGGACACACTTCCCTCTGCTCTGCGCCCGGAAAAAGGCCTCTTGGGTCTTCGCGGCGGGCTCGGTTTGTTTTGTAACCTCCGCCCCGCAATTCTCTATCCTCAGCTTGCCGAGGCGTGTCCGTTAAAGAACGAGCTCGTCGAAGGCGGATTGGATATCATGGTGGTTCGCGAACTCACCGGAGGAATCTACTTCGGTAAACGCGATCGAGTAGGCGACAGTGCCTATGATACGGAGAGCTACTCAGTTGCCGAAGTAGAACGAATCGGGAGGAAGGCGTTTGAGATCGCTCAAAAGCGAACAAAGCGCCTGTGCTCGATCGACAAAGCCAACATCCTTATCTCCAGCCAACTGTGGCGAGAGACGATCAACACCCTGAGCAATGAGTACCCCGATGTGCAGGTAAATCACATGTACGTCGATAATGCGGCGATGCAGTTGGTCCGCAACCCTCGGCAATTTGACGTGATCGTTACCAACAATATCTTCGGAGATATTTTAAGTGACGAGGCAGCACAAATTACCGGATCGATCGGGATGCTCCCTTCCGCTTCCTTGGGCGAGGGGAACGTGGGGATGTATGAACCAATTCACGGTTCGGCGCCTGATATCGCCGGCCGGGATATCGCCAACCCGATTGCGATGATTCTTTCCGCTGCGATGATGCTCCGTCACTCCTTCGGGATGGAGAAGGAAGCAAAAAGAATCGAAGATGCTGTCAGCAGCGTACTCGATCAAGGGTACCGCTGCGCGGATATTATGAGCGAGGGGATGACCCTTGTTGGAACAAAAGAGATGGGGCGCCGGGTGACCGAAGCGCTCTGAAGATGAGGATATCATGATGAAACGCCGTTCAGCACAGATGACCGAGGGACCACAGCGCGCCCCTCATCGTTCCTTGATGAAAGCCTTGGGGTGGACCGATTACGAGATCCATATGCCGATCATCGGAATCGTAAGCGGAGCGAATGAGATTATTCCCGGACACGTTCACCTCGATCGGATCGTCGAGGCGGTAAAAAGTGGGGTCCGCCACGGGGGAGGAAACCCGGTTTCCTTCCCGGTGATCGGGGTGTGCGACGGAATCGCGATGGGGCATACCGGGATGAAATACTCCCTTGTCAGTCGCGAGTTGATCGCCGACTCAATCGAGGTGATGGCCAACGCCCATCCCTTTGATGCTCTGGTGTTTGTTCCCAACTGCGATAAGATCGTTCCCGGCATGCTGATGGCAGCGGCCCGGCTGAATATCCCTTCGATCTTCGTCTCCGGTGGTCCGATGCTCGCCGGGAAGAAAGACGGGTGTGAGCCGATTAACTTGTCCCGAATGTTTGAAGCGGTCGGTGCGCACGCTCTTGGCAACATCGATGATGATGAGTTGCTTCAGTGGGAGAACAATGCGTGTCCGACGTGCGGATCATGCTCGGGGATGTATACCGCCAACAGCATGAACTGCCTCACTGAAGCGATCGGAATGGGCCTACCCGGAAACGGGACGATCCCCGCCGTCTATGCGGAGCGAGACCGCCTTGCCAAAGAGGCGGGTCGGCGCGTCATGGAGCTGCTGAAAGAGGATGTCCGTCCCTTGGATATCATGACTGAAGCAGCGTTTGAAAACGCCCTCGCTGTTGATATGGCCTTGGGGTGTTCGACCAATACGATGCTCCATCTTCCGGCGATCGCCCATGAAGCAGGGATCGATTTGGATATCTTTGTTGCCAATGAGATCGCCTCAAAGGTTCCGAATCTTTGTCACTTAGCCCCAAGTGGAAACGATCATTTAGAGGATCTCTACTACGCCGGGGGGGTTCTTGCAGTGATGCACGAACTGGGACCCTCTCAGGTTTTGCATGAAGATCTGCCGACGGTAAGTGGAAAAACGATTGGCCAATTGTGGTCAGAGCATCCGGTGCGGAATCATGAAGTGATTCGCCCCCTAAACAACCCCTTTGATGCAACCGGCGGAATCGCCGTCCTCAGGGGTAATTTGGCCCTCGACGGGGCAGTGGTCAAACGCAGTGCCGTCGATCCGGCGATGCTGGTCCACAGCGGTCCGGCTCGGGTGTATGACAGCGAAGAGGATGCAAATGATGCGATCTTCGGTGGTGCAATCAAGAAGGGTGATGTGATCGTCATTCGCTACGAAGGTCCTAAAGGGGGACCGGGGATGCGGGAGATGTTAAGTCCCACCAGCGCAATTGCGGGAATGGGTCTTGATCGAGATGTGGCGTTGATCACCGACGGGCGGTTCAGTGGGGCTACCCGCGGCTCCTCGATCGGGCACGTCAGTCCCGAAGCGGCAAGCGGTGGCTTGATCGCCCTGGTTGAAGAGGGGGATGAGATCTTTATCGATATTCCCAACGGAGAGTTGACGTTGAAGGTGGATGAAGCGACGTTGGAGAAACGGCGTGCCTCCTTCAAGGAGAAAGAAGTTGTTCGCTACGGAGGCTACCTCGACCGCTATCGGAAGCAGGTCAGCAGTGCGAATACCGGAGCTATCTTTACATAGGAGATTGGCATGAGAATAAGTGGTGCTGAAATCATCTTAGAGTGTTTACTTGAACAAGGCGTCGATACGGTATTTGGGTTTCCCGGTGGGGCAGTACTTCCCCTCTACGATGCCCTCTACGCCTATCGCGATCGAATCAACCATATCCTCACCAGCCACGAGCAGGGGGCGAGCCACGCCGCCGACGGCTACAGCCGATCAACCGGCAAGGTAGGGGTCGTGTTTGCTACCAGCGGACCGGGGGCAACGAACCTCGTTACCGGAATTGCCACCGCCTACATGGACAGTGTTCCGATGGTAGCGATTACGGGTAACGTTACCCTTCCTCTTTTAGGTAAGGACTCCTTCCAAGAGGTGGATATCTCCGGGATCACGATGCCGGTGACAAAACATAACTTCATCGTCAAAGACGTAAACGATTTGGCCAAGACGATCCGTCTTGCGTTTGAAATCGCCCAAGAAGGAAGGCCGGGACCGGTTCTCATCGACGTGCCGAAGGATATCACCGTCGATGTGACGGAATACGAGCGCCAGGTGATTGAACCGATTAAGCCCAAGGTTGACCGCCTCAGCGAAGAAGCTCTTGCCGAAGCGCTTGAATTGATCCAAAGTGCCCAGCGACCAGTTTGTTTTGTCGGCGGTGGGGTAGTTCGAGCTCGCGCCGGTGCCGAACTCGAAACGTTCATCGAAAAGATCGATGCTCCGGTGTGTGCCTCGATGATGGGAATCGGAGCGATTCCCACCACCAGCAAACGCTACACCGGAATGGTCGGAATGCATGGAACGAAAGTTTCCAATATGATCGTTTCGATGTGCGATCTCTTGATCGTCATCGGCTCACGCTTCAGCGATCGGGTGGTCAGTAAAGCATCTACGTTTGCCCGAGGGGCAAAGATCATCCACATCGACGTCGATCCGGCGGAGATCGATAAGAATATCGCTTCATCGGTTGGAATCGTCGGCGATGTACGGGTTGTGCTTGATGAACTGAACCGGCGAATCGATAAACCGATTCCCTCCAATGGGTGGATGGATCAAGTCACCTCATACAAGGAGCGATTTCCGATTCGAATCGAAAGTGAAAGCCAGCGCAGTAAAGAGGTTCTCAAAGCGTTGGAGAAGGTCCTGCCCGAGGGCTCGTTTGTCGTTACTGAAGTCGGCCAGCACCAGATCTGGGCGGCTCAGTTCCTCAAGCATACCAAGTGCGGGCACTTTCTTACCAGCGGAGGCTTGGGAACGATGGGCTATGGTACCGGTTCGTCGATCGGAGCTCAGGTGGGAAACCCCAACGCTCGGGTAATCAACGTTGCCGGTGATGGTTCCTTTAAGATGAACTGCAATGAGCTTGCCACGATCGCCCGCTATCGGCTGCCGATCGTCATCTTGATCATGAACAACCAAACCCTTGGGATGGTTCGCCAATGGCAAACGCTCTTCTTTGATTCCCACTACAGTGAGACAACGCTCGACACTCCAATCGATTGGGTGGCGTTGGCGAACGCATATGGGATCAAGGGGATGCGAATTGGGCTCGATCAGGATGTGAAAGCCCTGCTTGAGGAGGCGTTTGCCTTAAATGAGGCGGTGGTGATCGACTGTGAGATTCCCACCGACGAGAAAGCTTATCCGATGGTCGCCCCGGGGGCGTCGATCGAGGAGATGCTCGGAGTACGGGAGTCGTCATCAAGGTAAGAGGCAAACTCCACCAACGAGACACCTAAGCCGTTACAAATAGAAAAGAGGGTGGTAAGACGAATACCTCGTTTATCCGCTTCAATATAGTAGAGCTGACTGCGCGTCAGCTCTGCTTTTTCAATGAGCTGCTCCTGCGTCATATTCTTTTCATTGCGTAGGTGTTTTATTACTTGACCAAGCGTCATCTTATCCATGCCGATAGTATGGCAAATAAAAAGATGATATGACGAAGATGTAGCACAAATATCAAAATACGTGTGTAATTATCAATTTAGCATATGAAATGTATAGATTATTAAGCAATTATAACTAAACTCCGTCATCTATCGATATTTTTTTCCCAATTACGACTTTTCTCTTGGTATACTGAGCGTATTACCAGAGGAGGAACGTATATGGGTACGCTCAATCATGGTGAACTTACAGTGATGTGCACGAACCTGAAAAAGGCGTGTGAGAAGCAGCTTCGAAGTGAAGAAGCTGCCCTGTTTGGTCAGCTTGCAACGTATTTTATGGAAAAGACAGAAAAGCCCGCGAAGGCAAGCCTTCAAGAGATTGGACTTTTAATCGACGAGGAGATCGCAACTCTTTACCCAGAGGCAAACAGCCTAGCCAATGAGGCAGAGGATCGCGGAGCAAAGCGCGCGCTCTTATGGGGTGAGAAGGTAACTCGACTGCATAAGGGGTTTTTAACCCGCCTTGAGCGCAATCCAAAGCTGTTGGAAGAGAGTGCGGTGTGGGTCTGCGAGAGCTGTGGCTTCCTTTTTGTGGGAGAAGCACCACCGCCGATCTGCCCAATTTGTAAAGTTCCGAACTTTAAAATTCATAAGATGGAGGTACGATGATGTTTGCAGCCCGTAATTTACGCTTATGTACGAAAGATTGTGTGTGCCTCTTTGTCTGTCCTACCGGAGCAACCGATACGGAAAACGGTCAGATCGACGCATCAAAGTGTTTGGATGGTTGCCGCCTCTGTGTGGATGCGTGTCCTAGCGGTGCAATCTACTTGGTTCCGAAGAACTACCCTAAGCCCCAACCAAAAAAAGATGGGGTTGTTGAATCGCTCTTTGCCCTCGGCCACTCAAAGGTTAAAACTCGGCAGTTGGCCAACGCTCTTGGCGAGGAGTTCCGCCTTGCAACAAAAGCCCTTGATTTCTCATTGGAAGTTTTGGCTGAGGACTGTGTTCGCGAGGGTGGGTATATGCTCCCGCAATGCGAAGCAACAAAAACCCTCCTCACTGAGTTACAGGAAGAGTTCGGAGACGATCCAGCATTCCCAAACGAAGCACTAAAGCGCCTGCTCCTTCTCCTGTAGGCGAAGGATGAAGATCCCCGCTGCGGCAATGAATGCCGCAGCGGCGGTGATGATCCACAAGACACCAAAACCATAGTTCGTGATGATCGCCCCTCCAATCGTGGGGGCGATCGCATTTCCGCTTCCGACGATCATGGGGATGATCGCATTGAAGCGACCTCGGTGAGTAATGGGGGTGTTATTTGCGATCCAGTAGTGGTCGTTCGTTGCTTGGATGATCTCGGCAAAGGTGTACCCGATCGCAAGGAGGAAGAAGAACGGGGAGCGGGTAACCCAGCTAAAGCCAATGAAGGTGACCATAAAGAGGAGGTTTGCAAAGCCACAGTTTGTCAGGGGGTGGTTGGACTTAAGCCGATGCACAAAGATCGGGTTAAAGAGGACAACCAGCAACCCATTGAACCCCATGAGATTCCCGTACAGCCTGGAACCCGAAGAACCAAACAACGAGGTGGTTACTAGGGGCAGGGCAAAGTACATTTGACTGTAGGCGTACCACGAGATTGAGAGAAAGAGGGTAAAAAGCAGGACTTGCGGCCTTGCCCGCAACGCCTTGAGTATTCCACCCTCTTCACCTTTTTCCGTGCTCTTCCACGTTTTGCTTGCTTCCAATACTTCGTCACTTGGTTTGCTTTCAGGGATCTTGAAGATGACAAAGGTTGTGGCGATAAGTCCGGCAATTCCGTTCCCCCAAAAGAGCCAGGATGGGGCAAGGAGAAAGAGATATCCGGCAACAAATGGTCCGATCGCGTATCCTACGTTATGCCCAAGGTAGAGGAAACTGAAGGAGTTCTGGCGGTTCTCCATCGTCGTCACATCGCTCTTGAGTGCTTCACGGGCCGGGTCGACCGCCCCGTCAAAGAGGTGGGCGAGGAGGACCATCGGAAGCAAAAACTTCGTCCCTTCGACAAAGCCGCAGGCGATGTAGGTGAGGTCCATCAAGATTTGGAAGGTGACCATCACCGGTTTCCGCCCGATCGTATCTGCTAACTTAGAGCCAACAAGCGAGCCGGGGACATAGAGCAAGGCGCTGAAGGTGAGGGCCATTCCCGCTTGAAGGGCGGAATAGCCCAACCTCTGGGTAAGATACAAGGTTAGAAAGGGATAGACAAAGCTTCCGGCGCTGTTGATCACCTGGCTTGCAAACAAGACGTAGATTGAAGAGGGAAGTCCCCGGTAGATCGACAGCGGTGTTTTCATAGGATCGCTTCGATCGCCAAGGCTAAGCCTTCTTCCGTGTTGGAGGCAGTCACATGATCGGCCAGTTTTTTGATGTCAGCGGGGGCATTGCCCATCGCCACACTGTAGCCGGCTGCTCGGAGCATTCCCACGTCGTTGTAGTAATCCCCGATCGCCATGATCTGTTCCACCCCAATTGAATAATGATTACTCAGTGCGTGAATCGCATCGCCTTTATCCACTCCATGGTGGAAGATCTCAAGGTAGGTGGGCCCGGAGCGCAGAATCGTAAAATGTGAGCCGATCTGCTCAACAAGCTGGTTCTCCATCGCCGAGAGGTATTCTGTGTCTTGGTCCATACATAAGACTTTAAACGGTTTTTCGTCATCTCCCAATCGCTCCTCGATCTCATCAAAGGAGAGGGTGCGACCTTCGAAGCCGCTGATCTTTAACTCGTTCTGGGTCCAGTACCCCTCCTTGGAGGCGTACCAGTTGGTGTTCGTGTAAACAAAAGCGTTCAAGTCAGTTTGTTTTACCCACTCTAAGATATGATGAATCTCATCGGTGGTAAGTGGGTGTTCTAAAATAGAACCGCCTTTCTCGTCCAACACAAGTGAGCCGTTAAGAGTTCCAAGGGGGCCAGTAATGCCGAGTTGGTCTTGGATCTTTATTAGGCTGTTACCGATTCGACCGCTGACCAGCGCTACGATGATTCCTGCGTTATGAGCAGCTTGAATCGCTTCTTTGGTGCGCGAACTAATTGAGTGATCAGGTCGAAGTAACGTCCCATCAATGTCTGTACAAATAAGCTTAATCTGAGGCATAGCCCTACTGTAGAGAATTAGTTGGTGTTTGTATAGCAAAACTGAAGTTGTTTGCTCTCAAAGAGAAGGTAACACCCTACTCGCAATCGAAACCCCAACCACAATTACTGCAGTAATGATGATGG
>CAYUHP010000019.1:0-22450 GCA_964444595.1 uncultured Sphaerochaeta sp. | reverse complement strand
GACTGACTAATTTCTATATTACCTGTCCTTCATCATTGAAATTGACTGGAAGCCCTAACGGTCTTCCTCTACTCCAATCTCACTGTTCTTTTCCTAACGCTTATACTGTCAATAATCATCCCCTTCCTTGAAAGGGGGGCCTATAAGAGTACCTGAACTCAATCTGAGGGTCAAGGGTACTGGACCCTTTCACCAGCGATGAGCTTTTGGCGCTCGAGCCAACAAGAAGGGATACTATAGAGTATTAGATCTTTTGTCCATACCCATTTTACTATTTTAACAACTATTTCTTATTTCTTTAAAATACAAAGAGATAAAAATAACATAATCTTCAAAACCTACGAAACTATTTCTCAACAGTCACTTTCTCCCCTCTTTCCATACCCCCACAAATCACCATCTCCCAAAGGCGTTTACAGCCATTATCAAAAGTGATCACAAACCTATCAAGTTTGTTCCTGAGGTTCTTTTTCTGCAGAAGGATGAACGAAGCACATTTCACAATCCTAACTCCTTAACGTGCGGATTGTCTTAGCGTATTCTTTATATAAATTGTCACAATATTTATGTTATTTTCGTGACAAACTTGGAGAGTATATGGCATCAACATCTATTCATGAACACATAGCAAAACGTATTGCATTGAAAAAACCTGGGACGGTATTTTCATCCAAAGACTTTCTGATAACGATACGATACGTCGGTTGCTACCCGGAGTGTATGATAAACCTAAATACAGTACTCTTCTTGACGAATATGTTGCACCTGACATCAGTCAGGTAGCACAGGTGCTTGCAAGAGTTAACAATTGGACAATTGGCCCTGGTGGCAACACAGCCTGAAACCTCCTTGGTCTCTCTACTCAAGTAAGCGCTCGTTGGTCCTTTGTGAGTGACGGCCCTTATCGATCATATACAGTCGACTCTCATACGATTGAATTCAAACATCGAACAAACAGGGAGATTACCGGATTTTCTGAAATTACCATTCTTGTTATAGAGGCACTCAAGACTTTGGGAAAGGAGCGAATATCAGATTACCACGTAAAAAATTCGGCAGCTGCTCACCAAGGAGGAGAAAGAAACCCTGCTCCAGGAAAGTAAAACCGTTTCGGCTTGGATTCTTGAAGTTATCCACAAAATTACGGGGATAGATGATGATTAATATTGCATTGGCTCCTATACATGAACGTCGTAATTTATTCCAAAGCACTTCCGCAAAAACCAGGGTGCATGAACCCAGCCATACCATGTATTACATCGCTTCTTTTATAACCTTATTGTGAAACCCCCTAAATTCCAGTAGTGTTAGAAAAAGGAGGCACACTTACATGGCTTTGATACGTAATACGGTTGCTCAAGATCTTCCTTACCTTTATGACATTGCACTTAAGACGGCGTTCGCCGGCTTGGATGGAACTCCGTACTATTACGATGCATGGGCAGTTGGTCACTACTACACAGCCCCGTACTTCTTCTTCGAGCCTGAGTTGTGTTTTACTGCCGTAAACGACCAAGGGGTTCCCTCTGGCTTCATCGTCGGCACCAGCGATACCAGATCCTTTAACAAGTGGATGCAAACGCAATGGCTTAATCCGTTGAGGGAGTTCTATAAGAACGTGGATTACTTCAAAAGCGATGCCGAACGCTACACGATCAAGCAGATCATCAAGGGCCCCGGTGAGGGACTGTGGCAAAACCTCGGCTACCCGGCCCATCTGCACATCGACCTTCTTGATTCCCTTCAAGGCAAAGGCTTAGGAAAAGCACTGATGCACACCTTCTTCTCTGCAATCCAAGCAAAGGACGTCCACGGCATCCACCTGGGGGTGGATGGGCGGAACGTCCGAGCCTATGGCTTCTATGAAGCGATGGGTTTCTCAATCCTTGAAGAGGTTTCCGGCGGAGCTACGTTCGGAATCAAACTCACTTAAGAAGCATCACTGTTCCACTTCTTTGCCAAGTCCGCTAAATCGCTCGCTAAACGGCGCGTGGCGTTCGCAAGGCGCACCGCCCGCTTCTCATCGCTCGTATGTTCAGCGGCCAGCTTAATGCGCCCCAGCACCTCGTTAAACACCTCTTCGTGCCGATAGAGCGTCTCTAGGGCGGAAGCCAAGTTCCTCATGTACGGTAGCTCAGTGAGGGTGATCGGTTCAGCCTCAGGAATCGAGGTAAGATCGAGCAGATCGTAGTGCTCACCAAAGTGAGGAGCATAGCTGCTTTGGTTGAGTTGGCGTTGGATATAGGAGGCAAACCATGGAGCAACCTCTTCGTCGCCGTGGACGACAAAGACTCGCTTAACTTCTCCTTCAAAAGCGGAAAGCCACGCAATCAGGCCATCTTGGTCGGCGTGGCCACTGGTACCATGCAGCTCGGTGATCTCACAGCGGATATCGATTTGCTCGCCGAAGATCGTAACGTGGCGCGCTCCGTCATAGATCGAGCGCCCGAGTGTTCCTACAGCTTGATAGCCACTGAAGATTACCGTGCACTCTTTTCGCCAAAGGTTGTGTTTAAGGTGGTGCTTGATGCGCCCCGCCTCACACATTCCGCTAGAGGAGATGATCACACAACTTTCCTTGCGGTAGTTCAATGCGATTGAGTCGTCAACATCGACTACTGCAGTCAATCCTTCAAAGAGAATCGGATTAATTCCTTGGTTAACTAGCGCCATCGTCTCTTCATCCATGTAGCCGTAGAGGTTACCGGCAAAGACGTTGGTTGCTTTGACGGAAAGCGGACTATCGACAAAGACCGGAATTGATTCACTGCATAACTTCTCTTCAATGATGATCCGCAGTAAATAGAGCAACTCCTGAGTCCTTCCCACACTAAAGGCGGGGATGATGACATTCCCGCCGCGATCAAAGGTTCGCTGGATGATCGCAGCGAGCTCCTTTGCCCGCGTCAGCGAAGTGATCGCCTTCCCATCTTTGTCGATCAAAGGCGGGTGGTTTCGGTTCCCATACGTCGATTCCATAATTACAAAATCTGCTTCGGTGACGTACACCGGATCTTTAATCAGCGGTTGGTCCAAGTTGCCGATATCGCCGCTGAAGACAAGCTTGCGCGTCTCTTCATTTTCAGTGATCCACAGCTCGATCGTGGCCGAACCAAGGAGGTGTCCGGCATCTTGGTATCGGACAACGATCCCCTCTTGGAGGGTTCGTTTCTCTTCATACTCAATTGTTTTGAAGTAAGAAAGGCTCTTATATGCATCTTCAATCGTGTACAACGGTTCAATGATCGCCTGGCCTGATCGTTTTGCTTTGCGGTTTTGCCACTCCGCTTCCGACTCTTGAATATGAGCCGAATCGGCGAGCATGATCGAACACAGATCCTCGGTAGCCGATGTGGCTAGGATTACTCCCGTAAACCCATCCTTGATCAACAGCGGAATCCGTCCGCTGTGATCGATGTGGGCGTGGGTTAAAAGAAGGTAGTCGATCTCTTTTGCGTCAAAGGGCAGTTGTAGCCCACCGGCTTTTGCATCATTGCCCTGAGGAAGGCCGCAATCAATCAAGATTCTCTTACCACCGCTCTCTATCATCGTGCAACTTCCGGTTACATATCGATTCGCTCCATAAAAATGAATATCCATAGCTTTGCTCCTTCTCTTTGTAGGATACACCCTTTAGGCAGAGGTCACCCATTGTAAAAATCCGTAAAACCGTAAGAAAACTTGCAAGGGATGAGAAGAACAGGTAAGCTTTGGCGGGAGGATACACCGATGGATGATCATCTTTATACAATTCGCATGAAAGCAGTTCAACGAACAATCGAGGAACTTGGGAAGAACAACATACAAGCTCACTTCATCCCTACCCTTGGAGAAGTAAAGCACGAGGTAAAGAAACGGCTCACAAAAGGTGCTACCGTCGGAGTTGGCGGTTCGGCCAGCTTGGAGGAAGCGGGAGTCTTGGAGTTACTGCGAAGCGGTGACTACGCCTTCTTAGATCGCTACGCACCGAACCTTTCCAAAGAGGATGTTCGGCAGATCTTCATCGCCTCCTTTGGGGCCGATGTTTATCTTTCCAGTGTGAATGCGATCACCGAACATGGGGAGCTGTACTGCGTTGACGGAAACGGTAACCGCGTAGCTGCTCTTCTCTACGGGCCGAAAGAGGTCCTCATCGTCGCTTCTTGGGACAAGATCGTCCCCGATCTAGCCAGTGCCGCCCTGAGGGTAAAGACCCTTGCCGCCCCGGCAAATGCAACACGACTGAAGAAGAACACCCACTGTGTTGAGCATGGGTACTGCGTCAGTGCCAAGGTTGACCCCGATCACCTCATGGCTCTGGAGGCGGGTCAGTGTGAGGACACGATCTGTGCAAACTACGTGGTGTTGTCCAACCAACGCTTTGAAAATCGAATTACCGTTCTCATCGTCGGTGAGAGCTTTGGATATTAACGGAGGAATCAATGGTTTCTAACTTTACGTACTATACCCCTACCGAAGTCCTCTTCGGTAAGGATACTGAAAATCAGGCGGGTCGCCTTGTCAAACACTACGGCGGAACAAAAGTTCTCTTGCATTACGGTTCAAACTCAGCGAAAGCATCTGGACTCTTGGACCGAGTTGAAGCTTCATTGAAAGCAGAAGGGATCGACTACGTCGAACTGGGTGGAGTCGTGCCCAACCCTCGGCTTTCCAAAGTTCATGAAGGAATTGAACTTGGAAAGAGGGAGGGAGTTGACTTCATCCTCGCCGTCGGCGGCGGCTCGGCCCTTGATTCGGCAAAGGCGATCGCCTACGGAATCTACAACGAAGGTGAGGTGTGGGACTTTTATGCCGGAACACGAAAGATTCAAGGTGCTCTTCCTCATGCAGTGATCCTCACGATCGCAGCTGCCGGATCGGAGATGAGTGAGTCTTCGGTAATTACCAATGAAGAGGGGTGGCTCAAGCGCGGGGTAAACCATGCATCCGGGCGCTGTCGCTTTGCGATCATGAACCCGGAGCTACTCTACACCCTGCCGGAGTATCAGACGATGAGTGGAATCGTTGACATGATGCTGCACACGATGGAGCGCTACTTCCTTATCGAAGAGTCGATGTCCCTAACCGATGACCTCTCCACCGCCCTCTTGAAGAACATCGTCCACCACGCTCACGTGCTTCTTGAAAACCCAAGGGACTACACCGCCCGAGCAAATATCATGTGGGCGGGATCACTCGCCCACAACGGGTTAACGAGTGCCGGAAACGGATCGGGAGGTGACTGGACATGCCACCAAATGGAGCATGAACTTGGCGGCTTGTATGATGTTGCCCACGGAGCAGGCTTATCGGCGGTCTGGGACAGCTGGGCTACCTACGTCTACAAGAACAGACCAGAGCGCTTTGCCACCTTTGGTTATGAGGTGTTCGATCTTCCCAAGACTGAAGACCAAGATGCCGATGCCCTTGCGGCAATTGCCGCGACGAAGGCCTTCTTTGAGTCGATTAAGATGCCAACGACGATCAAGGCGTTGGGCGTTGTTCCAACCGAGGAAGAGATCTTGGAGATGGCAGATAAGTGCTCCCGAGGCGAAGGCCGAACCGTCGGTTCGATCAAAGCGCTCGATCGAGCTGATCTTGAAGCGATCTATCGCCTTGCTTTGGGCAATTAGTGTTCAATACTCCACAAATAGAGCATAAACTGTTGTTCTAAGGTGGAGCGAGGCCCGGGTTTGTCGCTGTCGCGGCGAACCTTGGCCAAGGTATTTCGACGAAGGAAGGAGCGGTAAAGCCGAACGGCGGACCGCTCCTCTTCATTTCTTCCCTCGAGGCGCTGGCTGGCTTTGAGCTGAAGAAGATCCTGAGCACCCTCTCTACTGACCACTTCATACCCTTCATTACCCATCAACTCTTCGAGCGTTGTAATCTGCTCGTATGAGAGTGAGAAAAGAAACTCGTTCAACGCCAAGATCGTTTGCTCCTCTTTGCCATACGTAGCAAAGAAGTCGTGCCAGGTAGTACTGAGGCCCATGGAGAGCTGAAGTAGTTCAACGGTTCCCATCAGGGTTCCAAGGACGGGAATCAACTGATGTCGGGCATCCCAAAGTTCTTGCAGCAAGGGGGCAAAGGCGATCGTTGAGACAGCGCTGCGCTCCTCCCACATGAGGACAAGGTCCCGTGTTGCTCGCTTAGCCCACGACTCTTGGCCGTTGGCATCGCTGATGATCGTGATGTAGAGGTCTTCCGCCATCAAAGAAAAGAGGATGGCGTAGTAGCAAGATAGGGCTTCTTCCTCTTGCTCGTCATCCAAAAGTCTTTGTTTGGCAACGACGTTTAAGAGAAAGCCAAAGAGGTGAAGTTTCGCGATCATGAACGTTCGGCCCAGCGAAGCTCGAACCGGAAGGTTTACTACCTCTTCCACCCCTTGGTTAACCAACTTGGCAGCAAGGGTGTCGATATCACGTTTGGAGTCACTGAAGCCCAAGTCCCCCACCAGAGAGGCAGATCGACTAATAATACCGGCAAGGGAGTGCAAATCAGCAACCCGTTCATCAAGGTAATGGGCCAAGCTTTCGTGCTGTTTCACCAGTGCCACTCGACAACTCGCCACGAGAGCCCGCTCTTGATCATTGAATGCAACTACTTGACTCACGCCCACCACCTCCCCAAAGGTATTACCCCGTAAAAACACCATACGAAAAGAGGGGGTATTTGTAAAGAGAAAGGGTGCTCAGAGAAAGGGTGCTCTTCAACCAAGGCAGAGAGCAGTAAGAATAAACAGTTGACTTTCCTAAATATCAAATACCCATACTCAATGTATGTAACGATGAGAGTTGGTAAATGTCCATGGGACTCATTCTAAAGCAGCGATGATACCATCCAGATAGTCTTCCACTTCATCTGGTGTATAGCCCGCCCGTCCGGCTTGCCGATCTTTCTCGGTGCTCAGCAGCTCCTCCCACAGTTTCAGCATCTTTTCCCGCCGGGTGAAAGATTCCACGTCCATAACAACCAGATCGGCCTCGCCGTTTTTGGTGAGGTAGACCGGCTTTCCTGTAGAGCGACAGAGTTTAGCAATCTCATCGTAATTTGTAGTCGAAGGTTTTATAATCATATTGCTCACTCCTTTGCCATAGTCTAACAGGAGTATAGCTGGTACACACGAATTTGCGATAGAGAGGGTGATGTTTTACTGCAAATCTGCGGACAAATAGCCAATCTGTAATCGTTCTCATTGCGAAGTGTACTTTTTGTTAATTGAAGAGATTTGTTGGCCTACAAAATATACGCCGGGCAGGATTTCTTAGAAGTACGTATAAAAACCTTCTGAAGGTTAACATAAATGCTATACTCGCGACATGCGGAGGGTACTAATGCCAATCATTCGATCCAGCGCTGACTTGAAAAATAACTATGACGAGCTAGCTGAGCTATGCCATCAACACTCCAAACCAGTATTCATCATTAACGACGGAAAAGAAGAGTTGGTAGTAATGAGTATTGAGACCTATGAACTGCTTACAGGAAAAGCAACGTTGCACACTTCACTTGACGAAGGTTTACACGCACGCGATGCTGGTCTTGTAGAACCGATAGACGAAGTTATCAATGAGATTCGAACATTAATCCAACCTACTCTCACGAGAGGAGAAGAAATCTCGGGCTAATTTCATGATTAGGTTGCGATGCGCCTAATACAGGCGGCGATATTTAACGGCCGATGTGCACTCTATGGTTATTCATGGCATTGGCACACTTTCTTCTAATCTCTCCAACGAGTACATGAACAGTAGTGGCTGGAGAAAGATTTGAAGGCTTTTTATTTTTTCGTTGGGAAGTATTTTGATACAACGTAGTTGCATTCCTAACTGCATCCTCTTCATTGCCAAATCGAATAAGTTTTCGATAGATATCTTTGTCAGCCTTATCGTATTCTTGGTTAGAGACTCGTTTGAACTCTTTCCCAAATGCAGAGCAACAAGAAACTGAATCATGCAAAGAAGGGGGGTAAGAAAAATAGGTAAGCAACCAAATTTCAAAACATGGATTCGACCATCCGACTGAAATCTTTCTTTGCTCTGCTTCATCAATAATTTCATCAAACTTTGACAACTGGTCACGATCAAGAATAATCCAAGGGGTTCCATATTGAGAGTCCTTTGCAATCTCTTCCACACAACGTTCGATGAGATATTCCGTTTCAACACGGGGAATTATTTTCAGCCTCAAACGGTCTTGCACCTGAAGAGGCAAAGCATCGTGCAGTCCCTTAAAATAATGCTTCTCGGTTTCTTTTGTATCAGTCAGAATGATGTAGTAGCCAAGATCAGGGTCTCTGGAATCAAGCTTTTTCCGTGACCTTCGCTCTCCTAATCTTTTCCGCTTAGACATCGGTAGGTTCTCCTTTCATTTGAGTGAAATCATCAAAGAGTAACTGAATTGTTTTCAAGCTTGGAATCGCCCGATACTTACCGAGGAGATAGTTCTTCTCATAGTTCTCATCTTTACGGATCTTTCCTCCATCACCAGAGCGAAACTCGGCCAATGAGTAGAGGGTGCTTCGTCCTTCTTTATCTTTGTCAGTAAACCAAATTTCATCTCTTCTCAGCGTGTTGTTAGCAAGATGCCAAGTATCATGACTGGTAAAGATGAGTTGAGCATGGTTGGGATTAGTTTCCTGATTGGTAAATGTGAGAATAAGGTTTCGTACCAAGAGTGGGTGTAACCGAGCATTGAGCTCATCAACGAACAATACTGACCCAAACCTCAAAACATCAAACAATGGCTCGATAAGAGAGAACATCTTCAACGTACCGGCTGACTCATCCCGGAAGTCAATGCCAATGAGCTGTTCGCCATCCAATGACTTGTGTAAAGATTCGACATAATAACGAATTCCATCATCCTCTTCCTGCTTCGGAAGCTCCTCTACCGTAAAGCCCTGAATTGACTCATCAAAAGCTCCTAGGTAATTTACGACAAGATCTTGAGTTTTTTTGTCCTTGAAGAATCGAGGTACGCGATTGCTCTGAACAAAATTTTCAACGGGATTACCGTAATCAATTGTTCGGCAGCGATGGAACCACAAACTGATGACGACACACTGTTTGACTTTTAACTTAGCTCCAAGTGAAACCACCAGTACTTCGGTATCGAGTGCAGCTCTGATGTTATTTTGGTCGGAAGCCCGTAAACCAGGCATATCCAACGTCTCTTCATCTCTGTTTCGGTAGATAATCTCTTTGTTTGTGCTAGCAGTTTTTGCTCGCTCGTACAGCCATTCTTCCACAACTCCCTTCTCATCCATACTAAAGCCATACACGAGTGTTTTCTGTGTCTCTGGTTGTAAAATATGAACTTCGAAACTAGCAGGTTCTTGCTTTACGCTACTGAATGCGAACCGTGGAGGCTCTGGATACGCTGACTCTTCAAAACCCATTTCACGTTGTTTCCTGCCACCAAAAGCAAAAGAAGTACGTACCATCTTCGACATAAAATCAAAAGCCTGATACACATTAGATTTTCCACTTGCGTTTGCTCCAAAGAGTACACTCACAGGAAGAACCTTCTCACGGTCAAAGCTCACGACGTGGTGAGAAAGTTCAGAGATACCTACTGCAGTGAGGTCTAACGTTCCCTCTTCAGCAAAGGATTTAAAATTAGAAAAATTAAATTGTAGTAGCATGGGATCTCCTCCCTTAGGGATCACAGTATCCCACATAAGACCCATCAAATCAATTCATTTATGAGAGTATTTCTCATATTTTATATGTTCTTACAGCTTCTAAGCATATAATATATAAAATATGAGAATTCCCAGACCTTCCCTCTTTTAAAGACTGATACAAACAGCGATAAACAACGCCCAAAGGCGGAGTGTGAGAGAGAAAGAAGATCGACTGAAGTAAATGATAGTTAGTTTTTTGATGATGCTGCCTTCTCTAGGAGACCTAGGGAAGGCAGTTTTGTTTAGTTGCCATGTAGGATTTGATGTGATCGTCTATGCTTTGATCACATATTGCTCAATCATGTCAGGATTATCTCTGATCAATTGAAGAAGTCGGAGGGAGGCTCCAGACGGGGTATTTTGTCCATGCTCCCAAGCTTCGACTGTTTTTTTGGATATGCCAAGCAAAGATGCGAAGAGTGCCTGACTCAAACCAACGTGATTGCGGATTTACTTTATATCTTCGCTGGAAAAAGACTCCACTGGCTTTATTGCGATCTTTGTTTTTCTTGCATCAAGCTTACCTTCTTGGTATTTGCCGGCCTCATTCAGCCCTTGCATGATACTTTTATATACACTCATTTCTTTATCTCCTGCTTCTGCAAACTGTGCAAACTTTGGCATCATTACAAATTCACGATTGGTATACATAAGCTAGTTGCAAACCACCCTATTTAATAGGGTGGTATCAAGAGTTTTTCCTTTTACGGGCAACCAAATGGTATCATCTTTCACAACGGCATGAACCAACACACCACTGCAGAAGAAGAGAAATGCCCAAAAGGATTATCTTTTGGGCTAGTAGGTTTTTCTTAATGGGTTTGGTCCTACTCCATGAAGAGCTGAATTACCTCATCGGCATCTTTTGCCTGTTCGAGCATTCGGCGGAAGATTCCGGATGAGCAAGAGCGGGCAATCGAGGCAAGGAGCTCAACGTGGGCGGACGCTTCCTTTGAGGGAGCAACAACGAGAAAGAAGATTCGTGCTTTTTGGTTGTCGATCGAATCAAAGTCGATGGGAGTCTTTGAGACTCCGATGACCATCGTCACCTTGTTGACCACATCGCTTTTGGCGTGGGGAATCGCGATGCCATTGCCGATCCCCGTTGAGCCTAAGCGCTCACGGGCAAGGATTGCATCGAGCATCGCCTCACCATCATATCCCTTTGCTTGAGCGGCCACATCGACCAGCTCCCGGATAACTGCATATTTCTCACCCGACTCAAGGGGCACTTTAATCAAATCTTTCTCTAATGCTTCCAATACGTTCATATTCGCCGCTCCTAGCGTTCAAACTCATCCCAAATATCATCATCTTCCCGAACAACAAGAACCGGGCACGGGGCGGTTCGCATCATGCGATCCGTCTCGCTTGCCAGCTCATCTCGGCGGGAGCGAATATCACTCACACCACCTAAAATCAAAAGATCGGCCCCGACATTTTTGACCAACTCTTTCACAACTGAGTGGACTGAGCCCTCTAACTTGACGGTATCGATCGCTACTCCCTTCTCTTCAGCAAGGCGCTGAGCGTGGCGGAGGTAGCGATCGGCATCCTCATAGAGGTCTCGCTGGTACTCATCTCGCTCCACCGCAACAAAGATGCCGCTCTTTAAGAGGTCTCCGAGTGCTTTGGTGTTAACGACATACACCGCCGTCGCTTGGGCGTCGTGCTCTTTGGCCAGCTTGATTGCATACATCAACGCGGTCATCGAACTCTCTGAGCCATCTATGTACGCGACAATCTGTTTAAACGGGACTGACATGCTATACCCCTGTGGTTACTGTATCATCATCATCGGCTTGCGTCAAAACCTCATTGAGGCGTTTGACCTGTTCCATCCGATCTTTAATGGTCTTAAGTTGAATCACATTTTCGCGATCTTGTTCTTCAATTCGACTGTCGATCCAGGCGATTGTTTCTTCGGTTTGAGGAATGACGATCTTCTCCAAGGCATTTACCTTTCGAATCGTCTTCTTGACTTCACGGGCAAGGCGCATGATCGAGACTTTCAACTCGGCAAGGTGGCCCATTAACGTTAAGGCGCTTCGGTAGCGATCGATCGCAACCTCGCTGAGAATACTTGTTTCTTCACTGGAGAAGTACGGGCTCTTATCAGTAAAGGAGGTTTCTACCTTCGGTACCGAAACACCCATCACCCGCCTTGAGCCGACACTAATGGAGTAGTCGATATTTACCGCCCCTGCTAAGTTCCCAACGTTCAGCCGCCCCATCTGCATAATTGCATCACTGAGGGCGTTCTGGGCTTCCTTTAAGGAAGTCAGGACTCGAGTTTCGAAATCAACCGCCTGGTCGACTAAGGTCAACAGCTCAACGACCAAAATCGAACGCTTTTGGTCTAAGAGCTCATAACCCAGCTTGGCGAACTTTAAATCTTCGCCAAGCTTGAGTAAGTTGCTTCTTGTCGGTGCCAAGGTGGTATCAATAGCCATATCAACCTCGGTAGTACTGAGAGATCTCTTCGTCAGTGACGCGCTGCAGCTCTTCACTGGGGAGCTTGCTCAGCGCCTCCCAACCTAGATCGAGGGTTTGCTCAATCGAGCGGTCCTCATTATACCCTTGGTTGATGAAGCGGTTCTCAAAGAAGGTACCGAACTCTAAGTACTGTTGATCAAGGGCGGTCAACTCCTCTTCTCCGATAACCGAGGCCAAGTTTTGAACATCCTTGACGTGGCTATAAGAAGCAAAGAGCTGGTTAGCCAAGTGGGGGTGATCCTCCCGGGTCATCCCCTCCCCGATTCCATCCTTCATAAGTCGCGAAAGCGAAGGCAGTGGATTGATCGGCGGATAAAGCCCGCGAGCGTGCATCCCTCGTTCAAAAACGATCTGGCCTTCGGTGATGTAACCGGTAAGGTCGGGGACCGGGTGACTGATATCATCGTTGGGCATCGAAAGGATTGGCAGCTGAGTGATCGAGCCGCTACGGCCGAGGATCTTCCCCGATCGTTCGTAGATCTCCGCTAAGTTGGAGTAAAGATACCCCGGATATCCTTTTCGGGATGGGATCTCCCCTCTCATCGTTCCGATCTCTCGTAACGACTCACAGTAGTTGGTCATATCGGTCATCACCACGAGCACGTGCTTGCCCTTATCAAAGGCAAGGTGCTCAGCAAGGGTCAACGCCGTCTTGGGGGTAATAATTCGCTCGATCGAGGGATCGTCGGCGAGGGAGAGGAAGAGCGCTACGTTATCTAGGACTCCGCTCTCTTCAAATGAATCGATGAAGTATTTGGCAACATCGTACTTGACCCCCATCGCAACAAAGATCGTGGCAAAATCCCCTTCACTGCCGCGCACCTTTGCTTGGCGGGCGATCTGGGCAGCGAGTTGGTTGTGAGACAACCCGTTTCCGCTGAAGATCGGGAGCTTCTGGCCTTGAATGAGGGTAGTCAATCCGTCGATGACAGAGATTCCGGTTTGAATAAAGTCCCGAGGGTACTCACGGGCAGTGGGGTTGATCGGCTCACCGTTCACATCCCGCTCGGCGTACCCCTGCGGGGTTGCCGAACCGTCGCGACTCTTTCCCAATCCGTTCATGACTCGACCGAGCATCTGTTCGCTCACCGCCAAAGTCAGCGGCTCGCCGAGGAAGCGCATTCCCGTGCCCGGCATCGACAGTCCGTCGGTTCCTTCAAAGACTTGGACTACAACGATCTCATCGCTTGTATCAAGCACTTGACCGAGGCGAATCTTTCCGTCGCCCGTGGAAAGTTCAACCAGTTCACCATAGCCCACGTTGTGGGTATTTCTCATCGTGACTAACGGTCCGTCAATCCGCGAAGCTCCACGGTACTCGCGGCCGGAGAGGAGATTTGATTGATTCAACTTAACGTTCATAGATTCCTCCCAACTCATCGATCGCGCGCTCTAAGCGGAGTTGAATGCGGTCGATTACATGCAGCTCATCCGGTTTAACGGTTAAGCGCATTCTGGCCATATCCTGCACCGCTCGTAAGCGGCGAAGTTTTACCATCGGCACGCCGGCGGCGATTGCTTCGCTACCCTTCTCGTAGTAAGCAAGGATGATTGCAAGCATCTTCACTTGCTTTTCTACTGAGCAGTAGCGGTCCACTTCGTCAAAGGCGTTCTGTTGCAAGAAGGCGGTCTTAAAGAGGGAACAGATCTCCAGAATAAAGTTCTGGGTATCCGGCAGTGCATCGGGTCCGACCAGTTTAACGATCTGCTGAAGCCGTACTTCTTTCTGGAGCAGATCCATGATCTTCTGGCGGTTGGAGTACCATGAGTCTTCACTGTGCTCACTCCACCACCCTCGAACTTCATCGAGGTACTCGCTGTAGGAATCAAGCCAACTGATCGCCGGATAGTGGCGCGAAGAAGCAAGACTTCGATCAAGGCCCCAGAAACAGCGAACAAAGCGCTTGGTGTGCTGAGTTACCGGTTCGGAGAAGTCGCCACCCGGGGGGCTTACCGCCCCGATGATCGAAACTGAGCCCTCTTGGTCGTTGAGGGTTTTCATATATCCCGCTCGTTCATAGAACTGAGCGATTCGGGTTGGCAAGTACGCGGGAAACCCCTCTTCGGCGGGCATCTCTTCCATTCGGCCCGAGAGCTCGCGTAGTGCTTCGGCCCACCTTGAGGTGGAGTCGGCCATGATCGCAACGTGATAGCCTTGGTCGCGGTAGTACTCAGCGAGTGCTACTCCAGTATAGATCGAGGCTTCCCGGGCACTGACCGGCATATTTGATGTATTGGCGATGAGAATCGTTCGTTCCATGAGGCTATGACCGGTTCGAGGGTCAACGAGCTGCGGGAACTCCCTGAGGACGTCGGTCATCTCATTACCCCGCTCGCCACAGCCGATGTAGACGATGATGTCAGCATCGCACCACTGGGCGATCGAGTGCTGAGTCATGGTTTTTCCGGTTCCGAATCCGCCGGGGATCGCAACCGTACCCCCCTTTGCCAAAGGAAAGAGGGTGTCGATGACCCTGAGGCCCGTGACCAAAGGTCGGTCGAGGGCAAGGCGTTCTTTGGTAGGTCGAGGAACTCGAATCGGCCAGTTTTGAACCATCGGAACATCCACGACTTGGCCGGAGGAAAGGGTAATCTTTGCAATCGGTTCAGTGACGGTATATGAACCTTTTTTTACGATCTCGGTGACGATCCCCTCTTCAACCGTTAACGGAACCATAATCCGATGTTCGATCTGGTTGGTTTCTTGAACCGTTCCAAGGATCATTCCTTTGGAGACGGAAGTGCCTTTCTTAACGGTGGGCACAAACTCCCACTCTTTGGTATGACTGATTGAATCAAAGGAGAGACCACGGGAGATGAACGCTCCGCTTAAGCCCATGAGTTCTTCCAAGGGGCGCTGGATTCCGTCGTAGATCTGACCGATAAGTCCCGGCCCCACTTCAACGGATAAGCTCATCCCACTGCCGTAGACGTTATCCTCCGGCCTCAGGCCGGTGGCATCTTCGTAGACTTGGACGGTGGCTTCACCGGCGTAGAGCTTGACGACCTCACCGACGAGCCGCTGCTCGCCGATGTGGACCAGCTCCATCATCTGGGCATCTTTAATTCCTTTGACGATTAAGACTGGGCCGTTGACCCGCTTAATCTTTCCTATAATACGTTCGTTCATGCACGCTCCTGGATCATTGAGCGAATCAGGCGCTCAAAGCGTCTGAGGCGAATATCTACTTGGTTGTTGAAGGAAGTTGAGCCGTCGGGGGCGGAGAGGACTACGCCCAGGCCTTGGATAAACTTCTCCTCCAAATGAAGCCGGATCTTTGCTCCCGTTGCTTGAAGGATCAAGCCTTCGGCTTTCTTCAAATCATCTTCGGTTACGGGACACAAGCGACTGAAGGAGACGTTGGCTTCACTGCGGTCAAGTCCAATCGCCGCTTCGGCGATCCAATACGCAAGATGGGGTTTCAATGTTTCGCAATCAAGAGCAACAAGGACGGCATCCATCACCCGTTGATAGGAGTCATCAACTTGCCTGAGGGCCGCTTTTCGTTTTGCCGAAGCTTTGTTGGTCGCCAGGCGTAACTGAATCTGCTTCACCTTTGCATCGGTAGCCCGCCTTTGGGCGGCTACCTCCTCTTCGGCTCGAACGTGGGCCCGCTCGAGGATCTCCGCTGCTTGCTTTTGGGCATCCTCGACAAGTTGCTTGGCATTCAGGGCTGCTTCTTTGAGAATTCCATCCAATAATGGCGTATCTGTACTCTTCATCTCTTCTTCCTTACAACGACACTCCAATCGCTTGGTTCACCAAGGAACGGAGATCACTGCGTTTTGAGTCGCTCTTCGCAGAAGGGATTTCGACAACAAGGGGAAAGGTTTCGCTGAAGAGATACCGATCGACGGTCGATCGGATCAGATCTGCGACTTCATCGGTAATGATGATAATCCCATTCTCTTTGTCCTCGAGTGCTTTGTCCCAAGCGATTCGGGCTTCCTCGGCGTTTGTTGCCTGCATGCCGAATACACCGACGAGGGAGAGACCCAAGACGGTGTCTTCGTCACCGATGACAACATATCTCATCGTCAGACCTTTGCAAGAATCATCAAGCTGGTGATGAATCCAAAGACTACAAGTCCTTCGGCGAGGGCGATGAAGATCAGCGCTTGAGAGGCGATCTCCGGCTTCTCACTGATCGCGCCCATCGCGGCACTACCGACTCGGCCGATCGCCATTCCGGCGCTGATCGCACCAAAGGCAAACGCCAATGCTGCAGCAAAACACACCAGAGCAAGGTTGTAATCCCACCCGGTTGCAGCTACTGCTTCGGTGGTGGCGGCGTAGGCGCCCGGGGCGAAGATAAAGCCTGAACCGACCATTACCAAGGCGGTTGCGACAAAGCTCATCGAGATTTTCCTTCTGAACGTTGATTTGGTCATATAAGACCCTCCTATCACATGCACAATATATTATCGATTGACGGACGACGATCGCGTAAGGCCAACTGGCGAATACGCGATTCCTCGACCGGTAAAATACCTGGAGAAGAACTCGTAGTAGTTCAACCTCAGCGATTGAATACCCGAACTAAGACCTTCAAGGACGATCACCAAGAGGTTTCCCGCGATGAAGATCACCACACCCCCCACTCCACCAACCATCGACTGGAGGTAGAGGAACGTGCCCATCAGCGAGGCGTGGGCAATACCTAAGCCGGCGACTCGCATGAAGGATAAGGTGTTTGAAAGATACCCGGTGAAGATCTCAAGGACATCCACCAAAAACTCCATGATCGAACCGGCGGCCACCGATCCAAACGTTTCATCAGTTCGGTTGTGTTTCTTATCCACAAAGAACTGAACATACGGTTTGGCAAAGAGCAAGATCAACCCAACAACAAGGGTTGGAGCGATCCAAGGGTCGGATGGGAAGGAGTGGTAACTCGTTGCCACAAACCCGAACGCCATATACAGCCCGGTACCAAAGAGTACCCCACCTACTACTCCGTTCTTATCAAGCAGCATCGTCACAAAGGACTTTTTGCGGAACAGGTTAATCCAGTTCAACACGAGTCCGGTGTAGATGATGATGATTCCAAATTTAATCGTGAGTCCTAAAATGCCATACACATCGTGAATCACTGCGGTTACCGGAGCGTGGCCTTCAACTGCCGCTTCAAAGTTAAACCAAAGCGGAGGAAGGAGGGGAAGACCAAAGTAGGAGCCAAAGAGGGCTCCAAAAACCATCGAAGCGAGGCCGAGGTAGACAAGCAAGTTGGTAACGTTGCGCGTCAGCATCCCCTCCTTCTTTTCGGGGTTCAGGCGGTAACTTCGCGAGCCAAACAATCCGACTAAGAGCAGGACCAAGCCTTGGCCCACATCGCCGAACATCAGGCCAAACATTGCTAAGTAAGCAACCATCACAAAGATCGTCGGGTTCACTGTCCCGTACTCCGGGGTTGAGTAGTTGTTTACCAACTTCTGGAATGGCTCGAGGACCTTGGGACTGGTTACTGCAACCGGGACGCTCTCGCGCGGCACTTCAGTTGCTTCAGTCCACTCCACGACACATTGACCACCGCTTGCTTGGACGATTGCGCTTCGAACGCTTTCGGCTTGGTCGGCGGGAACCCATCCACTGAACAGTGTGGTGTTGCGGGTGTATGAGAAGTAGCTCTTGATTTGGTCGCTGAGCTCATTGAGTCGAAGGTTCGACCAAATCGCATACAGCTCCTCTTTTCGTTCAATGATCGCTTCATCGACCGATCGTTTAATCTCGCTTCGTTTATCAAGAAGCTTTTGATGTTCGCTCTCTAAGCGAGTGCGAACAACCAATACCGCTTGTTTTTGTAAGAGAGGATCACTTTCCTCCGTCCAACCAAACTTCTCCAACAAGGGATCGATTTGGGCCAAATCACGGCGAAGAGAAAGCAACGTTACATACTCCTCTCCGATCGGTTCTAAGAAAGCACCGTAGGGCGAGAGTTTCTCAGCAAGTTGTTCGCTCTTTCCACTCTTGCTACTCCCCGTTCTTAAGTCCAAATACTCCCACTTTTCTTCGCGTAAGTACCGGCGCATCTCCTCCACCCCCAAGAGGGCTTGGTTGACGGTCTTCTGTTGTTCCTTAAGGACTAAGAGCGATCTTGTCAGTTCATCCAGCGTAGTGCGGTAGGCTTCGATCTGGGGGGCTTCTAAAAGCGCTACATCCAAGGCTCCTTCACCGGGAAGGGTAAGGTGGCCTTGCTTGAGCAGTGCTTCAACTCGACCCCGGAGATCTTCAAGAACCATCCGGTTAGTTCCGCTTGGCTTAGAGGAGAGTTTGGCGAGCTGGTCAGCCTCAAGGCGGTTGATGTGAATAAAATCCAGCACCCCAAGCTGCAGCAACGCTTTGACCACTTCATCGCTTTGTTGCTGCAAAACTACCGCTGTGAGCAGTCGCATCGGCTTTGTGAATAAGTTCATCCGATTACCCCCCTAATATATCCTTCATCAAATCCATAATACTTTCCATTCAAAATCGCCTTGATTCGCCGAAACTCCTCTTTGTTCAAGAAGAAATACGCTAATGCAGTCCCGATCGTAAACGGCTCGCCTCCAAGGAGGCGGCGATACGCTCTTCGTTGGTGTTCAGCTAAGAGCTCTTCAATGCGTAAGGTTTCTTCAACTGCCGAAGATTCACCCCCTTGGTGCTCTCTTGGGAGAAGGTGGGAAAGCAAATCGCTCACTGAGCGATTCTCTTTCGCTGTTTCGATATACAGAGCTACATCTCTATTAATAAAGACCTTTCCCCAAGGTAGCAGTAAGGAAGCTAACTCGGCACTCTCAAGGCGGTGGTACCACCCATAGCGAATGAGGATAAGTAAGTTCTTTAAATCGATCTCTTGTTCAAGCAGTTCCAATGCTTTCAGGCGGTCGACTTTCTTTAACACAGCAGTTGCACCTAAGATCTCTTCATACCAAAGTCGGTCCAATCGACTTTCTAAGTGAAAGAGTCCGTCTTCTTTAAGGGTGTTCTCATCGTACTGAAGAAGGATCGGGTGGTAGGGGGTGCCCACACAAGAGGCAACCACCCCATCCCACGACAAGGCGTTGATCATTGCAGTCCAATCGACTGGGTGAAGGATCTTCTCTTTGAAGAGGTATTCGCTGCGGTGGCGAATCGGGCGCTGGTGGATGATCGAGGAGAACCAGAGGCGAATCGAGTTCTTTAGGTTATCGATCTCGATCTTTCCCAAGAGCTCGGCGATAAACTTGCCTTCCACTCCTTCAAGGTATTGGGCGATCTCTCGATACAAGGCGATCTCCATCTTCAGAAGGACGAGTTCAAGGCTCTGGATATCCCCACTCTGATCATATGAACGAGCCAGGGCAGCATAGCGAGTGGGTCGTAGTGCAGCGATCGCATCAACTAAGGTAGGGGCGCGCAAAAGAGCCTCGGTAACGGCTTCTTCTCGGGCCTTTCCGAGGCGGGCGCGCATCTTTGCGTTGATAAACCCGTAGGTGTCTACTGATGCCATCGTCACTCACTCATTCCATCGAGGTTAGTCTTACACACTTCACGGACGATCGCCTGAGCGATCTCTTTAACTGCTTCAGCAGATAAGTGCGAAGAGCGGTCCAAGGAGGCTTCATATTCAGTGAGTTGGGCAACCAGATCAGCTTCAGCTTGAGCGATCGTTTCTTGGGCTTGGATTCGGTCTTGCTTCAGCGCATCCCGAACAAACGCATTTGCTTCTGTTTGGGCGTTGGTGACGATATCGCGAGCTTCGCGCTCCGCATCTCGGACTACTTGTTGGGCCCGATCCTCAACCGTTAGAACTTCGTTGATGATATCACTACGCACGTGCCTACCTCCCCTCCCTTACAACTTGATATACTTTCTCTTATGTTCTGCTTTTTGCTCAAAGCTGTCAAGCAAAGACAATGGGATTCATTGAATCCGATGAATCACCAAGGCTTTTTCACCTACCCTAAAAAAGCGCCACCACCTATGGTCAACTAAATGAAGCAGTTCAACTCGGATTCGATAGCTGTTAAAGTGACGGAGGATTCCTAAGTAGGAGTTCACTGAGGCCAAAAATGTCTCTCGTTGATCTTTGCTCGGTCTTCGCTCTTCAATGAGGGTATTAAACTCAGCGATGCGAGTCTTGAAGTTACTGATGATCCGCTCTGATGTGTTGATGTGGTTGCATTCAAGAACTCCACCGAGGAACTTCACTCCACTTTGGATACGCTGTAGTTGAGTCTTCTTCGGATGTAGCGTAAGGCCCAAGTGTTCTTTTAGAAACACGGTTATCTTCTTTCGACACAGATTCAAGTACTCTTTGTCAGGGTGAACCAATACAAAATCATCTACATATCGTCCATAACAACGAATGCCTAATCCCTTTTTTACATAGTGGTCAAACTCAGAGAGATAGAAGTTTGCAAAGATCTGGCTTGTAAGGTTCCCAATGGGTAGGCCCTTATACTCTGATGCATTGAATAAGCTCTTATGAAAAGGCAGATCATCCCACAACGAGCGAGGAGAACGAATCACACACTCTTTGGTTGGGTCATTGAAGATAATGAGGTTACACAAAACAAGAAGCACTTCCAAATCTGCTTCTGTATAAGAACTTCGTAAGTAGTCAACTAACTTCCGATGTAAGATCCGCTGGTCGATCGACATGAAGAACGATTGAATATCTGCTTTGAGAATCCATCCTTCTTGTTGGTAGTTGTTTGAAACGGAGCGCATGAAGTGATCAAGGCGTTTGATGCCCAAATGCGTTCCTTTGCCTTCCCTACATGCGTAGGTGTCGTAGATTAAATCTTTCTCGATAATCGGGTTGATCGCATTGACCACCAAGTGGTGGACGATGCGATCACGAAAGGTAGCAGCAAAGATCTCCCGCTTCACCGGTTTCGTTACGATGAAAGCCACCGAAGGTCCAACACTGTAGGCACCTTCATTCAAATCATTCCACAGCTCGACTAAATTTTCTTCAACATTCAACTCAAAGTTCAGTGCTTCACGAGAAGAACGTTTGTTCTTCCGACAGCTTTCATAGGCAAGGATAACTTGTTCCAGTGTTACTTGCCCTCGAGGAAAGAGATCAAGTTCAAGTTGATCATTAAAAGAAGGCACCGAGTCCTCCTAAAGAAAGACTCGGTGTCTTCGACTTCGCTAAAACCCGCACCGGCCGAACCCTATATTCGTTGTTCTTGTTGTTGTTGTTCGGATTGCCATTGTTGAAGTTCTGTCTCCACGCGTTGTTATCATTGTTCTCCGACGAGGACCAGTAGTTGGCAGAATCAAACTTCCAACAAATCCCCTGTGTGTGTTGCTTGCCGATACGCGCGTATCGGCAATACTCCCTACCTGCAATAGCAGACCACAGGTCGCTTTTAGACGAAGCCTTGCGCACTCGGATAAGCCGTAACTCATCCGATTCTGGCATTAACGGTGGCGTTCCGCCAACCGGTAATTTGTTTTCCGATTCCAGTAACTAATTCGATTATCCGGCCATATTGCTTTGTCGAAAGAAGTTTAAACGTATGAGCCAAATGAATCTGAAACTTAACTAATTCAAACTCATCCATAAACTGCTCCAAATGCTCTTTCTTATCGACCTGCTTATTCGCCCGATAGAGATGCCGAATCAGCTGGATACTATCTCTCTTCAAGTCTTGCCCAAGAGCAAACTTATGCTCTCGAGGAAACTGTTGAGTATACCCATACAACAGCTCTACAAGCTCCTTAGTATCCTTATAGACTTGAAGGTCATAGTATAATGCCATCTTCCTATAGCAGGGGGATTCATCCCCCTGCACCCCCTTTTGTTAAATTGTTAAATAGTTAAATAGCTCATATCTAAAAAGCCCGCACCGGCCGAACCCACCATTCGTTGGTCTTGGTGTTGGCGCCCGGACTGCCACCGGGGAAGGCCTGTCTCCACGCGCGGTTAGCATTGCTCTCCGACGAGGACCAGTAGTAGGGAGAATCAAACCCGCCTATCAAACTCTTCTTCTCGTACATCGCATTCAGCTCATCCTTGCTCGGTAGGAACCAGTCATCGAAACCACCTCCTGAATATTCCTTAGCTGCCTTTGCAGCAGAATTTCCAGCTCCAAGCGCAGACACTATCAGTTGTGTGTTATTAGCTCCAGTCCCTATAGCTGTACTGGTCCCTCCTACCGTTGTACCAGATCCTCCCCATTGAATACCCCCGTTTATATCACTCGGAGCTGCCTCAAGATAGTGCCAGCCACCTTCAACGCTTGGGTTGTAATTTGGATTAATATAGAAGATTTTACCACCTGCAGGACCAGTGTCACCCACAACATAAGTGG
>CAYUHP010000018.1:18949-24040 GCA_964444595.1 uncultured Sphaerochaeta sp. | reverse complement strand
TCAATATGTAACTGTTTTTGCACAGCATTGGCTGAGTTTATACTTAGAACAATAGAAGAAGAGCTTGAGCAAGAACTTATCTTTCTTATCAGCTATGACGCGACCAAGAAAGGAATCAGGGATATCATCGACATCTCCGACCGACTCATTGATCTATTCATTCGCTTGTGTCTTCAGGGGGATGGAGAGCTGTCTGCAAGAAAGAGAGCTGCTCATTTTGCCTTTTTAACTGACGAAGAATATGCTGGTATGATTGGCGTGTTCAAAGAGGCTTTTAAGGTTGAGTAGTAGGTAGGCACACTCAATATACAAAAATTATGCATAATAATAGACGAAATGTATAAAGCTCGATACAATGGATTCAATATCTTTTTGGGGGCATTGGTGTGGAGAAAAAGCCGATAGATTGGGCAAATTTAAACTTTGGGTATATCCCTACAGACTGGCGATATATCTCAGTGCATAAGAATGGCGAGTGGGATGAGGGAACGTTATCAGATAACCCGGATGTAGTCGTCAATGAGTGTGCCGGGGCACTTCAATACGCCCAGACTTGCTTTGAAGGATTGAAAGTCTATACAACGGCTGAGGGTAAGATCGTCGCGTTTCGCCCCGATCTTAATGCCGAACGAATGTATGAGACCGCCGAGCGCTTGGTGATGCCTGCCTTCCCCCTTGATCGCTTCCTTTCCGCCCTCGATGAGGTCGTTGTCGCAAACAAAGCGTTCGTTCCTCCCTACGGCTCAGGGGCAAGCTTATATGTTCGTCCCTATCTGTATGGCTCAGGGGCGATCATCGGCGTTGCACCGGCTCCGGAGTATACCTTCAGGATCTTTACCACGCCAGTCGGTCCCTACTTTAAGGGTGGGGTGAAACCGCTTCGACTCTATGTCAGCGAGTATGACCGAGCAGCACCAAACGGAACAGGTCACATCAAAGCGGGACTAAACTATGCGATGAGCCTCTATGCCGGCTTGGAAGCAAAACGCCAAGGCTACGATGAGAATATGTACCTCGATTCAAAGACCCGCAGCTTCATTGAAGAGACAGGTGGGGCAAACTTCATCTTTGTCACCAAAGACGGAAAAGTCGTTACTCCTAAGAGTCCGACGATCCTTCCCTCGATCACCCGCCGCTCCCTTGTCCACGTGGCTCGTGAGTATCTGAATCTGGAAGTAGAAGAGCGCGAAGTTCACATCGACGAGCTTTCTGACTTTGCCGAAGGTGGCCTATGCGGCACCGCGGCGGTGATCAGCCCGATCGGCTCGGTTACCACCAAAGAAGGTGAAATCTTCTTACCCAGTGGAATGAACGCGATGGGCCCGATCACGCAAAAACTCTACGATACTCTTACTGGAATCCAAAACGGAACGATAAAAGCTCCCGAAGGTTGGATTCGAACAATCGCCTAACCTGTACAAGTGATCTCAGAGCGAGTATAGTCAGCACCATGAAGCGAACTCTCTTCGTGGTGCTATTTCTTTCTTCAACTCTGCTCTTTGCCTCGGCGTGGAAGCAGATTGAAACGGTCCATACAACGATAATCTTTGAAGAGCATGAGGCCCAAAGAGCAATGGAGTTGGCCTCCTTTGCCGATGAGGTCTATGAAGAGCTTGCTCTCCTTCTTGAAAACCCCACAACAAAACGCGTGCCGGTGATCCTCTATGGACGAACCGCTTGGGCAAACGGAATGTATGCCCCCTTTCCCTCCTCGATCACCCTCTACCTGGGTAGCGACGAGGATCAGTTTCTTGGAGCAAAAACTCCCTCTTGGCTTAAGAGTGTGTATACCCACGAACTGACTCACTACCTCCATCTCACCAAGACGGAAGGCCTTGCGAAGATCCTTCGCTTCTTGGGCCCGGGAGTAGCTTCCTTGCCGGTTACGTTCATGCCAGGGTGGTGGGTTGAGGGAATCACCACGTATGTTGAATCGATGAGCGGAGAAGAGGGGCGGGGGAACTCGCTGAAGTTTGCGCTGCTTACCCAAAAGCCGATCGACGAAGCGAGTTTGTGGTCCTTGGGCCAAGGTGCCTACAGCGGAGTCTATCCCCCCTCTTCACGAATCTACGCAACCGGGTATCTTGTGGTTGAGTATTTGATTCGCAATTACGGCTTTTCTGCCTTCAATGAGATCAACCGAAGCTTTGCCACCTTCCCGTTTATGGGGTTGGGGTGGATTTTTAAGAAGGTAATCGGGCTCAGCGCCAATGAGCTCTTTGAGCTCGCCATCGAAGAACGAATCCACTCATTAGTTTCTCCTCCAGGATCACTCTATGCCCAAGTCAAAGACGGCAGTGCCTTTCTTCCAAGTCAAACCCGCCTTGGAGTACTGGGAGTTGTCTCTTCACCCAAGGAAGGAACGTTCTTAAAGAACTACACGAGCGATAAGAGAGTTTCAACGTTACCAATCAGTAAAGCTTCCGCCCTTTCACTAAGTGATGAATATGCCCTGTACAGCTCGCTCTGGGTAGATGGGACAAGTTCGAATTCAATTGCCCTTGGACCGGAGGGGTACAGCGATCTTTTTCTCAATCACCTCCGTAGTGGGGAGAGTAAGCGGCTCACAAACAAGCAGCGCTTACTCCATCCCCGCCTCAGTAAGGATGGAAACAGAGCAATTGCGAGTATGATGAACGGCTCCTTCTATGATCTGGTTGAAGTAAGTCTTTTTGATGGCTCAATAGATCTCCTCCTTCATGAAGAGGAAACAAGCTTTCTTGACAGTGCCCTTTCCAAGGATGGATCGAAGATCGTTACGGTGCAGAGCAAAAACGGAAACACTTCTTTGGTTCTGGTCGAATCAAATGTTTCACGGATTCTCATTGGTCCTACCAGCGATGAACTCGGTCATCCATACTTCCTTGATGATACAACGATTCTCTTCACCTCCGAAGGCAAAGACACCTTTACTTCCTATCGCTTCGATGTAATTGAGAATCGTTTAGAAGAACTCTTTACGGATGAGAGTGGAATCTTCGGTCTTACCGTTGTGGATAACCTACTTCTCTATGAAACGGCGGTTGCTACCGGGAGGGCGGTCCGGGCTGTTGAGTATGCCTCCCTTGAAGGAAAAGCAACTTCCTTGGCTACTCCTCGCCAAGAAATCTCTTTACCTACCAACTCATCTTTTGAAATACAATCCTACTCTGACACGCTGCGCTTTAACTTAGCGTTACCCTATCCCTTCAAGGAAGGTGATCAGGTGCGACCAGGTGTTCTCTTTCACACCTCCAGCCTGCTGCGCAAACATACCCTGTTAGCTCAAGTAGGAGTTGAGGTAGAACCCCTCTCTCCCTACGGTGAGTTTACCTATCAATACAACAAGGGCAGGGTGTTGGCCCAAGCAACACTGAACGTTGAAAAATTGGAGCAAAGCCTCGATCTACAGAGCAAACTCACCCTTCTTTCTTTTGGAGGAGCCTCCTATCTCAGTGAGGTGAATGGGTATCTCGGAGGTGAAGTAACGTATCTTGGAGCAGATACCTTCAAAGGCTTCGTGAACTATGGAGTAGGGGCAATCCTCCAAAAACGAGGGGGTCGAAACAGTGACTTCTTTGGGCCCGCCTATCTATCTTCAACAATTCAAGTTCAACATCACTTCCAAGAGGTGGTGATCACCCTTGGTTTAGTAAATCTTCAGGGCCAAGTGCGATTAGGTCCTTCACGTGTAATGCTCAATGGGTCAGTCGATTACTTCCGATCAAACCACCTACTGACAAACGTGTTTCTACCAATCTATGAGTTTATGCCCAAGAATATCGCTGAGCAAAAGATTCGTTTTGGAGCACAGCTCCGCATCCCGCTCACGCTCTTGGATCTTCCCTTCCTCTATGGCGGGTTTACCGGCCTCGGTCTTGAGGTAGGAGCCCAGACAACCTTCTACCCAATTGGTGCGGGAACCTTTGTTTGGGAGCAGGTTGTCGGCTTTGAAGCAAAGCTTACCGCCAACTATGCCCTGGCAGCTGGAGCAGATTTGAAGTTCTTTGCCTCAGTGCAGATCTTAACCGATGGCAGGTTGGCGTACTCGATCGGAATCGATGGGCTTTCACTTTTCTAGTGAAGATCGTGTTGGATCTCAAGGGCGATACCAAGCTGGAAGATCCAAGAGGGTACCTGCTTTTGATATTCACTCGGAAGAGCTGGTTTTTTCTCGTTTCCCATGATGTAGTGGATGCTTGAGGCTATGCGCGGACGGTAGTTGAGGTTACCCAGAACCCATTGCTTCGGCTTACCGAAGTAGGAACCGGCCTCCAGAGCGATACTCGGATGGATCTTCCCATCCAAAACAGTTCCGGTTTCATGTTTGAGCGTGAAGCGCTCAACGCCTGCCAGAACTTTGACGTAAGGAATCGCCCAGATCCCCTCATAGAGGTCGAAGCGGTACCCACCCAAGTAGGAGGCAACTTGAAACCAAGAATCCTCGATCGGACCGTTCTTGTAGCGAAGCTCCAAACTGAGCTGCTTGTAGATAATCTCGAAAGAGCGATTGCGTAAGCCACTTGGGTCGAGGAAGATTCCCATCCCGAAGGCGATATCCGCTTCTGTAAACGTCGGTTCTTGGTTAAATGCAAGAGCGTTAACCATCCACCCGCCGTAGGCGTATCCGGTTAACAGGAACGTAGAGAAAAAGGATTGGATGATCGCCCCATCATGAAAGAGGGTAAGCTGCAACCCTTCATACCGCCGGCTCTGGAGGTCTTGGCTTAAGAAGCGCTTGCTTGAGGAGACTTCACGCCAAGAGAGAGTGAGGTAGCTGGTGTTGTTCCTCATCCTCAGACGGATACCTGCTTCCCAGTCAAACTCCCACCCTACGTCATACTCCAGAGAAACTACTCCTTCAAGGGCGAATGGCGTAAGAACAACACCATAGGCAACCTCGCCACCTACGCTCAGGTGGGCTTGAGTAGATTGCGGGGGATAGGCGAGGAATACTTCATCTTTGCCGGTTACTCGATGGAGAAAATTTTGGGCGCCTTGAAATCCCAGATTTCCACTGATGAGTATTCCCCCGACCGGCATAAGGCGCAGGTAGGAGTGATCAAAGTCAAAGAGGAAGGGATAGGTAAGATTGAACTTGGATACATCGTA
>CAYUHP010000018.1:9922-18849 GCA_964444595.1 uncultured Sphaerochaeta sp. | reverse complement strand
ATTGAATCTTTGATTTTCTTGTAACCGAAGAGGTAGTGACCACTGAAGGCGAGGCGGGGGTGCCAGGCGGTTGCTCCAAAGACGATTGAAGACTCACTTCCGAAGCGAACGCCTACTTCAACTCCGGCGGCAGGCAAGTATCTTTCAAAGACTGGGGTAAGGTTTTCGAGGTACGCAAACCTTTGGGCACCAACAAATGGTTTTACATAGGGTCGAAGGAAGGGGTGGTCCAAAAGATCAAAGCGGTAGTTGAGGGCATAGAGCCCGCCTTGGTGTCGAGCTATCTCATAACCGCTGTTGTTTTTTATTGAGCCGTTGGTGTTTTGGATCTCAATGCCGATATGTTTGTAGGAGATCTCAAAGAGTTGGAATAAGCCCGGCCGATTATCCAAAGCAAAGCCAAAGGAGTAGGTCCAATCAGTTTGGGAGAAGGTTTTCGGTTCATGAAAGCCAAAGACATTGACGATGTAGGAGCCGTAGGCACTGCCCGCTTCAGGGTAGATGAGGATGTATTCACTCAGTGGCCCACTTTGGTGGGTAAGAGAGATTTCAAAGCCCTGATACCGCTCAAGGTGATCTCTTTGCGTAGGGTAGAGGTCTCGGATATCCAGATAGCGGTAAGAAAGACCGATCCTCGTTGCATGATCGGGATAGTACGCGATCGTCCCTTCAACGCGGTTGACCCAAGCCGGGGCGATGGTAAAGCCCGCTTGGGTTTCAAAACCGCCACTCCCCAAGGGCCAAAAGACAGTGACTTCACCGCCTCCTTGGAGGGTGAGCACCGGAGTGTTGGTGATGTAATCGATTCGAAGAATCGGAATCCTTCGCAGAAGGTGCCAGCTGTTTTGAAGTACACTGAATCCAAAGTTACCCCCGAGTAGAAGCGAGAGATATGGCTCAAGGGTCAACTCGAGATGATCAAAATCGAAGGTAAAGGGATAGAAGGCTCCAACGGCGATGATGTCGTAACGGGTTTGGGTCGTAACTTTGTCAGTGAATGAAACACCATCCAACTTCAATTCCAGTCCAATATCAAAGTCAAAGGTGATATGGGCCCCGTAGGTCATTCCATCGTCGAGGTTGTACCCGGCGTTGGGGGTATGCCAATCGTTGGAGATGGTAAAGGAGAGACCTTGGAGTGTTTGGGCATAGAGAAGGGATGTATTCACCAGCAAGAAGCAGAGAATGATCGATAACAAATATCTTCTTTTTTCGCTCATAGCCATCCTTATTAGCTTATTGTTAGATGAGAATCGAAAGATTCTCAAGCGAGATATGCCCGTAATTTGAAGAATAGTATGGGATAGGTGATGAATGATCTCATAAAAGCGTGGTGGGAAGCCCGCGATCGGGTCGTTTTGCTTGGTTTCTCAGTGCGGTCAGATCATGCTCGATGTCGAGTCCGATGAGAACGGCAACCTGAAGAGCGCGGTGAGGATGAGGATAGGTTGCTGGGACTTGGTTGGCAAATGAGGCTGAATTGGCGATGTAGTGAACACTCACACCAACTTTGGGGTGGTAGGCGGTTCCTCCAAACACAAGCTGGGTAGAGTCGGCAAAGCGAACGCCTGCCTCCATGCCAAGCGAAGGGAGGTAGGTTTCGTAGATTGGTTTCAAGTCTTCAAGGTAGGCGAAGCGGTGAAGAGCGATAAAGGGCTTGAGGTAGGGCGTAAGCCACGGCTGAAGCGGGAAGTCAAAGCGATAGCTGAGGGCGAACAGCCCTCCTTGATGACGGGCAATTTCAAGCTCGTGGGAATCTTTAATCGACCCACTGACATTGCGGATCTCAAAGCCAACGTTTTTGATCGTGAGGCCGATGTATTGAAGAGTTCCGGGATCTTGGTCGAACGCGAAGCCAAAGGAATACGTCCAATCGGAGTGTTGGAAGAGAGGTGGCTTGGTAAACCTCAAAACGTTAACGGTGTAGGCTCCAAAGGATATTCCTTCTCTTGGGTAGAGGTAAAACGCCTCACCCAGTGGTCCCGCTTCATGAACAAAGGAGATCTCAACTCCCTGATAACGCTCTAAGAATGCGTTGTAAGCTTGAGCGCTTTCAGGGAAGAAGAGGTGGCGATAGGAGAGTGCGAGGCGGGTGGCGTTATCGGGGTAGTAGGCAAGTGTTGCTTGAAGGGTGTTCGTCCAATGATTCGACAGGGTGAAGCCCACTTGCGCCTCCAAGCCTCCAGAAAAGATGGGCAAGTATGCCGAAAGTTCCCCGCCGCCGGCGACAGCAAAGAGGGGTTGTTCAGTGACTTGAGCGATGTCAACGATTGGGATACCTCGAACTCTGTGCCAGCTGTTTTGAATGTCCTGAAGCCCTAAATCTCCTCCTGCAAGAAAGGAAAGATGCGGGGTAAGTCGATACTCCACCGAAGATGTTGAAAAGGTGAAGTGATAGAGTCCACTGATGTGTAAGAGATCCGATCGAACCTTGGTGGTCTTTCGATCAGTCAATGATGCGAGATCAACTCTAAGTTCGAAGTTGGTGAGAAACTGGGCTCTTACGTGCCCACTGAAGGTAAGCCCATCATCATAGTTGTACCCAATATTGGGACTGTGCCAATCGTTTGCAAAGGAAAAAGAGATATCATCGATTATGGTGGCGTTTAGCGCACTGAGAGTAAGGGTGAGTAAGAGAAACCATAACGAGCATCGTATGTGAACGTGTTTATGCATCAGGAACCTCTATGACTCACGAGCTGAGTGCTTCTTAATAATCCGTCAAATTGCCAGGAAGAGCAATCCTATCCCTAACACTGAGAGGATTGTTCCCATGAAGGAGGCTTTTGATACCTGACGGTTGAAGAAGAAGTAGTCAACAGGCAGGAGCATGATCGGGGAGACTTGAGTAATCGTGGAAACAATTCCTACCGGAGCGAGAGTGTACGCTTTCATCTGACCAAAGGTTCCCAAAACCGGTCCGGCGAGGGTAGCAACGATAAGAAGGAAGAGAAGGTTTCGGTTTGTAAGAAATGGTTTGGCTTGGGTCTTTATTTGGCGTTTTATCACTCCAAAATAGATGATAAACGCCACCAAACCACCTACGTTTCTCAAAAGGTTTGTTGTATTTGCTCCCGCTTCCAGAACTGCCGATCGAGCAAGGAGGTTGGCGACCGTTTGGATGATCGCAGCTGAGGTGGCTAAGATGTAGCCAAAACGCTTCTTAGAGCTTTCCAATCCGACTGTCTTCCCTCCGAAGATAACCATGATAAGAATTCCCCCGACGGTGATGAGGATTCCAAGGGTTTGGATGATATTCAGCGCTTCATCAAAAAGAAAGAAACCAAAGATTGCTACGAGAACCGGAGAGATCGTTAAGAGAACCAACGATTCGCGCGGTCCCAAATACATATAGGATTGGAAGAGGAGCAGGTCGGTTAAAAAGTAGCCAAAAAACCCACTGATCAATAAGAGAAGGATTGCTTGGGTAGAGAGGGTAGCGGGGATGAGAAACCCTTGAGAGATGTAAGTCATGAGGAGGACTATTGGCAAGGCAATCCACATGCGCATGTGGGTTGCCCCGTTAATGGGCGTGAATTTGCCGATGCGTTGAAACCCAAGGGAGTTCAGGGCATAACATAACGCAGTAAAAAGGGCCCAAGACTGGCCTTGCAACAGGGTATTACTCATGAGAGCACCATATCAGAGAGACATGTTCTGCTCAATAAAGAAACCCAAAGAGCCAGAGTGAGGGATTTATATTCTGTTTGAGAAGAGAGTGTGCTGTTTTTGTTAAGTCCATTTAACAATTTTGCATGAATTTTGTTAAATGGACTTAACAGTTTTGATAATTCATGTGGCTTAAAGTGATATTTTTCTTGCTTTAGCTATGTTTGGTTGTGTTTGGAAATATTCAAGGAATATGTTCTCTTAGCACATAACTGAGTCCCATGGTAAAATGCATACGCTATGAGACTCATGAGATTGCTTTTCACGCTAAGCATTTTGATGCTTATCTCTCTTACTTTCTCAGGATGTGTAATGACACATACCCTAGAGCAACCTCAAACTCAGGAAAATTCTCCACAGCCGGAGTTAAATGAAGAAGTTCAGGTCATAGACAACTCAAGGGACGTTGAATCGTTCCATGACGAAGAAATGGCCCAGACACCTCATGTAGAACCGTTAATCGTATCAGAAAAAGTTCAAGAGTATGTTTTTGATAAACCGGAAGAAAGAGCCACCGTGCCTATCAATCTTTCTTCTGTTGAAGATAGTCAACAAACGAGCTCGATTACTACCCAAGAAGAGGTATCTACATCACTTCAAAGCGATACATTTGAGTACATCGATTCTCACATTTATGACCCTATCACCGATGAAAAATCTTCACTCTCACTAACAAACTACAGCCCTGCTTCCGACGAAGTGACAATTCCTGATGAAGAAGCGGATCTGAATAGTAAGGAGACTCCAATGTTTCTACGTATATTGCCCTATCTAGCAATTGCGATTGCGACAGTTATAATCATTTTGCTTGTTAGTGAAAATAAAAAAGTGAAAGCAAGCGAAGCGCATGAACGGTTTAGGATCTCTCGGTTGGGAATTTCAAATATTGAATCTGCGGATGCAAAGAAACAGGAATTGGAAGAAACGATCAAAAAATATGAAGCAGAGTGGATTTCCTTGAAGCTCGTTCGAAACAAAATCAGTAGTGAAATTTCTGGTTTAGAGGAGCAACACAATAAGCTTGAAAAACGGATAGAATCCCAGGCTCGGAAGCTGTCTCGGACACGCGAATTGATTTCGACGATAGAGCATGCGTTTCAACAATTTTTTGATACGGATATTCCTCCAACATACTACCGCGCTTTAACTGAAAGTGAACGCCTTGATCTGGATTCAATTGCTCCTTCAGTGATGTTGAACCTGCAGTATATGAGCTATCAGGATCTCCGCAAAGAATTTCGAGCTAACCAGAAACGCATCGACGAATTGCTTGAAGGATATGCTCAGCGTTACACAACAAAAGCTAACCAAGCGATATACCAGCTTACTGTTATTTCATTGAGATCCGAGTTGCAAAATATCCTGTACAATCTTAAATATGAAAAGCTTGCTGATGCACTACAGCAGGTGCACACTCTCATTGTGAAATACCTTTCAATTGCCTCGGAGGGGAATCAATCGATTGCCGGGACAATGAGAAAGTTTGTTGGACAATTGGAACACCTTTTTGAAAGTGCTGTGAAAATTGAATACGAATACTATATTAAGCGAGAGCAAGCGAGACAGGAACAGCTTGCTCTACGTCAGCAGATGCGTGAAGAGGCCGAAGAACGGAAGCGACTTGAAGAACAAAAGAAACAGATTGAGTTTGAAGAGTCAAAATACCATGCGGAGATTCAGAAGGTTCAAGAACTCTTATCGATAGAGGCTGAAGATTCCTTAAAACGGTCAGAGTATGTACTAAAACTGGAAGAACTCAATGGTCATCTTGCTCAAGTTGAAGAAAAGAAAGAAGAGATCACCAGGCTACAGCTTGGGAAGGCGGGGAATGTCTATATTATTAGCAATCTTGGGTCTTTTGGAGACCACGTCTTCAAAGTGGGGATGACTCGGAGACTGGATCCTCAAGACCGAGTAAATGAACTCGGTGGCGCGAGCGTGCCTTTCAGATTTGATGTTCACAGCTTTATCTTCTCTGAGGATGCAGTCGGTCTGGAGAATGAACTACATAAACGATTGCATTCAAGAAGAGTCAATAAAGTTAATTTGCGAAAAGAATTTTTTAACATCAGTCTTGATGAGCTGGAAGAATTGGTAGCCGAAATTAATCCGACTGCAGAATTTAAGCGGACGATGGTGGCTGAAGATTACACCCAAACCCTTTCAATGGGAGATGAAGTGATTGCACCAGTAGATATTCCAGATTTTGATGATGAGGAGTTTGAGGCAGTCTGATCACGAAAGAGTGTTTTTTCCCAATTTCCTGGTCAAATGAGGACACTGCTGCTAAGATCTGATCTATGAGAGTTGTTGCAGCAGTTATTATCGATGCAAAGAGCGTGTTTGCCGCTCAGCGGGGTGGTTCTGGTCCGCTGAGAGGAAAATGGGAGTTCCCCGGAGGAAAGGTTAAGGAAGGGGAGGAGCCTTCTGTTGCCTTGGCTCGAGAGATCGTCGAGGAGCTCGGTGTTACAATTACGGTTGAAGAACACTTCCTTACTGTTGAGCACTCCTATCCAACCTTTGATATCACCTTAGAGAGTTATCGCTGTACGCTAAAGAGCGGATCGTTTGTCTTACACGAACACCTTGGTAGCGGTTGGTTCACTATCGATCAGTTAGACGCTCTTGATTGGGCCGCTGCCGATCTACCCATCGTGCACCTTCTGAAAGAGGTGCTTGCATGAACGGATTTGAAGAACAACTCAGTAAAGGTCTTCACTCAGCATTTCTTGATGCACAAAGCGCAAGCCTGGAAGCAATGCGGCCAAAGCTTGTGCTCAACACTCGGGTAAACCAAAGCAGGGTTGCGGATGTAATTAATACCCACTTACTTGAGTGTTCCTCTTTTGCTTTCAGCGTTGCCTTTATTACACGGGGAGGTTTGGCAACACTCTTTCAGGCTCTTCTTGAATGTAAGCGAAAAGGAGTAAAAGGGCGAATCCTCACCAGTGATTACTTGAACTTCACCAACCCCCATGCGATCGGATCGATCTTCTCTGAACTTGGCCCCTCCATTGAGGTTCGGGTGTACACCGCCGATGCGTTTCACACCAAAGGCTACCTCTTTGAATATTCCCAACGTCCAACAAGCCTCATCATCGGCTCATCCAATATTACCCAAGATGCCCTGCTGCGAAACCATGAGTGGAACCTCCAAGTAGTCGGTACCAATGAGGGGCAGTTGATCAAAGACACCAAGGAGGAGTTTGAAACCCTCTGGGCACGAGCAACACTCATCTCCCCGGCGTGGCTTACCCACTACACGAAGGTGTGGGATACGTTCAACACAACTCGAACCTTTCATCCCCGAGCTGTGGACAGTGTGAGCGTTCAAGAGATTGAGGTCTCAAAGGGTGGGTTTGTTCTCAACTCCATGCAACGAGCTGCCCTTGTGTCGTTAGAGGAGCTGAGAGGGCAAGGTAAACAAAAGGCTCTTCTTGTTTCAGCAACCGGAACGGGGAAAACAATCCTTGCAGCTAGCGACGTAAACCAAGTAAAACCTAGGCGCTTTCTCTTCATCATCCACCGCGAGCAGATCGCCCAAGAAGCACTTGCGAGTTTTAAGGTTCAGCTCGAAGAGGAGGTTGAGTGTGCTGTACTTGCCGGCTCAAAGAAAGACACTGACGCACCGTATTTGTTTGCAACGATTCAAACCCTTTCCAAAGATGAAACACTCTACTCCTTCGATCGCGATTGGTTTGACTACATCGTCGTCGATGAAGCGCACCACGCCCCGGCAGCAAGCTACCTGAAAGTGCTTACCTATTTTCGGCCGTCATTTTTATTGGGAATGACGGCAACTCCGATTCGGATGGACGGAAAAGATGTGCATGAACTCTTTGGCAACACCGTTGCCGCTGAGATCACGCTCTCTGAAGCTTTGGAAGCAAACCTCTTAGCTCCCTTCCACTACTTTGGTATTACGGATTTGAGTATCGATGGGTCAGCTCGTAGTGACGTCAAAGAGTTTAGTAATCTTGAAGGGGGGGAGCAAATCAAGCACCTTTCGGTGATGCTCCGCCGCTATTCACTCGGTAATGAGCGGCGTAGGGGTCTTATCTTCACCTCCACCAACGCTCATGCCGAGTTTGTTGCTAGAGAACTACAAGGCCTTGGTGTTCGCGCCTTGGCGCTCAGTGGCTCAAGCAGCCAAGAAGCGCGCGAAGAAGCATTCTTTAGGTTGGAACTGCAAAAGGAGAATGCAAACCATCTTGAGTATTTAGTTGCCGTGGATATCTTCAACGAGGGAGTAGACATCCCTTCACTTAATCAAATCATCATGCTCCGTCCGACTCAGTCGGTGGTTGTCTTCACCCAACAGTTGGGCCGAGGTTTAAGAAAGTATCCCAACAAGGAGTTTCTCACCGTTGTTGATTTCGTGGGAAACCACGAAAACAACTACATGATTCCCATCGCCCTCTTTGGTGAGAACAGCTACGACAAGGATACCCTGAGGCGAATCGTCTTTGGCGGTGGGGCAATTCCGGGTGTTTCCACCGTAAGCTTTGATCGAATCGCTAAAGAACGAATTCTTAACTCGATCAACTCCGCCTCGTTTTCCAGTAAGAAGCTGCTCCTTGAAGCATATTACAGCGTTAAGAATCGCCTTGGCGGTAACATTCCAACGCTTGTTGATTGTATCCGCTTTGATGGAATGAATCCTGAGCTCTTTCTGAGTTATGCAAAAACTTGGGCTGAGTTTAAAGTCTTCGATCCCTCGTTTGTCCTTAAGATGGATGAAATCCACCTTAAAAGTCTTCGGTTTCTCTCAAAGTATTTGGCGCGGGGAATCCGCGTTGAAGAATCATTTCTCCTCTCAGCATTACGTGAGGGTCCGAAGACAAAAGAGTTCTTAATGACTCGCTTTGAAGAGGAGAATGGTACCTCCTTCAGTGAAGCAACATTTGGATCAGTCCTGAACATGTTAACGAACAAATTTGTGCAGGATAAGTTCAAGGACTCCTATGGAGCGATCGAATACATCACGGAAGAGCAAGGAGTGTATTCCTGCTCAGCAACATTCATCGAACTTCTAAAGAACGAACAATACCAAAGTGAAGTGGAGCAACTTCTTGAGCTGAGCATCTTGAACTACACTCGCCGCTTTGCCCAGCGGCGAGATGGGTTCGGCCTTGTCTTAGGCGAAAAGTATACCCGCAGTGAGGTCTGCCGACTTTTGAACTGGAACAAAGATGAGGGCAACACGATCTACGGCTATAAGACCGATTATACCACGATGACGACCCCCATCTTTGTGA
>CAYUHP010000018.1:0-9822 GCA_964444595.1 uncultured Sphaerochaeta sp. | reverse complement strand
GAGAAGCTCTATGAGTACATTACCGATCGGGAGCAGGATGAGTTCATCGCCCTTGATGCTTAGAGGGGACTATACGATTCGAGGAGATTAAGGTCCTTTGGATCGATCACTCGAGTAAAGCGCTCAGTGTGAAGGACGAAGTTGCTGCGATTGAGGTATTCAAACTCAATCGTGTGGGACCCTGCGTTGAGCTGGACAACTCCTACCCAGGCATTTGCCGGTAGGTAGTGAGTGGAGCGAAGATCTGCTGATTCACTGAGATCTCTCCCTGCTCGAAACACCAGGCCCAAGAGTTCACCCAAAGGGCTTTGTTGCCCTGTTTCATCCGTTGTAACTGCATCCCACATTCCGATTCCCAGTGCTTTGCTGATCGCGCGCATACTTGCCTTGGCGTAGAGCAGTTCACTCTTGGATCTAAATGCATCCTCTCCGATGAGTGAAAAAGATTCGATCAGCTCTAAGGTTGTTTCAATTTTACCGTTTACCCGAACTCGAACCTTGGCAATTGCTGAGGGAAGCGTTCGAAGAACCGGGTAGGCGATCTTGGCAGTGTTGTAGGGCGAAACGTAGATGAAATCCATCCGCTGTTCTTTGATTGGAAATCGACCACTCAAGGCGAGGAGGTGGACAAGGTTTGTTTGGTCTTCCTTTTGGAGGGTTTGGACACTGCTGGGAAGAGAGAAAGGGTAGAGCTTGGCTTGGCTTTCGTAGGCGTGTTGAATTTGCTTGAAGGAGTAGTCGAGTGTGGAGGGTTCATGAAGGTGCTGAGCAAGGATAACTCCGAGGTAGTTCGCCAGAGCACTGGTGGTGAAAGAGGTCGCTTGGGTAGGGAGCTCTCCTTGTTTGATTTGGTTGGTTGAAGCATATCGGCGAACTTGGCGGACTTCATTTTCATATACTTCTTGTAAGAGACTCTGCTTTTCGATCATCCGCCTAATCTCAACCAAGCTTGATTCATATTCACCGAGGTGAAGGTAGTTCAGCGCTTTGAAGAGGTTGAGATAGATATCCTCGTAGTTTTCCCCGGCATACTCCTTGGTGTTGTCATTGACGATGAAGGAGGCAAGGGATGCGGTAATCGATTTCGTGTAGGCTTCTTGAATCCTTCGTTCAGCATCACTAAGCAATACGTTAGAGTGCTTCCAATCGCCTTTGAGCCGGGCAAGCATCCCCAGGTCGTAGTTGGCAATGAGTGCGCCTTGAGCGCTGATGAGTCTTCCAATCGATCGTTCTAAGGAGTCATACGCTTGAACGTATGCCCCCTTTCGAAGAAACGCATCAGTCGATGATAAATCAACGAAGGAGGTACAGGATGTGAACACGAGAATAATCAGCAAAAGAGGGATGATTCTTCGAATAGTCAATGCTCCTCCTTTTGGCTAACTGTATCATCACAAATGAGCTGGTGCAATTCGAATTGATTGGTAATCATCAGGTATATATGAGAGCTTACGCTCTTGGTAGAATTGATTCTATCCAATACGCATTTCATCTGCTACACTTTTAAGAGCAGGAGGATCTTATGCGGCGCATTGGAATAGTTCTTATCGTTATCCTTTCCCTCACTACGCTTATTGCTTGTCAAAGCTCCTACTCGGTTTCCCGAGTAAGCAGTGATCGGGACTTAGATCTCAGTGGAAACTGGAATGACACCGATATTCGCCTTGTCAGCGAAGCACTTGTTAACTCCTCCTTAAAAGGTGGGTGGATCAATCAATTTAGGATGAAGAACGTCGGAAGAAATCCCGTAGTTATCGTCGGAACATTCATCAACCGCTCCAGTGAACACATCGATACGGCGATCATCTCCAAGCGCTATGAGATGGAGCTTATCAACAGCGGTAAGGTTGATATGGTTGCCGACCAAACCTTCCGAGCCTCGGTTCGAGCTGAGCGGGAGGAGCAACAATACTTTGCCAGTGAAGCGACCGCCAAAGCCCTCGGGCGGGAGATCGGAGCGGATTTTCTTCTCCAAGGAGCGGTCCGAACGGTCTTAGACCAGCGGGGTAACACCCGGGTGCGAACCTACTATGTATCCGCTGAGTTAATCGACATCGAAACAAACCGCAAAGTTTGGGTCGGTGAAGAAACGATTAAAAAAGTGATTCAGCAAGCTCGGTACTCCCTCTAAGGCGAGATGTGATGAGAAAAGGAGTTCTTCTCATTCTCCTCTTACTTTCTCTTTTCTTCAGTTGTGCGACACCCCCTGCCCACCAAGGAGGGTGGGTCAACAACCCCTATGATAAGAACTACACCGAAGATGAGTATCTCTTGGTGATCGGCAGCGGCTCTTCCTATCAAAAAGCTGTTGATAATGCCCGAATGAATCTTGCCTATGTTTTCTCCTCCCAAGTAGAAGCACTCACCTCGATTACCACGATTGATTCAAGTGACGGCGAGCGCTTTGATGAACTCTTTGAACATGGAACGATCTCATCCAACGTTGATGATCTTGTGGATGCCCACGTTTTCTCCTCAATGACTGATCAAAAGGGGCAAACGTTTGTTCGCTTTGGGCTTCATCGAGCAACCAGTGCCCAATTCTATCAACATCGAGTCGAAGCGTTGGAGAAGGAACTTGCATTGGTGTATCGCTCTGCTTCGGCCAACGAGCTTGAGCGCTATGCTCAGTTGGCCGGCAGCTATCCCCTGGCCCAAGAGGCCCAAGAGCTCAGTGATCGAATCTGGGTCCTTACAAAGGAACAAAGGCCGAACTATCTATTTACTCTCCGCTCCGAACTTCAAGGGTTGGCTCAAACGATCACCGTTGGAGTTCAGGTAGTAAGTGAAACAAGGCCGGAGGTACTGAAGGCAGGTTTTGAAGATACCCTTCAACGCCTTGGCTTTCGCCAAGGAGCGGGACGTTACACCCTTACGATCACCTATGACTCCGAAGCAGTAACTCTGCAAGCCAGTCCTTATGCCTATGAACGCTATACGCTCAGTGTTATTCTGGGAGAAAAAGATACAGTCATTCGATCCTATACCCTTAGTGAACGAATAGCCGCCCTCGAGCAGGGGGATGCCAAAGCCAAGGCACTTGCAAGCGCCCTGCACAATGGAAGTGAAACCCTCATTGCTCTGTTGAGTCAATGAGTGAGTATGGAGGTTACGTACTATGAAAAAAATCATGCTCCTTGGAGGAATCATCCTCATTCTTCTCGTTGGCGCTTCGTGTGCCACCGCCCCAAAAGCAACGGTAGCAGCTCCTTCTGGTCCTTCGAGCAAGGTAGTTGTCGGGGCGGAAGGTTTTATTCAGCCTTCTTGGGTGTATCAAACCCCGACTGCTAGCGATAAGCACTACGAAAGTGGATATAGCCTGATGAGCAATCGCCAGAACTCGATCAAGCGAGCAGAAGCGGAAGCAAAGAACAAGATTGCCGGATGGGTCTCCACCAGTGTTGAAGAAGTCGTGGTTACCTACCTCAACGATGCCGGAAGCGGCAGCGACCGCCAAGCCCTCGATGCGATGGAAGTGATCAGTAAGCAAGTTGCAATGGCTACATTGATCGGCGTGACAACCGAAGACCTCTGGGTAGATGTCGACGGGGGTGTTTGGGTGCTTGCCTCAATTCCCCTTGCAAATATTGAGAAGGCGTTCCAGCCGGCAGCGGAAGCGATCGTTGAAACGTTCTCACCCTCTGCTGCAGCTGATGCGGCAAATGCCAAGATGAAAGATGCGTTTGCCAACCTCTTGAAAGGACAGTGATCATGAAACGATTGATATTCTTTCTTGCCCTTCTTCTTTTGCTTGTGGGGTGTGCCACGACCCCTGCTTTCAATGAAGATGGCTCGCCGTACTGGACGACTCACACCCCTAAGTCAAGTCGAAGTACCCACTACGTGGTTGCTTCGGCAAAGCAATCGACCGTTGAGCTGAGTACCCTCCGGGCGGAAGCCGCAGCGAAAGATATGATCGGGCGCTGGGCGGAAACATCGATCGATGGATCTGTGATTACGTTCATCGAAGAAGCGGGAGAAACGCTGAGAAGTAAGCAAATACTTGAAGTCTTACAAAATCTCTCTGTTCAGACGGTGAATATCGCCCTGCGGGGAGTGAGCATCGTCGAGCGCTGGGTAGCTGCCGATCAAACGGTCTATGTGTTGGCTTCCTATCCGATCAAGAACCTCAAAGAGGCGTATGCCCTTCAGGCTCAAGAACTTGAGCGCCAGGCCCACGCCGATCTGATTAAAGCTGAGGTACTCGAGGAGTACCTCACTGCCTATCTCGAAGCAGGGCAGTAAAGCGACTAATTAGGTAAATAGACCACCACCGAGCGTTGACCTTGGTGGTGGTTTTTGTAATCCTTACACACAGGAGTTTCTAAACAATGAATAGAATTTGGCTATTAGCGCTTGCACTTATTATCATATATCAACTAGCTCAACGTTTCAGTGGGGGAGCGAGGATTTCTGCAAAAGATCTCTATGCATTGCTTCAAAGTGATGAAGATTTTACGCTTGTAGATGTACGGACCGAAGGTGAGTTTTTTGGTGGGCATATCGCCGAAGCAATCAATATTCCCGTTGAGTATATCAGCACAACTCGGCCCGCTTCGCTGGATGATTTGGATGAGATGATTATCGTATATTGTCGCAGCGGTGCCCGAAGTCGAGTTGCGGCAAAGAAACTCCGTTCCCTGGGCTACACTGATGTTCGAGACTTGGGTGGTTTAACGTTTTGGCGTTATGGCTTGGTGAAGTAGGAGAGCCTATGTATCGATTGATTGTTCTTAAGCACCTTGATGATCTGTTAGTTACTGAGCGCGGCTCAACGTTTTATGGGTTTGACCAAGAGTGGTACTCCAAGCTGTGGCAGCGGCGAGCCGGCTGCGGACCGACAACGGCAAGTACGTTGATTCGGTACAATAAGAAGTTGTACAAAGGCAGTTCGAAAAGTGCTTCCTTGGCGTTGATGGAAGAATTGTGGAGCTACGTAACCCCCGGGCTGATGGGCGTTCATACGATTGGCCACTTTACTCGCGGATTAAAAGAGTATATCACCACAAAAAAGTTGGGCTATGCGCTTACTTCCTTAGCAGTACCCACCGATCGGGCCAATCGTCCTTCCTTCGCTCAGATCAGCGAATTTCTTGCCTCTCGGCTTGAAGCCGATCAACCGACCGCATTCTTAAACTTGAACAATGGCACGGTTGAGAACTTAGATCCGTGGCATTGGGTGACGATCGTGGGGATCGAACAACATGAAGCGGACGGGCCGCTCTTTGCCCACGTCTATGATGCGGGGACAAAGTTACTGATCAATCTGAGTGCGTGGTATGAGAGTACTACTCGGCCGGGAGGATTTGTAAGTTTGGCTTGAGGTGGCGAAACCTCTTCTGAACAATCGTTGCTTCTTCTAGGTAGGTGAACATATCGGCTGTTGGCATCGGTCGACTGATCACATAGCCTTGCAGGTAGTCGGCTTTCATCAACCGTAACTTCTCGACCTGCTCTTCATTCTCGATTCCTTCAACGATTACTTCTTTTCCTAGGTGGTGGGCAAGGGAGATAATATCAGTTACCAAGTCGGCGGTCTCTTGAACATCTAAGTGATCGGTGAATTGCTTGGGGATCTTAATTGCATCAAAACGGAGTTGATTGATTCGACTGAGCGCCGAATATCCGGTACCGAAATCGTCGATTGCTAAAGCGACTCCCAACTCCAGGAGTTTATCGATCTGCCTTGAGACAAAATCAAGGTCTTGGGCAAAGATTGACTCGGTGAGTTCAAACTGAATGAGACCTTGAGGGATCTTCTTATGGTTGAAGATCGCCGCGACGGTGGGAACAAACGATTCTTCCATGATTTGGATTACTGAGATATTGATTCCGATCGGAACCATCTCCAGGCCTCGACTCAACCCCTCATTGATCGTATCACACGCCAAGGCAAGAATCTGCCACCCTAAGGCGATGATGAGGTGGCGCTGTTCAGCTAAGCTGATAAACTCATCCGGACTCACCGACCCAAGGACCGGGCACGTTAGGCGAGCGAGAGCTTCAAAGCCGACAAGAGCCCGCTCTTTGATCTCGACAATTGGCTGGAACGCAAGACTCAACCATTCGTTGTTCCCCTCGATTACTCCATTAAGCGTCTCTTCGATTACATCTTGGCGGTGTAACTCGCGCTCCAGCGTCAGGGAGAACTGCTTTACCGGCTCCGTGTGGTTGGCGGCGCTGAGGGCGATGAGGGCTCGTTTTAAGAGGATGTCACTGGGGATCTGCTCAGTGCTTCGTAGGGCAATTCCCATTCGAATATCGATGTTCGCCAGCGCATCGCTTTGTTGGCGAATGAGAAAGATCTCATCGGTGATCGAAAGCGTATCCATTCGTTTCACGGAGTGAAAGAGCACCAAGAACCGACTAGAGGGTAGGGCAAAGACATTCGTTTCAATTCGATTGGCAAAGAGTGATCTGAGGGCGTTGGCCATCTCTTCGTGGACTCGCTTTGAGTGTTCGAGGCCGTAGGATAACACCAATTGGGTAAGGTTTGAGATCTCAATCGTAATCGCAGTGACCGGGGTGTTGCGCATCCTCGTTAAGGTGGTCATAAAGTTGTGCAAGTTAGGCAGGCCGGTCTCATCGTCGAAATATGCAAACTCATACATTCGCCGGTTTCGTTGGATCGTTTGGTTGAGCAAGAGAATCGAGATGACAAAGAATACAACCATCACGATCGTGATGAAGATGGCCGCGTGGCGAATCGCCGTCTCCATCGTTCCAACCGGGTAATAAATCAAGAGCGACCGAGGGGAGCTTTGATTGATCTCAATCGGGAAGTTGAGGGCTAAATACGGCTGACCTTGCCACATCGTGCGGGCATAGCTATGTTGATTGGGAGAGTGGTCTAAGATCCCTTCCAACGAGATGACTCGTCCGACGAGGGAGGAATCGGTGGCGGCGATCGTGGTAAGGTTTTCGTCGAGGTAGAGGAGTTTTGCAACTGGCACATCATGCCAGATCTGATCAATGAGAAATTGCGGACTGAAGCGCTCCTTAATCGCCTCAATCGTTGTTGCCCGAAGGGAGACTTGAATGATTCTTCCATCACCAAGCTTTCGGTAGGCATATTTATACAAGGTTCCGGTGATAGCTCCTTCGCGGATCTCTTCAATGAAAACCTCCTGATCGGAATGGGCAAACTCATACGTTTGATGTCCCTCGGTAGATTGCCAACCGATATTTTCACTGTCGGAGTTGTTGGTGATGACCAAGTCTTTGTCAAAGATGTAGATGGAATCGACTTGAAGGTTTTTTGCCATCTCATGGAGGGTTTCATCAGTGTACTCCCCAGAGTACTTAGAAACAGTGACGGCAGCTACATCCAAGCGTTTATCCATTTGCGCGAGAATTTGATTCTCCGCTTCGATCCCGCTTTGGAGGGTTCGGGTATACGCCCGAGCCAGGCTCTTCACCTCATCGATTCGTTCATCGTAGTAGAAGGTGGTTAATGACCGGATTGCAATATATCCAAACCCAATAAAGAAAACGAGGATAAGTAAAAAGGCCCACAAAATTGGGGCTCGGGGGGTGAAATCTCTTTTTCTTATGGTTCGTTGGTTTAGATGTAGCACCTTTGAATGCTACCATCGAGCAAAATGGTTTTCAACCAAAGAAGAGGGCCATCCCTTTCATTGTTAACCGAATATGGGTGTTTCGAACAAGCTGTATAAGTTTTCTTAGGCCGGCGGTTTCTCTGCATACGCCCAACTGATTTGGTTTTACTCAGGTAAGGGGAAAGAGTGATTGGTGCTGTAGTCCTCCCCCCTTCCGTGGTGTATACTGACCGCTAAGGAGAAGAGATATGATCTATTCAGCAAACGAACAACGATATGAGAAGATGCAGTATGTGCGAACCGGAAGAAGTGGGTTGATGTTACCCCGGGTTTCTCTCGGTCTTTGGCACAACTATGGCGATGCATATCCAATTGAAAATGGTCGGGCAATGCTCCGAACTGCGTTCGACCTTGGAATCAACCACTTTGATTTAGCGAATAACTACGGTCCACCGGCTGGGTCGGCGGAGGAGAACTTCGGTAAGATTTTCAAGCAAGACTTTGCCCCCTACCGCGATGAACTCATCATCTCAACAAAAGCCGGCTACTACATGTGGCCCGGACCCTATGGCGAATGGGGGAGTCGAAAGTACCTGCTTTCGAGCTTAGATGCGAGTTTGAAGCGAATGGGCTTGGAGTATGTTGATATCTTCTACTCGCACCGCTTTGACCCCAACACTCCCTTAGAGGAAACGATGGGTGCTCTGGCTAGTGCATATAAGAGTGGTAAGGCGCTGTATGTGGGAATCTCATCCTACACCGCTGAGCAAACTCGAGCAGCGCACGCGATTCTCACGGAGATGGGAGTCCCTTTGTTGATCCACCAGCCCTCCTACTCGATGTTGAATCGATGGGTGGAACCCGCTTTGCTTGGAACCCTCGATGAGCTTGGTGTAGGAACGATCTGTTTCTCCCCCCTCGCTCAAGGGATGCTTTCTGATAAGTACCTCAAAGAGATTCCTTCAACCAGTCGAGCAGCAAAAGATCTCTCGCTGAAGAAATCAATGCTCACAGAACAAAACATCGCCAAGATTCGCTCTCTCAATGAGATCGCGCAAAAGCGGGGCCAAAGCCTTGCTCAAATGGCGCTTGCTTGGGTCCTTAGGCGCAAGGAAGTAACCAGCGTCCTCATCGGGGCAAGCTCTAAAGAGCAGATCATTGAAAACGTCGCAGCCTTGGATAATCTCTCATTCACGAGTGATGAGTTGAAGGAGATCGATCAATATGCAACCGACGGGGATATCAATATCTGGGCAAAACGTTAAGGAACCTTGACTGATCTGTTGGGCTCTGTTACATTGTACACAACATAATGCCCGCCTTCTTGGGAGGCGGGCATCATCACCTACAGGGGAGGGAAGCGATGGCATATGAAGAACTGAAGCTGGAGAATCAACTCTGCTTTAAAATCTATGCCCTTCACCGCGAGCTCATGGCCGCCTACCGGCCGTTGCTTGATGAGCTGGGGGTAACGTACCCGCAGTACATCACCCTTCTCTATCTTTGGGAGCATGAAGAAGCAACCGTCGGTCAGCTGTGCACAGCCCTTGGGTTGGACACCGGTACGGTATCTCCGCTGCTTAAGCGGATGGAGGCAAACGGCCTTATTTCCCGCCGCCGTCTCATCAGTGATGAGCGAACCGTTTTGGTAACTCTCACCGAAGAGGGAAGAGCTCTTGAAGAGGAAGCTCGCAGGATCCCTCTACACATGGCTTCTTGCTTGATCGGGGATGACCAATCCAAGGCCAAGCGCTTATCGGCGGTCCTCGACCAAACGATCGAACAACTGCGAACAGAATAGCAAATCATGTAGCCCGAAAATGATTTTTTCCTCCTCACCTTAAGGCCCATTTGGACGTGCGTTTGCTTCTGGCATATTCTTTCTCCCATTCTTTGATGTAGAGGTTTGTATCATATTCCAGTTCTTGTAGAAGACGATCCATTAAAAGATCGAGTTCTTCACTAGAAAAAGGGTATACCTGCTCCTGTAATTGGAGCAGGCTTTGCTTTCTTGGCCAGCGTTTCATTCGATATACTCCTTGCTTTGGCTTATGTGAGGTTCTAAGAAGTTTGTAGAAAGGTACCGACTTCTCTTCCAAGGATGGTCATCTGCGGGCTTGTAGGGCTTCTTCTCCTTAGGCGGAGCAGGGTCAAATTCCTTGCTAATCTTCAGGCGCTGCTCCAATTTCTTAAGGATGTATATCTGGTTGTTTAGGATAAAGTAAAACTCCCCGAAAAGATCACAGAGCTTCCCCTTTATAAT
>CAYUHP010000017.1:5144-24710 GCA_964444595.1 uncultured Sphaerochaeta sp. | reverse complement strand
CGATAGCGATTAAACGTAATTCCGCCGTTGCCAAAGAGAATGAAATCGTTATCGAGGTGGTAGGAGAAGCGAGCACCGAGACCAACGGATGAGAAACCCCGAGCTTGGTAGGAACCCCACGCCAAGGAAGGCGATACGATCTGAACGGGAAGATAGGTGCTGACTGACCACCGATCACTTTGATAGCCAATCGCTTCAAGAGTAATCGTATGGGAAAGGGATGTTCTACTTGGTAGTTCATCCTCAAAGTGTGGGAATGAAAGATAGATACTTGGAGTGTAAGAGAGCGCACTCACCATACCCCCGGCAATAAGGGGAAGGGTTAGTATGAAGATAACGATGAGGGCAATACCTTTCTTCATGAAGCCAGTATACCTGTTTCCTTATGGTTAGCCATGCCCCCTTTGGGGGATATGAGGTGATTATTCCTTGAAATAGGAGAGATCGGTGATATCCACGTGAAGAGCAAAGGTCTTTTTCTTCGGTCTCTTCTCACTGAAGCAGATGATCTCATACTCGCCCCACGCGCAGATGTTTCGCCAATGCGTTCCCTGGAACTCACTACGCAGCAACAATGCTCCTTCGAAGCTGAGGAAGGGGAGGTATTGAATGCGTACCGCCCCCTCATCTTCGATCAGGCGGACATCATTCGGCCGAAAAAAGAGAGACGTGTTTCTCTTATCACGGTGCTCGGGTGGGATTTCAAGGGTGTGGGGGTTACGCAGCGTCGGTGCAAAGACTTCAGCGGGAAGGATCGTCCCTTCGCCGGTGAAGGTCGCGACAAACTTAGTCTTCGGAGTGCGGTAGATCTCTTCACTGCTGCCTTGTTGGATGATCCTTCCTTGATCCATCACGATCACCTCATCGGCGATCGCAAGCGCTTCATCTTGATCGTGGGTAACGTAGATCGTCGTAATTCCCGTCTCTTCGTGGATTCGGCGAATCTCCTCTCTGAGGTGGGTTCTGAGCTTCGCATCAAGGGCAGAGAGCGGCTCATCAAGCAACAAGACCTTTGGCTGGGAAGCAAGAGCTCGAGCTAAGGCAACACGCTGGCGCTCTCCTCCGCTTAAGTTCAAGGGCTTTCGCTTCTCATAGCCTTGTAAGTTGACCAAATCAAGCAGGTTTTCGATAACACTAATGCGTTGTTTTCGCTTCATCTTCAGGTTTTTCAATGGATAGGCGATGTTTTGTTGCACGTTCATGTGAGGAAAGAGCGAGTAGTCTTGGAAGACCATCGCAATGTTCCGCTTGTGCACCTCTTTTTGGCTGATATCTTCGCCGCCGAGGATGATCGAGCCCTCATCGGCGCGAATCAGCCCGGCGATCATGCTCAAGGTAGTGGACTTACCGCACCCCGATGGACCGATGAGACAGACCAAGTCCCCTTCCTTTATCGTGAAGGAGAGATCGAGGGTGAAGTCGGGGTACGTTGCTTGAAGTGAGCACTGTAAGATCATTTAGGAATCTCCTTTGGCAACTTCGCCAAGAAAGAAGGTAAGGCCGCTGGCAAGGATGAGAATTGAGCCCAAGGCGCAGGCGCCTTGGAAGTTGTAGGAGCCAATGAGGCGGTACATCACGATCGGAAGGGTTACTACTTGGCTGCTTGAAAGGATCAGGGTTGCATTGAACTCGCCCAAGGAAAGAGCAAACGCAAAAATCCCGGCAGTGAGTAACGTTTTTCGAAGAAGCGGCACTTCGATCCGTCGAAACGTCTTTCGGGGAGAAGAGCCGAGGGTGTAGGAGGCGTAAAGGTACGTCTCGGAAAGGGAACGAACCTTTGGCAGGATCGTTCTGAGGGCAAAGGGAAATGCGATGACTGTGTGGGCGAGGGTAATGAGGGCGTAGGAACCAAGGAGCGAGAGTCGAACATAGCGGGCGATGAGCACATACCCAAGACCGATGATTACACTGCTGGTCATCATCGGCATCATGCCAAAGAGTTCAAGAAAGGAGGAGTTCTTTTTTCGTCGAGCGATCGAAACACTGAGTAACAGCGCCAACGTTACCGTCAGGATACTTACCGCAAGGGCGATGAGGGTTGAGTTGATCAACGCCGAGAGGCCACTGCTCATGTGACTGCTTGAAGCTTCAAGACCAAGAAGTTGCCGATACCACGTGAAGCTCAAGGTGGGAGCGGCGGAGCGGGAGATGGTTTTGCTGAAGGAGCGGATCAGGACAGAGGCGATCGGACCAAGTAAAAAGAGGGTGGTAAAAAAGGTATAGAGAATGATGAAGAACTTAGTGATCGGTGAAGGCCTACGAATCTCAAAGACGCGCGGGTTTGTTGATTCACTGATTGTGAGTTTGCGCTGACTCATGGAGTATACAAGAAACAAGATCCCGTTGATCAACATTGACGCAATCGCAAGAGCACTGGCGCCGGAGGGGTTGCCCATCATGCGAACCTGGCGATAGATCTCCACCTCCAAAGTGGTGAACTGAGGACCTCCGCCAAGGACAAGGATGATTGCAAAGGAGTTAAAACAAAAGAGAAAGACCAAGGTTGCCGAAGTGACGATCGCCGGAAGAAGGCGCGGGAACGTAATCGTTCGAAATACTTTGTTCTTGGAGGAGCCGAGCGTGGCGGCAGCGGCTTCAAGGTTGGTATCCAGCTCCTCCCATGCGGTGGAGACGATACTCATGATGATCGGGAAGTTAAAGAACGTATGGGCGAGGATAATCGCCCCATAGGAGTAGAGGATCTTCAAAGGAGGTTCTTCAAGAGCAAAGACCTTCATGAGGACCGTGTTCAAGGAGCCGTTGTTTCCAAAGAAGATCACAAAGCCCAAAACCACTAAGATTGAAGGAAGCACAAAGGGGATCGTCGCCAATGTTTTAATGAGTTTTTTCCCCCGAAAGGAGTAGGTTGCAAGGATGTATGCTCCCGGTAGTCCAAGAAGGAGGGACGCGAGGGTAGAGAAGAGTGCTTGGTTGAGGGTAAAGAAGAGTATTCGTCTGGTGTAGGAATCGGTGAACGTAGAAGCGACTCGGCCGATGGTAAAGACACCCTCTTCCCAGAGCCCCGATTGAATCGTCAGGGCTACGGGAAGAGCAAAGAGGGAAAAGAGGATGAGTATTGGCGCTACACTTCGTTGGCGATAAAATCGCCGGTAATCACTCATCGACTCATAACCTCCGTCCAATCATGCAACCACCGATCCAGCTTCGCCTCGATCACGTCACTTTCGATCCTGAGTGAGATCTCCGGTTTCGGTGCATAGGCAAACGCTTCGGTAAGTACTGTGTTCATATTAGTGGGATACATGGAGTTTGCCAATGCAATCGGCAGTTGAGCCTCGGAAAGAAGAAAGTCAACAAAGAGCTTTGCCTCCTCCTTGCGCTTTGATGAGCGAAGAATTCCAACTCCTTCAATCGTTGCTTGGTGGCCTTCATCAAAGATGAGGGCCTCATAGCGAGTAGAGTTTTCGTAGGTGTAGTGATAGACCGGGCTGGTTGTATAGCTGAGGACCAAAGGGGCTTCTCCTTCGGTGAAGAGCCCATACGCACTCGACCACCCATCGGTGATCGTCAGAGCTTGTTCTTTCATCACCTCCCACCAAGCGAGGTAGCCCTCTTCACCGAAGACCTGGATCGTCCAGAGCAGAAGGCCCAATCCGACACTGGATGTTCGGGGGTCGATGAGAATCACTTTCTTTTTGAATTGCTCCTGGGTCAAATCTGCCAACGACTTGGGCCAAAACTCCTCAGGTATCGCCTCTGAATCGACGATGAAGGCAAAGTTGCCGTAATCGAAGGGCAGCAGGCGATCTTGCGAGTCGAAGTGAAGGAAAGAGGGGATCTCACCAAGAAGGGGGGAGTGGTAGGGTTCAAAGAGATCGGCCTTGTACGCTCGTGAGGCCATCTCGTCACTGATGCCGACGATTACGTCCGCATAGGGTCGATCCTGCTCAGCGATCGCTTTGCTCAGCATCTCCAGGCCATCGCCGGCGCTGATGATCGAAACGGGTATCTGGTATGTGGCTTCAAAGGCGGCGAGGATCTCACCACCGGGACCCCAGTCCCCGCTGAAGGAGTCATACGCATAGACAACCAGCGGTTGCTCCTTTGTTGAGCCCATCGAAAAGAGGGGAAAAGCGATTGTCAGCAAGATGCAGACAACGGTAACGAACTGATGCTTCTTCATATGAGCACCTCCGTAGGAAAGTAGTCTGCCATGGGTGTAGTTGAGATGAGATGTCTCCCTCCGCTGGTATTACCCAGATCAGGTTAACGGGTGTGATCTCAGACCTTTCGGCCACCCCAGGACCCCTTCAGCTTAGAGGTCAACGTTGAACAGTGTCAAGCGTTGAAAACATGACCTTGAAGAGATACAGTAAGTCTATGAACGTTGTAACAAGTTCCGCCGAAGTGAAGCGAGTCGAACAGAAGGCGAAAGAGACCCTGCCCTCATTGGCCTTGATGGAGAGTGCAGCTCTCAAATGTTGGTGTATCTTAGCGAAGCTTGTTAAACCCGCAGACTCCCTGCTCGTTCTGGTCGGGGGAGGAAACAATGGGGCGGATGCCTTAGCGATTGCTCGCCACGCCTACCACGGCGGGCTGACAAAGATTACCGTTCTCCAGGTTGCCCGGCGCTTCAGCGTCGAACACGAAACTCAGCAGGCACTCGTAAGTGAATACCCTATCACCCAACTCTTCTTGGATGAAACCGATCTAAACACCCTGCCTTCCTTCGATTGGATCGTAGATGGACTGACCGGCCTTGGGTTACGTGGGGAGCTCAATGAATCTTTAACGGAAGTGGTTAATTGGGTTAATAATAATAAGGGTTCAGTCTTTTCAGTTGATATCCCCTCCGGCCTCGGTGATCAGGTTCCTGTTAATGGGCCCTCAATCCATGCCGATTACACCGTTGCCTTAGGTTCCTACACCCAAAGCCACTATCACTCGCTTACTCGCACTCGGTGTGGTGAACTCACCTGGGCTAACCCCTCCTTTTCCTTGAACCTCCTCAACTCCGTAGAACGGGTAGCAATCGTTGACAAAGAACCGTTGAGTCTTCCTCCCTTAGATCGTTCCGCCTACAAGAATAGCCGAGGCAGTGTTGCCATCTTTGGCTCCAGTAGTGCCTACAGTGGGGCGGCTCGTCTTTCAGCCCGAGCGGCGTTTGCCGCTCGAGGAGGATTGGTCTCCCTCTTCTGCGATCCTGAGATCTATGAGATCGCCGCAAGCGAAAGCCCCAGCGTCATGGTTCACCCCTATCAAGGCCAAGAGGTAACCGGCTTTGATGCGATCTTAGCCGGGCCGGGGTGGGGCGAGGGGCGAGAAGGGTATCTGAAGACGCTCTTGGATTCTTCTATTCCGTTAGTTCTCGATGCGGATGGGATCAGAGCACTCAGTAGCCTTGTTGTAAGCGGAGAGTATGAAGGAACTTCTATGCCGATGATCCTCACTCCCCACCTTGGGGAGATTCGAGTTCTCGGTGAAGCAGTCTTGAAAAAGCGATGCTTTTTACCGACCGATACCCCCGAAGAGTTTTTTACTCAGCTACAGACCGTAGCTCAAACTCTCGGTGCAACGATTGTGCTGAAGAGCAGCTTGATCCACATCGCACAAGGCGATGGATCAGTTACGATCTTAGAGGGACTCAACCCCTCCTTGGGCGTTGCCGGCAGCGGCGATGTGCTTGCGGGAGTTGTTGTAGCCCTGCTTGGTCAAGGGTTTTCTCCCTCTGATGCAGCCCTCTTGGGTAGTAAGATCCATCTTCAAAGCGGTGTTCGCGCCCATGAAGAGCTCGGTTACTATGACAGTGAATCGTTGATTGGGTATATTGGCAGCGTGGTGAAGGAGGCGGAGAGGTGATTCAATTGTATGTGCTCTCACTGGTGTACTTACTGCTTGGTTCGGGCTTTCTCTTGGCGGATAGTCTCGGCGTCAAAGTCAGTTTACTCTATTCCTTGCGCTATCTCTTTCGAAACAAGAAGGGTTTTCGCCTTGGGATGATCCTCAGTGGGGTTGTTCTTACGATCGGGCTTGCCCTCTTTCCCATCGAGCCCGGTCCCAGAATCATCGGAGATCTCCTGCCGATGATCAACGTTTTCTTGCTGAGTGTTTGGTTCCTTGCCGAATCCCTTCAAAAGCATGAACTCTTCACCGACCCAGCTGGGCGTTATCAGAAGTATATGGGCTACGCCACCTTGGCTGTTGCACTTATTCATTTCCTCCTTCCGCATTTCGTGTTATTGTAAGATTCATCATGAATGAACGCGCTACAACTGCAGGTATACTTACAAAGCATGACCGGTTTCTCATCGCCAAACGCCAAGAGGGCGGTTCGGTCGGTGGGTTATGGGAGTTTGTCGGAGGAAAATGTCGTTACGGTGAAACAGCCGAAGAGACCTTGATTCGCGAGTTTGAAGAGGAGCTGGGGATTACCATTGAAGTAGGTTCTTTACTGGGAAGCCACACCTTTGAAAACAACGATGTCCGCTACACCCTTGGGGCCTATGAGGTAAAACAGGTCGATCAGCGGCTCATTACCTTGAGTGTGCACACAGAAATCGCCTGGGTTTCTTTTTCGGAGTTGAAGGATTACTCCTTCACTCCCAGTGACCAGGCGATTATTCCGTTTTTACGTTAAGGCAAGTACTCAACAGCAGCTTTCTCGATGCCAAGACCTTCCTTGTAGCGGATCATGAAGGTGTTGAACCCTTCGATCTCCTCGGGTGTTGGTTCAACGATCACCTTCTCCGCTCCACTGAAGACCTCTTCGTCGAGGAACTCTGCCAAGGTGAGTCCCTTCTTGTTGACGAGGTAGGAAGCAAGCAAAGCGATTCCCCACGCCCCGCCTTCGCCGGCACTCTTCAGTGTTGCGATCGGGGTGTGGAGCGCACTGGCCATCATTTTTTGCCCCACAACGGCGGTCTTGAAGAATCCACCGTGCCCGGTGATCGAATCGATCTGAACGTTTTCCTCTTCAAAGAGGATATCCATCCCGATCCTTAACACCCCCAAGGCGGTATAGAGCTGGGTGCGCATGAAGTTAGCAAGGGTAAAGGAGCTCTCCGCTTTGCGGACAAAGAGGGGTCGTCCTTCATAGAGTTCGGTCATCGTTTCGCCGGAGAGGTAGTTGTACGCCAAGAGCCCGCCGCCATCAAGATCACCCTCCAACGCCTTGCCAAGAAGAACGTCATACAGCTCGCCTTTGTTCACGGTGTGCCCCATACTTTGAAGCACTTCGTCAAAGAGCCCAACCCACGCATCGTACTCGCCGGTACAGTTGTTCGCATGGCTCATCGCCACAAGCGAACCATCGGGGGTGGTAACAAGGTCAATGAACTTGTTGTAGGAGCGGGAGAGCTCTTCTTCTAAGACGATCATAGCAAACACGCTGGTGCCTGCCGAAACGTTTCCGGTTCGCTGTGCCACACTGTTGGTTGCAACCATCCCCGTTCCCGCATCCCCCTCGGGGGGAGCTAAAGGAACTCCCGCTTCAAAGGTTCCGCTTGGATCGAGGAAGCGGGCCCCTTCTTTGGTGAGGGCCCCCGCTTCTTCGCCCGCTACCAACGGGGGAGGAAGCAAGGTCTCCAACGTCCAGGGGTGGGTGTGCAGGTCGGCAAACTTCTCGAGCATCCCTTGTTCATAGCCCTTGGTGTGCGGGTTGATCGGGAACATTCCCGAAGCATCCCCGATTCCAAGGACATGCTTGCCGGTAAGTCGATAGTGCACATACCCAGAGAGGGTCGTAATCTTGGCGATCTTCGGTACGTGCTCCTCCTCATTCAAGATCGCTTGGTAGAGGTGACTGATCGACCAGCGCTCGGGGACCGGGTAGTCGAAGAGAAGCGAAAGCTTCTCGGCAGCTACCTCAGTCATCGTGTTGCGCCATGTCCTAAAGGGAACAAGGAGGTTGTCCTCGTTGTCAAAGACCAGGTAGCCGTGCATCATTGCGCTGACCGCCAACGCCTTGGTTTTCCGTAAGACAACCCCGTAGTGAGCTTGAACATCCTCACTGAGTGATTTGAAGGACTCTTGAAGCCCCCTCTCAACACTCTCAAGGCTGTAGGTCCATACTCCATCGATCAGCTGGTTCTCCCACGTATGACCGCCTTGGGCGATCGGTTCGTTGTGCGAGTCGATGAGGACTGCCTTGATCCGAGTCGAGCCGAGCTCGATTCCCAAGATCGTCTCGCCAGCTTCAATTTGTCGTTTCCGTTCATTCATTCCTACATCACCGTTCCATTTTTAATAATTGCGTTCTTGTTGATGACGATAATTCCGTCATGGAAGGAGTACATCGGGAAGTCTCCCTCTTGCCGGGGAATATCATCGATTCCGATTCGACACCCATCGCCGATTCGGGCGTTTTGGTCAATGATCGCCCGACGAATGATCGTTCCTCGGCCGATACCGATATTTGGAACTCCTCGTTTGGCGTTTTCCTCTTTCTCCTCATCCGTTTCGTAGTAGGAGGCCCCCATGCAGTACACCCCATCCAAGGAAGCACCGGATTCGATCAGGGTTCGAACACCGATGATCGAGTTGACGATGTACGCATTGGTGATGATCGATCCCTCACTGGTCAGGGAGTTGGAGATATTACAGAAGTTAATCTTCGTTGCCGGTAAGTGCCGGCGGTGGGTGTAGATCGGCATCTCTTCATCGTAGAAGTTAAACATCGGACTGATCGAAGCCAGATCGAGGTTGGTATCGTAGAACGCTTTAATCGTTCCGATATCCTCCCAGAACCCATCAAAGAGATACGCCGCAGCTCTTCGCTCCTTGATCTCTTTGGGGATGATCTCCTTTCCAAAGTCAGTCTTTTTGTTGTCCAAGACCTCGTGCATCGTCTTGCTGTTAAAGACGTAGATTCCCATCGAGGCTAAATATTCATTCTCCGCTGTCACGTCCTGATCGAGTGACTCCTTCATGAATGTTTCGCCTACTTTATAGGAAGTGATGTCCACATCGGGCGCCGGCTTTTCGATGAAGCTGGTAATAAGGCCAGCGTCATCGCAGCCGATGATGCCGAGGCCGGTGGCCTGGGCTCGACTGATCGGCTTGGCGGCGATCGTAATCTCCGCTTCGCTTTCGATGTGTCGATTCAGCATATCCATCAGATCCATTCGATAGAGCTGGTCCCCACTGAGAATCATGTAGTAATCAGCATCTTGGTCCCGGAAGTGACGGAGGTTTTTGCGAACAGCGTCCGCGGTTCCCTCATACCAGCTTTCGCTTTGCATCGTCTGCTCAGCAGCCAAGATCTCGACAAAGCCTTTGGAGAAGGTGTCGAAGATATAGGTGTTCGAGATGTGGTTGTGCAGGGATGCCGAGTTGAACTGGGTGAGGATATAAATCTTCTTGATACCACTGTTAATACAGTTCGAGATCGGAATATCGACGAGGCGATATTTTCCGGCAAATGGAACTGCGGGTTTGGCCCGGTCCATTGTGAGTGGATAGAGGCGAGTCCCTTTACCACCACCCAATACGATTGCAATAGCTTTTGGCTTTCGACGCGTCATACGTTACGCACCCCCCTTTGTCGAGCGATAGAGCTCTTGATACGAACGAGCGGAACGGGTCCACGAACTGTCGTAGGCCATCGCCCGCTTTTGAATCGGTTCCATAACCGATCTTCCTTTTTTCCACCAAATGAGCGCTCTTCGCACTGCTTCCAATATACCACGACCGCTCATTGAGTCAAAGAGTATTCCTGTTCCTTCTGTTGGTTGTTCATCCAAATCGGTAATCGAGTCCGCTAAACCGCCGGTTCTTCGGGCTACCGGAATCGTTCCGTAGCGCAGACTGTAGAACTGATTTAAGCCACACGGTTCATACCGACTGGGCATGAGGAAGAAGTCGCTGCCCGCTTCAAGCAGGTGAGCGGCACGGTTGGAGAAGAGGATGTTCACCGAAAGGTTTTTATGCTTGGTTCCCAGCTCAGTGAGCTGTTTTTCGATCTCCCAATCGCCGGTACCGACGATGACCACTTGAAGCTCTTCACTCTCAAGCAACTCCTCCAACGCCGAAGGAGTGCCTTCAAGCAGTTCGACAAACCCCTTCTGGCTTGCCAGGCGACTGATCATCGCAAAGAGCGGAACATCGGCGTTGACCTCCAAGTTGAACTCCTCTTGGATCTGGCGCTTGAGTCGGGCTTTGTTAGTGAGGTCGCTCGATGAGAAGGAGTAATCCAAGAGGGGATCATCTTCGGGGTTCCACTCAACGATATCGATTCCGTTGATGATTCCCACCAAGTCAGCGGATCGCTCTTGTAAAAGTCCCTCTAAGGAACACCCATACTCGGGAGTTTGGATCTCTTTGGCGTAGGTTGGACTGACCGTCGAAAGCATGTCGGCGAACTCCAACCCGCTTTTAAGCATGTTGGCGCGCTTCTTTGGGCCCGTTCCGACAAAGAACCGAGGATCGACCTCCATATCGGTCGCCAGAAGATCGAGACGGCTGAACTCGCCTTGGTAAGCGAGGTTGTGGATTGAAAAGATAGTTTTTGTTTCTTCGAAGAAGCGTGAAGGATCATTTTGGACTAAGTACGGTAAAAACCCGGCGGTCCAGTCGTGGGCGTGGATGATATCTGGTTTCCACCCTAAGATCTTTAAGAGCTCCAACGCTGCCTTCGATTGAAGGGTGTAGCGCAGGTGGTTGTGCTCGTAGGAGGAGGAAGAGGTTGGGCCGTAGATTCCCTTCGATTCGGAAAAGAACGGGTGTTGGACAAAGTAGTACTCAACACCCTCCATTGAAAGCTTTCCGTACGTTACCCGCTCTTCGCTACCCAGCAAGGAGACGGTATGCTCAATTCCGGTAGCGGTGAGTTCATCACTCATAAACCCATAGTGGGGGAGGAGGACAAGGACCTCCTCTCCGAGGGCGGCGAGGGCACCCGAAAGAGCACCGACGACATCGGCTAATCCCCCACTTTTGGAGAACGGAACAGATTCACTGGAGACCATGCATATCTTCATAGTCTCATTAGACCATCTTAACCGTTCAGACGTCAAGGAAATTGAGTTTTACGTGTATGCTCGCCCCTCTAATTCGTCGATATAGGTGCTGGCACAGTGGGCGGCAATCGCTCCGTCGCTGGCGGCGGTGATCAGTTGGCGGAACACAGTGTCGCGCACATCACCGGCGGCAAAGAGCCCTTCGACGGGAGTTTCCATCCGTTCGTTGGTGATCACCCAACCATCTTCGGTGAGGACATCGTGAGTTCCTTTGAGGAGGTTTGTTTCGGGGATGATTCCCACGAACACAAAGACCGCATCAAACTCGCGTTCGTACTCCCGGTTGGTCTTCAAGTCTTTGAGGATGACGCTGGTAACTCTTGTTCCATCACCTTTGATCTCTTGGAGGGTGTGCTCCATCAAAAACTCAATCTTTGGGATACGCTCGACTTGTTTGACCAAGTTGTCTTGAGCCCGAAAGCGATCTTTTCGATGAGCGATCGTGAGGTGATCGGTGAGCTTGGAGAGGAAGATCGTATCGGTGAGTGCGGTATCGCCGCCGCCGACAACGAGAATTCGTTTGCCACGGAAGAAGGGACCGTCACACGTGCCACAGTAGGAAACGCCTTTGCCGTTGTACTCCTCTTCACCAACAATATTCAGGTGTCGGTGCTTTGCTCCGGTTGCATAGATCACCGCTTTTGCTTTATAGGTAACGCCGCTGGCGGTTTCTACCAGGTAGTCAGCGCCCTCTTTCTTGATCGCGGTAGCAGTTTCATAGACCGTGTTTGCACCAAAGGTTGAAGCCTGAGAGTGGAACTTCATAGCAATTTCAGCCCCGCTTAAGGGTACTTCAAGACCGGGATAGTTTTCGATCATATCGATGTACATCGTTTGTCCACCGGGGGCGATCGACTCCATCACGGTAACTGTTCGTCCTGCCCGAGCAGCATATTGGGCCGCTGCCATTCCCGCTACTCCAGATCCAAGGACCAGGATCTCCTGTTCTACCATCTTTTTACTCCTTCAATGCAAGTTCAGCATCGCTTTTGCGTATATATGTCGGACCCTGATCCAGTGGATCAGCTCCTCTTTCAAAGTAACGCTTTCTTGCCCTATCGGCTAGTTCCACGGAGAGGTTGAAGAGATGCGGCTCAATGAGGTGAACCTTCGCTTCATTCAAGCGCTGGGTAAGCAACTGGCCGTCGCTTCCGAGAAGGGAAACTGAGTTGTACGGCTTGATAAGAGCGCGAATCTCTTCCGTGGTTACGTCACTGGCTTCACCCTTTTGAACGCCGTCAACAAAGAGGGCGGTATAAAAGCGCTGCTTCTTTGCATCGATCACCGCTAATACCGCTCCGCCAAGCGCTTTGGCGGGGTTTTGGTAGAGTTCCAACGTCGGAGTAGTGACGAGCGGTTTGTTGAGCCCGAGTGCCAAGCCTTTCATCGTGGCCAGAGCGATTCTTAGGCCGGTGAAGGAACCCGGTCCGCTGGTTGCACAAAGAAGATCCACCTCACTCAGTTCAACGTCATTGTCGCTACACATGCGAAGAAGTCGATCAAGCAACCGCTCACTGTGGGTGTTGTTCCACACCACGCTTGTTGATTCAAACCAGGTGAGCTCTTCGCCCTTGTACTCACCGAGGAAGAGGTGAGCCGTTGCAGTAGAAGTATCACAACCAAGGATCTTCATAAGGCTATTCCTTCAATGGTAATGGAGCGAGTATTGTCACTCTCAAGACTGATCGTTACGTAGATCGTCTCTTGAGGCAGAAGGTCTTGGATCTTTTCACTCCACTCAATGAGGGTAATGCCATCACCAAAGAGGTACTCTTCGCCTCCAATTAACTCAAACTCCTCTTCGCTGTCGATGCGATAGAGGTCCATGTGGTAGAGGGGTAGGGCCCCTTCATACTCTTGGATTAGGGTGAACGTCGGACTGACAATCGCTTCTTCGATTCCAAGGCTTTGGGCAACGCCTTTGGCGAAGACCGTTTTTCCGACCCCGAGTGAGCCGCGCAAGGAAACGACACTGCCTTTTTTCAAGGCTTTTCCCACCGTGAAGCCAAGTTCAATCGTCTCTTCTTCACTCGTCGTTCGAACGATCATATCTCTTTCGCCCCATGTTTGAGTTTGTCGGCGATCTCTTCAGCTTCGACGTACTCTTCAACAATTACGTTTCCGAGCCTGTCCCCGCTTTGGTGAATGTAGTCTTCCATCAGCTGTTGGATCAGCGGGTCTTCCGCATCGAGGGCACGCGCCTCCTCAAGGAGGTGGCGCGCTTCTTCAAGTTCGCCGCTACGGAGGTGAAGATACGCCAAGTTACTCATAAAGGTGATGTTCTCTTCATCAAGGTCGAGGGCGGTTCCGAGGTAGTTCTTTGCCAGCTCCTCCTCTCCCGCCTCTAAGGCGCAGAGGGCGAGTTCATTGTAGATGTCACTACTGTGGCTCTCGATCTCAAGGGCTTTGATCAGGGCGTCTTGCGCTTCACTGAAGCGCTCTAAGCGGCGTAAGGCCCATCCCTTAAGGAAGTAGGCGTTCCAAACCCTTGGATGGTCAGCTAGGTAGTGATCGAGCAAGGAAAGAGCTTCCTCTTCCTTGTTCATCTGAATCGCATCGTAAGCTTGCATGAGGCGCTGTTCACCGGCGAGTTTTTTGGTGAGGTCTTCGAGGACTTTTAAGGCATGGCTCTTCTCTTCAGAATCGGCGGCGATCTTCGTATAGCGGTTCAGATACTCCGAAGCGATCTCGACGTTGCCTTGATAGAGGTGGAAGTATCCGATCTCCCTGAGAAGTGACTCATCGTCTCTCAAGAAGGCCAACCCTTCGGTGAGGGTGTTTAATGCTTTTTGCTGGTAGAAGTCATACGCTTCGCCCTTACTCGTATCCTCGGCTGCTCGATGACTGTAGAGGGTAGCAAGGTTGATGTAGGTTGTCGACTGGGGGCTGAGGTGACAGACGGTGAGAAAGAGTTCTTCAGCGAAATCAAGATTGCCTTTCTGCTGTTGGGCGATTGCCGCGATCGTTAACTCGTTGGCTGCATCAGGTTGGGCTGCAAGGACAAAATGTCGGTAGTAGTCGGTGTGTTGATGATCGGGATCATAGGCGAGGACTTTGAGCATTCCGCTTACGATTCGCTCGATCGTGATCGATTGTTCATCAACGGTAGGGCTGTCGTCGGCTAAGGCGACGGGGAGCTGAATCGCCGGATCGATCGTAAAGGATCCAATCTTCTTAGCCAGTGAAGAGGGGAGGGAGATGAAGACTACTTTCTTCAATGCTTCGTGCATATGCGCATTACTCCATAAAAAAACCTGCGGTGCCGCAACCGAAGAACGCTCTTGAACCTGAGGTTCAAGGGGGACACCAGTTGGGCTGAAAATTCTGTTCCATTAAACCCCGAAGGCGTTGGATCAATGCAAAACAGCTATACCGCGTCCCGGTTGTGTTAGTTGAGCCAAGAGACTTTGTCTCCAGGAGAACACCGCAGGAAAATTAACAATAATCACCAGGTGGTACCCACCTGCTAATATGGTACTACACTAACGGGTTTTGGGAAAGAGGGGACAAAAATGGGACCCGAAGGTCCCATCGACGTTGTACTAGGAATGTAGGTTACAGCTCTGGAAGATCATCCAGAAGTGCGTCCCAATCAACATCCTCGCTGCTGAGGCCTTCGCCTCCACTAAAGGAGTCGGCGGCCGCAAGCTCAAGGGAAGCATCGTCAAAGACTTGGATATCATCCAATCCGTCGATCGTGTCGAGGGTGGCCATTGCGGTGGCAACAGACTGCTCGACGAGCTTTTCACTGGTGGTATACGCTTCGATATACCCTTCCAACTCCCGGTTATGGGCAAGGACCAAGTCGAACCGCTGTTGCAGTTCCTCTTTCTCCCGCCGTAACAGGGCGATGAGGCCGGCGGCCTTTTTCGTTCTCAGCTCTAAGAGTCGTACGGTATCGATGACAGACATGCTTCCTCCTGTGCCCTTAGTTCGCGAGGGCGACCTTTACTTGGTCAACGAGAGTCTTAAACGCAACCTTATCCTCGATAGCCATGTTGGATAGGGCTTTGCGGTTAACTTCTATGTTGGCGAGTTTCATCCCATGCATGAACTGGGAGTAGTTTAACCCTTGCTCCTGCACGGCTGCATTGATCCTGACAATCCAGAGGCGGCGGAAATCGCGCTTGCGGAGCTTTCGGCCCACATACGCGTGTTGTCCTGCTTTCTCAACGCTGTCTTTTGCGACCCTGTAGTTTGTGCTGCGTTGGCCGCGGTGGCCTTTCGCTTCACGAAGGATCTTTTTACGTCGGTCCTTATGCTTGGTTCCATCTACTGCTCTTGGCATCTTACTTCTCCTTAGTCATAGGGGAGCATCGACTTTACTCGTCGTGCTTCCACATCGGATAGGACGCCAGTAGCGCGAAGGTTGGCCTTTCGCTTACTGCTCTTCTTGGTCAAGATGTGACGAAGGCCCTGTTTCTTGTACAGGACTTTTCCTCCGGCTGTCACCTTGAACCGCTTTGCAGCGGACTTTCTTGTTTTCATCTTGGGCATGATTGCACCCTCTTTCTGTGCTTCAGGGAACAAGATACCCCTGGAGCAACGTATTCACTATCCCATGCGGGATACTGGTTACTGTGGTTCTTTCTTCGGCGCCGATGATTTGGCCGGTGAGAGGATCATACTCATCATCCGTCCTTCCATCATAGCCGCTCGGTCGAGATTGTAGCCTACACCATTATCTGTGAGCTGGGCAAGTATTCGGTCTAAGACCACTTTGCCAAGTTCGGTGTGAGCTAACTCTCTGCCCCTAAAACGAATGCTGACCTTAACTTTATTGCCTTCGGAGAGGAAATCTCCGATGAACTTACTCTTGGTGTTCAAGTCATGTTGTTCGATCTTCGGTTGCATCCGAATCTCTTTCATCTTGGTGACCACCTGATTACGTTTTTGGTCACGCAATCGTTTTTCCTGTTCGTAGCGATACTTGCCATAATCGAGAATTTTGCATACCGGAGGGTTAGCGTTGGGGGAGACCTCAACTAAATCGAGCCCTGCTTGTTCGGCGAGCGCGATTGCATCAAAATTACTCATGATGCCCTTTTGATTGCCATCATGATCGATGACAAATACTTCTCTGGCACGAATCTGCCGGTTGACCCTCAAATCTCTTGTAGCCAAAAGTTCTCCTTGTGATTTAGGCGTTAAAATCACTCTACAGTAAAATAAGTCAGCCCCTGCGAGCGACCGAAGTTACTATACCATAGCCTCTTACAGTGTGTCAAAGCTGGAATACCTCAAAAAAGATGCTGGCCACCACCAGGGGGCCAGCAGCGTATCCTTATGCTTGGTTTGCCGATCCAAGAACTTCGGTGTTCTTGTGCATATACATCTTCTTCAGCTCATCGCGAGCAGGTCCGAGGTATTTGCGCGGGTCAAACTCGCCGGGCTTTTCGCTCATTACTTCGCGAATGATCGCGGTCATCGCAAGGCGTCCGTCGCTGTCGATGTTAATCTTACACACCGCACTCTTGGCTGCTTTACGGAGCTGCTCTTCGGGGATTCCCACCGAGTCCTTCAGTTTTCCGCCGTACTGGTTGATCTTCTTGACGTACTCTTGCGGAACGGAGGAGGAACCGTGCAGGACGATCGGGAAGCCGGGCAGCTGCTCTTCGATCTCTTTGAGGATATCGAAGCGAAGCGGGGGTGGGATGAGAATGCCCTCTTCGTTGAGGGTACAGTGAGCGGGATCAAACTTGTTTGCTCCGTGGCTCGTTCCGATGGAGATCGCCAAAGAATCGACACCGGTGCGGGAGACGAAGTCAACAACTTCTTCCGGCTTGGTATAGGTGGATTTCTCGTGGGAAACTTCATCTTCGATTCCGGCAAGAACTCCGAGCTCGCCTTCAACCGTTACATCGTGGGCGTGGGCGTACTCGACGACCTTCTTCGTCAGAGCGACGTTTTCCTCATAGGGGAGGTGCGAACCGTCGATCATGACGGAGGAGAATCCGTTGTCGATACACTCTTTACATGTTTCAAAGCTGTCACCGTGGTCTAAGTGCAGGACAATGGGGATGTCAAAACCGAGTTCACGGGCATACTCACCCGCGCCGCGGGCCATGTTGCGCAGCAAGTTAATGTTTGCGTAGTCACGAGCGCCTTTGGAAACTTGGAGAATAACAGGACTCTTTGTTGCCACGCACGCTTGGATAATAGCTTGCAGCTGTTCCATATTATTGAAGTTATACGCTGGGATGGCGTATCCGCCTTTGATCGCCTTGGCGAACATCTCCTTGGTATTTACTAATCCAAGGTCCTTATAGGATGTCATATAATCACTCCTTATCTGATCTAATCAGTCAATAATTATCGTATCGAATCGCTTAAGGACGGTCAACCTTAGCCCGATCCACAAAGTGTTGGAAATTGGAAGAAACCAGATCAATAAGTTCTTTAGTCGAAAGCGCTAACTCGTTTGCAACAAAGCGATAGAGGTGTTCGATGTAGAGGGGGTTGTTCTTCTTTCCCCGTTTTGGAATCGGGGCGAGGTAGGGGCTGTCGGTTTCCAGAAGGAGGCGCTCTTTCGGCATTCGCTTCATGATCGCGATAAGATCTTCACTGCCTTTGTAGGTGAGACTTCCGGCAAAGGAGAGGTAGAATCCCTTTTCCAACGCCAAGTCGGCTAATTCAGCCGAGCCACTGAAGCAATGAAAGATTCCCCCCTGATCAAAGCTCTGGTTCTTCAGTAAGGTGATAAACTGCTGGTCTGCTTCGCGGTTGTGGATGATGATCGGTTTGCCGAACTCCGCTTGGGTGAGGAAGATCGCCTCTTGGCGTTCTTTTGTCCCATAGTCCCAATAGTTGTCCAACCCAATCTCGCCCACGGCAAGAACGTCATAGCGCGACAGGTCGGCTTGGACGATTGAAAGAGCTTCCTTGAGTTTCCAATCCTCCCAATTTGCTGCCCACGGCCCGAGGCCGGTGGCGAAGTGCAGGTGAGGGTATTCGCCGACCAGTTCAATGCGCCGCTTCAAATCGTTCCCACTCAGACCGATCTCGATTCCACGGTAGTCTCGCTCTTTCATCGTTGAAAGGAGCGCGGGCACATCAAGACCTTTCTCTTGAACTGCGAGGAGGTGAAAGTGAGAGTCAACGAGACCGATTAGGGGAGTTTCCATGCCTCTGTAGTATCAACTCATCCTCTTTTATGCAAGCTCAGCGGAGGAAGAATCCACCCATCGTCCGAAAGACCACTCCCTCGTTAAGAGCTCGTTGGGCGTTTCTTTGTAAACTGGTCGTTGCATCAAACAAAGGTACCGACTCTTCATCAACACCATCAAAGACCCGTTCAAAGATCTGAGCACTATCAAAGAATACGGGCAATTTCTTAAAGCGTTGGTTGAACAACCAGATGTTGCTCTCTGCTTCCACCACCTTACTGAGGGCGGGATCGAGAAGCCAGGAGGTGCAGACATACAGCCTTCCGCCCCCGAAAAACATTTGGGCTTGCTCTAAGGATTGGTCGACCAAGGAGGGCTCAAGGCTGCCGGAGGCGGGTATATGAACAAAGAGGACTGAGGTTGTGGAATCTGCAAGCTTCGTCAGCGTTGGGAGATCACGCTTCAGCGAAGCGATTGAACCCTTCTCCAAATGAACGTATTCATGCTCATTGGTCAATCGGATAAACTTTTTTTCATCCCGAGTTAGGTAGCCACTACTGTCGAGGGCCAAGCCGCTTTGCGGGATGGCAACAAAGTCAGATCTCGGGTCTTGATAGAGAACAACGGGGTAGGGAAAGAGGCGTTCTTCAAACTGAAGACGGCCGAATTGAATAATCCGAGCGGTGATCAGGCGATTTACCCAAAATACTCGAGAAAGACCATACTCGCCATTGCTTGCTTCTCGGTGATGGTCGATCCAAAGGTTGATGTCTCCTAAGGTACTGAGGCGCGTCTCTTCATCAAGGCCAAGTGTTTCAAAGAGTGATCCTATCGTTTCCCACGTCTGGGCAATTGCCACAAGGGGATAGAGCGAACCAAACTCGTTAAGGCCTTGGTTGAGTAACAAGCCCACTCGGTTCTGGTCCCGGCTTGTAATCGAAGAGGCAAGTTCATCAACCAACATTCGGTGTTGAGGGTCACTGCCAATCCTGTTGGATAGGCGCTCTACTGCCCGCCTTAGTTCCAAAGATAGATTCAAATCATCAAATGCTTGTTTCATACCTTGAGCATCAGTGATGAGGACCCATCCGTCAAGAGGGGGATAAAAAGAGTGGATCACAGAATAGGAAAATGTATGGTAGGATTACGAGATTAACGGAGGGAACAGCAATGGATGCTTCCTATGCGGACATAAATGCCAAGACAATCGATCGATGGGCTCAAGCAGGGTGGCAGTGGGGCCAGCCGATTGATTCAGCAACCTACAAAAGAGCCCAAGAGGGCGAGTGGTCGATGCTTTTAACTCCGACAAAGCCGGTTCCCCAAGCGTGGTTTCCCCCGCTAGAAGGTAAACGAATCCTCGGTCTTGCTTCCGGCGGCGGGCAGCAGATGCCGATCTTTGCCGCACTGGGGGCGGTTTGTACCCTGCTCGATTACTCGGAGCAACAACTTCAAAGTGATCGGATGGTTGCCGAACGCGAGGG
>CAYUHP010000017.1:0-5044 GCA_964444595.1 uncultured Sphaerochaeta sp. | reverse complement strand
CTGAAAGACCCCTCCCTCATTCCAATCCTTGAAGCGGAAGATAGTGGAATCCAATTCTCCCACACCGCCGAAGAGCAGATCGCCGGTCAACTCAAATCGGGGTTTACCCTCCTTGACCTCTACGAGGACACCAACGGAGCCGGTAGGCTCCATGAGCTGGGGATCCCGACCTTCTGGGCTACGTGTGCCCAGAAGAAGGGGTGAACATAAAAGTAGCTCAAGAGGTTTTTTCACTTGTGATCGTAAGGGGTAGATATGGGCAATGCTTTACCAAAATACAAAGGTAGCGGACGGTCCAATGAAAAGCCATTGGGGAGGGCGACAGCATGGGATGCCGGAGCGATCATTAAAGAGTTGAGTATTGTGTAAAGAACGTAAGGTGCTATTCGGTGGTGTGAAGATTCGTGACCGGATTTGAACCGTACATTCTAAGCGTTTACTTGTAGTAAAACGTGACGCCTTTAGATCATTCCCGTTGATACAGCGATTGTAAATGCGAGAGGGACAGGACCGTAAATCTCCAGCGACTTGCTTCCATTCTCATATGATTTGATATGACGACCATCCCATTCATACATGTTGTTCCCGCCTGGATAATCCTTTATGAATGACATAGATTCCTCCTGTCTTGTATTGGGCTTTAAGACTTGGTAACTAAGAAGTTGAATCTTGTAGGTGCCTGTAGGATACCATCACGATTATCGAATGAGCAAACATTATTGAAGGTATGAGTTGGGGAGAAAAGAGCTATCCCGGAACCGAAGTTCCGGGATAGAAGGTTTTAGAGTAAGCCCCGTTCTTTGTAGTAGCGGGCGGCTCCATCGTGGATGGGGAGGCCGGCCAAATCAAGCACGGTTTCCTCGAGGGTGGTGTACTTCAAGGGAGCTTGGGTGGCTTTTAAGTCATCGATGTTTTCCCAGAATGCTTTGGTCAGTTCGTAGATTACATCGTCACTGACGCGAGCGTCGGTACAAATTGTGATCTTAATCGCACTGGTTAAGACATCCTCATCTTGACCGGGGTAGGTGTTGGCCGGAATCGTGTACGGGCCATACCAGGGAAGACGGGCGTTCAAGGAATCGATCAATGCGGGTTCAAAGGGAAGGAGCTTTCCGCCGGCGGTGGAGAGCATCTCCGTAACCGCGGCATTGGGAATACCTGCCATGACCCAAGCGCCGTCGATCTGCTTGTTGCGCATCAGATCAATCGCTTCGGTGAAGCCGATGTACTGAACCTTAAGAGCATCGGGGTAGTTGACTCCGAGTTCTTTGAGGTGGATCGCCGTCTCTACTTCAGTCGTGGAGCCGGGAGCACCGCTGGCAAAGGACTTTCCGACAAGATCCTTGAGGGAGTTGATCCCCGAGTTCTTGGCAACAACCACTTGGTTGGGGTTGTAGTAGAGCCCGATCATCACCCGAAGGTTTGGGTTTGCTCGGCCTTCAAAGCTGCCGGTTCCCGTGAAGGACTCATACATGATCGAGGTAACGGCAACACCCATCTGGGCTTCGCCATCGGCGATCAAGTTGAGGTTCTCGATTCCGCCGGCCGAAGCCTGAGCAGAAGCTCGAACGGTGGGAACTTTGGTGTTCCACATGTTTGCGATTGCCGCACCCAAGGGGTACACGGCACCGGTAGTTGCTGCGGTCGGGAAGTTGATCACCGTCTTCGCCGGGGCCTTCTCACCGCCACCGGCGGCAAAGACGGGGACGATCAGGGCAACCACTAAAAGAATCGTGATAAGTTTTTTCATACGATATGCTCCTTCATCTGATGTGTTTGGTAGTATTGCAAAAGCAAAAGAGAGATTAAAATAACTGTGGCGATGATGTCGGTACTTAAGCTGGTTGCAATGAACAACATTCCACTGATAACCAATAAGATCCGTTCAACCATCTTGGTGTTCTTCAACAAATACCCCTGAAGACCCGCCGAGAGGGCAACAACCCCGATCGAAGAAGTAATGATCGCCCGAATCGTTAAGAGAACGGGGACATCGGGAGTCGAACCGATCAGAAGGACGGGGTTGTTGAGGAAGAAGAAGGGAAGGATGAAGCCGGTAAGACCGAGCTTCACTGCAATAAGACTTGTCTTTGTCTGATCAGAATCAGCGATACCGCTGGCTACGTAGCTGCTCATCGCCACCGGTGGGGTGATGTTACTCAGGCACGCATAGATCAAACAGAACATGTGGGCGGCCATCGGAATCGCCCCGGTTTGAATGAGCACCGGAACGCTGACTGCCGAAACGATTACGTACGCGGCAACGCCGGGTACGCCCATTCCAAGAACGGTACTCATCAGCATCACCATCAAGCCGCCGAAGAAGAGTTGGCCTTCACCGACTACCTTGAGGATGACAAAGCCGAAGCTTAAGCCCAGGCCGGTGAGGCTCACCGTACCGATGATAATGCCGATGATCGCACAGCTCATTCCAACGGTAATCGAAGAGCGAGCTCCTTCGACGGTGGCTTGAACGATCGTCTTCCAATCCATCCGCGTTTCTTTTCTTAACCAGGAAGCACCGACGGTGGCAAAGATCGCCACGACCGCGGCAAAGAGGGGAGTGTATCCAACACCGAGGAGGATGAGAAGGACGATGAGGGGGATGAGGAGGTGACCTTGTTTCTTAAGAACCAACAGTGCATTGGGGATATTCTCTTTGCTCAGGCCCGAGAGGCCCAATCGCTTTGCTTCAAAGTGAACGGCGAAGATGAGGGTAAGGTAGTAGAGGAACGCGGGAATGATCGCTGCGACGAGGACCTTCGTGTAGGAGACGCCCATGAACTCCGCCATGACGAAACCAACGGCACCCATGATCGGGGGCGTGAACTGGCCCCCGGTGGAAGCGACCGCTTCAACAGCGGCAGCAAACTCTTTCTTGTAGCCGGTTTTCTTCATCATCGGAATCGTAATCGTTCCGGTGGTTGCCACGTTGGCGATCGCACTTCCGTTGATCATTCCCATCAGGGCACTGGCGATGATGGCGACTTTGGCCGGACCACCGGCGGACCTTCCGACGAGGGTAAGGGAGATATCGTTAATGAACTGGCTGAAGCCGGAGTACTTCAAATATGCTCCGAAGAGCACGAAGAGGAAGATGTAGGTGGCACTGACACCGATTCCCACTCCAAAGATCCCTTGGCTACCCCAGACCATGTGACTGAGCACGCGCTTCAAACTAAAGCCAACGTGGCCCAAATCTCCGGGGATGAAGCGACCGAGGAAGTTATAGAGAAGAAAGATGAGTCCAAGGAACATCAGCGAACGACACGCCCTTCGGGCTGCTTCGAAGATGACGACTAAAAGGAGAAAAGCGATAATCAGGTCGTTCTTGTTTAAGTAGCCACCGCGCTTTGCAATCGTGGTGTAGTACATGAGAAGATAGCCGAGGGTAAAGAATCCCACGCCTAAGAAGAGCCAATCCCAGATGGGAGGAGCACTCCGGTTCAGCGACTCTTTTTTGTAGGTGGGAAACAACAGGAAGGTAAAGAGCAACAAGAAGAGAAGGTGCCACGTCCGTAAACGCATCGCATCGATCATCCCGATCGTGTTGGCATAAACCTGAAAGAGTGCCCAGATGATAAACAGCACCGTTACTGCGTGGCCAAGGAGACCCGGATAGGTTCGGAGTTTACTGTCCGCTTCCTTCTCGTCCAAGAGTTCTTGGGCTATGATCTCCTCTTTCGTCAAAAGCTGCTCACCCATCGTTGAAAACCCCTCTGTTTGCATAGTTATGCATCTATTGAATATGGAGTTCAGCTTACCGAAGTTTATCTTTTCAGTCCAGTAGAGGTAATTTTCCTCCCGCGATCGCCCAAAGGTACAGCGATGCGATCGAGCCGTAGGGGGAGTAGGGAGTGCGGATCGTTTCAAACACTTGCTTGGAGATATCCTCCAAACCATAGAGTATCTTCATCCCTCGAAGGATCGCCAGATCGCCATAGCTGACGATATCCGGTCGCTGAAGGCAGAAGATTAAGAGCATCTCGGCGGTCCAGACTCCGACACCTTTGAGGGTGATGAGTTCCTTGATCACCTCCTCATCACTCATTGCATCAAAGGAGGCGGGGTCCAGTTCACCACTGGCCATCTTCTGTGCGATGCCTTGGATATACTCCGCTTTGCGAAAGGTCATTCCGACACTTTGGAGCTCTTCGATGGTAAGGCCAACTACATGTTGGGGAGTAAGGGTGCCAACCATCGTGTTTAGGCGCTCGAAGATTGAGGCTTGGGCTTTGGTGGAGATCTGTTGGCCGACGATCGCCCGGGTAATCGAGGTGAAGAAGTCAGGCTCGGTAGCTCGCTTGATTAGGCCAATCTTTTCGATCGCCCAACCAAGGCGCGGATCATTCTGGGCGAGGTGGCTGAGTTCGGTCGGTCCATAGGTAAAGTAGGTATCCATTGGTTGAGTATAGCGCATAGCACAAAGAGTTTGATACACTTACCAATGAAAGGAGAATACAATGATTATCAATAATTACCCATTTCAGTGGCTCAATGAGCCAACCCACACCTTTGAAAATGGAACTTTAACTTTAACAACCAAGGGCGACACCGACTACTGGCAACGAACCCACTATGGCTTTAGAGCCGATAACGCCCACGCCCTTCTAACCCGAATCGAAGATGAGTTTACCTTTACCGCCCGCTGTACCTTTGAAGCCAAGAGTCAGTATGACCAAGGCGGACTCTATGTTCGGATCGATGAGGAGAACTGGATCAAGATCAGTATCGAAGCGGAGAATGATGAGATCAGTCGTCTCGGTTCGGTGTGCACCAACCTTGGCTACAGCGACTGGGCAACCGTTGATATTCCCGCCTCAATCAAATCAATCTTCTACCGAGTATCTTCCAAAGGCAGTGACCTCTTTATTCAGTACTCCTACGACGGTACCACCTGGACCCAGATGCGCATCTGCCACATGCACGAGCACAAAGACCACTTTGAGGTCGGCCTCTATGCCTGCTCGCCAAAAGAAGCAGGAGGAGCAATCTACACGTTTGACCAGATCACGATAGAGGAGAGTGTTTGGAAGAACGAGTA
>CAYUHP010000016.1:0-25296 GCA_964444595.1 uncultured Sphaerochaeta sp. | reverse complement strand
GACTATAGTAGCAAAACGTTTGATGGCAGCAGTAGCGTTGCTCCATTCTGGGATCTCGTTGGAGGAAATCTCACGTTTAGAGGCGTGGAGACTTCACACTCTCATAGGGGATAGAAGGGTTTACTTGCCATGGATTTAGGAAGAAGAGCAGCTCCTTGCCCTTCTCCAATATTTTAAAATTGCCTCGTTTGAAGCTTTGTTTAATCCTGGATTATTCATTCAAGAAGGGAAATCACTTTTTCATATGAATGCTTGGATTCAAACTGTTCTCAATGAGGCGGCAACTATAGAAACGGAACGATACGATACAAAAGCTTTGAATGTATCAATCAATCGCTTACAGGATTTGAAAGAAAAGAACTTTCAAGATAGTTATCGAGATATTCAATCGCTTCTCGCTTCCAGTGGAGTTGCCTGTGTGGTTTTGGAGCCAATGGAGAACGCTCCAATCGATGGGGTTGCTAAATGGATAACGAAAGAACGTTCCGTTCTGGGCTTACGCAGTCGAGAGGAAGGGATGTGGGAAACCCTCTTTGAAGCACTTGAGTCAATATCTCTCAAGCAATTAAAGAAACTCTTTATTACCTACTCGTATACCCCATAAGGCGGGAGATGCGATCGGTTGCTTCGTGGATCGCTTGGCTCATCCGTTCGGCTTGTTCCGGTTCAAAGCGGAAGAGGGGCCAAGAGACACTCATCGCTGCGATTACCTTTCCGCTATGATCGCGGATCGGAGAGCCGATACACAGCGTACCCATCTCGTGCTCTTCGTTGTCCATCGCTCGGTCCTCTTTGCGAACTTCGTTAAGTTCAGAAAGAAGGCCTTCCTTGGTGGTGAAGGTATTGGGGGTAAACGCCTTGAGTTTAGTCCGATCAAGGTAGGAGGAGATCTCTTCATCATCCATATCGGCAAGAAGGATCTTCCCGATTGCTGTGCAGTAAAGAGGAATCGTCTTTCCCACTCGGCTGTACATCCGAATCGTGTAAGAGGACTCCTTCTTTAATACATACACGGCACTGTCCTCTTCAAGGACTCCCATGTGAACCGTTTCGCCCAGCTCCTCACAGAGGTTTTGGGCGATCGGGCTGGCAAGGTTGATTAAATCCAAGTGCTCCAAGCCTCGTGAACCCACACTGAACATCTTCAGCGTTAAGCTGTAGAGGTCGTGCGGGTCGCGATAGACGTAGCCAAGGGTGACCAGTGTCGAAAGAAAGCGCAAGAGCGTTGCTTTCGGGAGGTTTGTCTCTTTAGAGAGACTCTCTAAGTTAATCGCTTGGTAACGCGAGAGCGTCTCCATGATCGTAATCGTTCGAATAACTCCGCTGGTTCCTGGTTGTTCACTCATCTTCATCCCTCAAAATAGACTTTGGCGTTGTTGAAAGAGATATCGCTGACGATTGCTCCGATCATATCGATATCATGAGGAATTTCGCCCTCTTCCATCCAGGTTCCAAAGATGTTGGCTAGAATCCTTCTAAAGTATTCGTGCCGACTGTAGGAGAGGAAGGACCGGCTGTCGGTAAGCATTCCAACGAACCGTGAAAGAAGACCAACGTTACCGAGGATCTTCATCTGCTCCTCCATCCCATCCTTATGATCGGCAAACCACCACGCTGAACCAAGCTGCATCTTTCCCGGTTGACCGTCTTGGTAACAGCCCATCAAGGTTGCAAGGCTGTAGTAGTCCTTGGGGTTGAGGGTGTAAAGGATCGTCTTGGGTACTTCGCCGCTCTTTGAGAGGTTGTTGAGGAAGGCTGAAAGACCTTCGGCCAACTCCTTATCGTGGGAGGCATCATAACCGGTATCCGGTCCAAGCTTATCGAACATCATGCTGTTGTTGTTGCGAATCGCAGCAAAGTGCAACTGCATCGCAACATCCCGCTGCTTGTACGCTTTTGCCAAGTGGGTCAACACATACGTCTTATATGCCTCGACCTCGTCATGTGAAAGGGCTTCTCCGCTTAATCGTTTGGTGAAGACCTTTGCTACCTTCTCCTCACTCCAGAAGAGGGCTGGAGCGGTAATCAGGGCGTGGTCGCTGGCTTTACATCCCATCTCAACAAAGAAGTCGAGGCGCTTGATCAGGGCGGTTACGAGGTCATCCAAGCTGGTGATCGTCATGCTTGCCGATGTTGCCAAGCTACCCAAGTACTCTAAGAACGTCGGGTTATCGATCGCTAAGGCTTTGTCGGGGCGGTAGGAGGGCAGAACAGCGGTTGGGAAATCCTTCTTGTTTGCGATCTCCTTGTGATAGATAAGATCATCTGCCGGATCATCCGTTGTGCCGAGGGCGTATACCTTAAACTGCTTGAGAATTCCGGTAACCGAAAGGTTGGGGTTATTCGCAAGTTGGTGGTTTGTCTCCTCAAAGATCGCCTTGGCGCTCTTGGCGCTTAAGACCTCATCGATTCCGAAGTAGCGCTTCAATTCCAAGTGGGTCCAGTGATAGAGGGGATTGCCCATCAGCTTTTCAATCGTCTTGGCCCAGGCAAGGAACTTCTCAAAGGGATCGGCATCTTTGCCGGTTACCAGGTCCTCGGAAACTCCATTGGCTCGCATCATTCGCCACTTGTAGTGGTCACCACCGAGCCAGGCATCGGTGATCGTGGTGAAGCGTTTATCGTGGGCCAACTCGCTTGGGATCAAGTGGCAGTGGTAATCATAAATCTGTTGGTCTTTTGCAAACTCATGGTAAAGACGTTCAGAATGTTTGTTCATCAGTAAAAAATCATCGCCCATGAACTGTTTCATTGTCGTAACTCCTTTTCTGAGGTTAGAGGATAACCCCATCTTTAAAGATTGAAATCTCACGGTATCCGTGCACTTCATTATTCGTCAGACGCTTACCGCTGGCGATCTCTTTAATCATATCAATAAAATCCTCAACTACAACAGCTTGTTCTTCCCTCAACAGTCGTTCCGCATCAAAATCGATCCAATGCGGCTTCTTTTTTGCCAAGTTGGTGTTGGAAGCGAGCTTGAGCGTGGGAACTGGAGCACCAAGCGGCGTGCCCCGACCGGTGGTAAAGAGGATGATGTGCGCCCCGGCAGCACTGAGGGCGGTGGTGGAAACGATGTCGTTTCCCGGACCGCTGAGGAGGGTGAGGCCGCGCTCTTTTACCTGACCGCCGTAGGGGATCACATCGGTGATCATCGCTTTTCCACCCTTTTGGACACACCCAAGGCTCTTATCCTCCAAGGTGGTGATTCCCCCCTCCTTGTTTCCCGGTGAGGGGTTCTCATAGACAACTTGATCGTGTTTCACAAAGTAGTGTTTGAAGTCGTTGATCAGTTCTACGGTCTTTTCATACACCGCTTCATCTTTCGCACGGTTCATGAGAAGCTGCTCCGCACCGAACATCTCCGGAACCTCGGTGAGGATTCCGCTACCACCCATCGCCGTCAGTTCGTCACAGAAGTAACCAACCAAGGGGTTGGCGGTGATCCCGGAGTAGCCGTCCGAGCCGCCGCATTTAAAGCCGACGACGAGGCGGTCCATTCCGACGGTGGTGCGCTCATCGTTTTGCAGCTCATCATACAGCTCTTGAATCAGGGTGTATGAGCTCTCCAATTCATTATCCACCTCTTGTGTGGTGAGGAACTTCACCCGCTTGGGATCCACATCACCGACGAGCTTCCGAAATGATTCGGGGGTGTTGTTTTCACAGCCAAGTGAAAGCACCAGCACGCCACCGGCGTTTGGATGGTGAACTAAAGAGGAGAGGATCGTTCGTGTTGCTTCATGGTCATCGCCAAGTTGCGAGCACCCAAAGGGGTGCGTCCACACGTACGTTCCATCGTAATGCTCGTTTTTGCTCAGGTGTTGATCTGCCCACTTGACGATTTGGTTGGCGGTCATGTTCACACAACCGACGGTGGGGACGATCCAAATCTCGTTACGGATTCCGATCTTCCCTCCTTCGCGCTCAAACGCCTCGATCGTAGGAACTTTGCCCTCCCACTCTTTGGCCCGCTGATCTGCTTCTGTTTGGAACTCATCTCGAAGGACTTGGTCGTAGTGGTAGGTATCGTGTTCACTGAGTAGGGTTGCGGTGTTGTGGGTATGAACGTGCTCGCCGACCTTAATCGCTTGGGTGGCATACCCCATCGGGGCGCCGTATTTGATGATCGGATCGCCCTGTTTAATAGGAACAAGCGCGTACTTATGTCCGCCTTGAATATCCTCCAGCAGCGTTGTTGTATACTCGCCGGCGGTAGGCTGTTCACCTTTATGAAGGAGGTGAATCGCTACCGCCACCGTATCTTCTGCTCGTACTTGGATTGCTTGAACACCATCTTTCATACGAGAACCTCTAATGCACTCTTCATTCCGTCACTCCAAATGCGAGTCAGGTAGGTTTCAACCAGCTCGGCCAATCCCGCAACCTTGGTGAGGTCTTGATCCCAAAAGTCCGTATTGGCAAGGGTTTTTCTGCTTAGCAGGTGAGCTCTTTCTTCGACGGATCCTTCATGGCTATACGCCTCCTTAAAGAAGGCGAGAACTGAAGCGTCATCTTGGATCAAGTAGGTCTCACCGTTTCTCTTTCCTTTTAACGCCGAGCCCTCATATTCGGTTGCTTCATAGAAGGCGATCAAGGAGGCGAGACTGAACGTTAAGATCTTCGGTAAGGCCTGGCGCTTCTCGACAAAGGCGAGGAGGGAGGGAAGGTTTCTGGTTTTAAACTTCGAAATGGAGTTTAGCGTGATCGAAAGAAGCTGGTGGGGGTTGAAGGGGTTTTCAAAGCGCTCAAGCACGTCTTTGGCATAGGCGATTAAATCTTCTGAGTCTCCTTCCATCACCGGGATGATCTCATCAAAGATCCCTTGATTCATAAAAGGGAGGAGAAGATTGGTGTCGGCGATGCACTCTTGAACCGTATCTAAGCCCGCTTGATAGGCGCTGTGGACACTCATCGTATGAGCTCCGTTGAGGATTCGGACCTTTCGGGTGCGGTAGAAGGACATATCATCCGTCCAAATTACATTCAAACCCGCTTGGTAAAACGGCAACTCTTTTTCGTATCCGCCTTTCTTTGACTCGATGACCCAAAGGTGGAAGATCTCGCCGGAAACAATCAGCTTATCCTCCCAGCCGATCTTTTCCCAGATCGCTTGCTCCTCATCACGAGGGTATCCGGGGACGATTCGATCAACGAGGCTGTTGGTAAAGTCGCACGCCTCCTCGATCCAGTCAAAGAAGCCTGCTTCTACGTTCCACGCCTTGGCGTGCTTCAGTACGTACTCTTTTAAGAGTTCGCCGTTTTTATCGATCAACTCACAGGGGATGAACACCAAGCCTTTGGAGCGATCGCCTTCGGTGTGGGTGTAGCGGTCGTACAACAACGCGGCAACGTTTGCTGGAAAAGAGGCTTGCATCGACTTTGGAGTATACTCCTCTTGGTGGTAGGCGATTCCCGCTTCGGTGGTATTGGAAACCACGAAGCGAAGATCGCTTGAGCGACCAAGTTCCCGATAGGCGGTAAACTGCTCCTCTTCATAGGGGTTCAAGCAGCGACTGACGCTGGTAACGTTGCGGTACGTTTCAACAGCTTTCCCGTTTTGAACACCCCGAAGAACGGTGGTGAACACCCCGTCTTGGGCGGTGATCAGATCGGTCAGGCCGCGACTAATCGGCTGAACGATTGCAACCGAGCCATTGAAATCTGTCTGTTCATTAAGAATGTCGACCATCCAGTCGACAAACGCTCGAAGGAAGTTTCCTTCACCATATTGAAGGATTTTCTCAACCCTGTTCACTGTATATTCTCCTTGTGGTTTGGTCCGTAGAGCACTGATGCCATAATTGCGCAAATTGCTTGTTGACTGACGATTCCAAAGATTACCGGAAGAGCCGTCATTGCTGGAAAGTAGTTGATCGCGAGTACCAAGGATGCGCTGATGTTGCGCATCGAAGAGGCAAACGTCAGGCTCTTGCGCTCAGCGAGGGGAAGGCGGGCTATGCGGCCCAAGGCGTTGGATGCCGGATACCCCAAGAAGGCGAGAGCGCCGGAAAGAAGGGCGATCGGAATATAAGAAAGAGTAGCTTGTTCGATTAACGTGGGAGCGATTTGAGCGGTGTTGATCACCACGATCCCAAAGAGGGCGATCTTTGAAAAGGGTTTTAACGAGGGGGTAACAAGCTTTGTTTTTGCATCGCCCACACTGTGGTTGATGAGGATTCCCGCAAGCGAGGGAAGTACGATCATCAACAGTAAACTGACGATCATTGCAGTGGTGTCGATCACAACGCTTGTTTGGGCAAAGAGTTTTACGGTAAACGGGGTGAGAATCGGTCCGAGTAACGTAGAGATCAGGATCAGGACCAAAGACAGCGGTTCATCACCGCGGTAGATCCCCGACCAAATGTAGCCCGCCATTGCAGTAGGGATCGCTGTTAAGAGCACAAACCCGGTGATGAGGTTCCCATCGGAGAAGAGCAGAGTAGCTAGGGTAAAAGAGAGGATCGGCATAAGGATGCTTGCCCAAAGCAAGAAGAGGGCAATTGGCTTTACCTTGGTAAGGGCACCGAGAAAACGCTTTGGGCTGATCGCCAAGGCACTGGAGAAGGTGATGAATGCAAAGAGGGAGTTAACGATCGGTTTGAGAGGGGCAAACACGTGATAGAGGGTGAGCCCGAAGAGTACTCCCCCGATCGTGATGAGGGGCATCATTCGCTCTAATTTGGTATTTAATGAGAGGAGCCGCGCCTCTATAGTTTGAAAATGAAACATCGTTTCAAACGATACAAGCCCTATCATTTTCTGTCAAGATACGAAAAAGAAACAAAAAGATATGCTATAGTCAGATCAGATGAAAAAAATTGCCCTTGTCCTCGCCTCAATTCATACCGGCTCCTCCGTAACACTGTGGCAAGAGGTTGCTCGACTCGCCCAAAGCTCGGGCGACCAACTCTTTGTGTTTCCCGGCGGCCGAATTGCCTATCAAGAGAACCAAGAGTTCCTCCGAAATGAGATCTACACATTGGTAAACCCCGATAACGTTGAAGGGATGCTGGTGTGGGCCAGTGCGCTCAGTGGGGCAGTCTCAATCCAAGAGGTGGAGAAGTATCTCTTTAAGGAGGACCTGCCCACCGTTTCAATCGGAGTGAAGGTGGATGTGTGGCCATGTGTTACCTTCGATGCGTATGCGGGGATGCAGGCAGTAATCCATCACCTCGTGGAAACTCACGATGTGAAAAAGATCGCCTTTCTTCGCGGTCCCGAACATCACGACTCTGCTCAAAGTCGATATAGTGCGTACGTTGATACCTTGAAGCACTACCGCATTGAGGTTGACCCTCAGCTTATCAGTGACCCCCTCGGGTGGACCGAGGGGGAGCGAGCGATCAAGCAACTGCTTGATGAACGCAACCTCACTCCCGGCAAAGATTTTGACACCCTTGTGTGCTCCAGTGATTTGATGATGTTCAGTGCCGGTAAATACCTTGAGAACCTTGGGTATGTAGCCGGGCAGGATTACCTCATCACCGGCTTTAACGACAGTCGTGAGAGTCGGCTTCTGAAAGTAGGATGTACTACTGCTCGAATGCCGGTATCCAATCTTGCTCGAATCAGCTACTCCCAACTTGAAAGAAACCTCAGCGGCGACAATCCGCTCTCCTATGATGTGACGCTGCCCTGTCCCCTCGTGATTCGTCGTTCCTGTACGTGCAATTACGCCTTAGGAGATGAGCAACATGCTCGGTCGGTTTTAGTGGATACAAAGCGGTTTAAAGAGTGGGCTGTTGAGCAGCTTGAAGTTACGAGCGAAGAGGAGGTCTTTCTTGACTCGCTCTTTGAGGGCGATGAGGTTCAAATGGCCCAGTTCGCCCACTCGTACTTTGACCGCGAGGGCGACCCGATCCTCCTTGCCGAGTTGCTCCATTGGTATCAGGTGATCTTTGGCCAAGAGCGCCTTGATGGAGAGCAGATCATGGGCGAGCTCTTGGCGATCCAGAACTTGGTTACCCACGAGCACGCCTACGCCCGCGATCTTCAACAAGAGCGGCTGAACAACCTAAAAAGTGATCTGTTGACGGTTCGACAGATCAGTGCCCTCGGCTCGATCATGGGTGAGCACTTACCGGCTTTAGGAATCACCAGCGCGTTCTTGGTGTTGCATGAAGAGGAGGGAGTGGCAAGCTTAAGCTGCGGCTATACTCCGACAGAAGCGTTCTTAGAGGCTGAGCACTTCTCCACCCGCCTCCTCCTTCCCCCCGATCGAGCTCGATCATTAGGGCCCGGGGTGTTTGTTATCTTGCCGCTCTTTGTCGATAACCAAAGCGTCGGGTATCTCCTCGTCCAGTCGACGCAGTTTGATTCAGCGGTGCTTGAGGATATTCGAACCAGTCTCAGCAGTGCAATTAAAGGAGCTTTGTTAGTTGAGAGCGCCAACAAAGCTCGAGATTTGGCGGAAAAGACGGAGCGCAGCCACGCTGAGTTCTTTGCAAACATCAGCGAGGCGCTGCGCGCTCCCTTGGAACGAATTCTTGAAGCAACCCAACAAGAACGGATCTCTAAACTCGTTCGCCACCTCTTTAATACGATCGACCTCAGTCTCTCCTATACCCCCGAGTTTGCCTTAGAGCAGCGAACCTTCGATCCGCTTGCTCTGATTCGCAGTCTCTCCTCAGTTACCTACCAAGGTCCATCCCTCCTTCCGATCTTCATCGGGGACCAAGTCCGCATCGGTCAGGCTCTTGAGATCTTTTGTGGCTCCGAGGATGTACTCATTGAAGCTCAGTTGACTGAAGAGGGGTTGGAACTTTGTCTTCACACTCCGAGAGAGGAGGGAGCCGAGCGGGATGTGGCCCTGAGGATCATCGTGATGCATGGATATCGAGTTCGTTTTGAGGAGGAGATCGTTCGAATTCTTCTACCCTATCCGAGCGTCCTCGGTCGAGCAAAGAGGGGAGGTGGGGGAAAGCGGATCTATTTCCAGGGGGACCGGGAAGAGGTCCTTCCCTCCTTTGCTTCAGCTTCTACGGTAATTCAAGCAACTCAAGTAAAGAGCTATGAGCTTGAAGCACTCGGCGAGGTGCAGATCGTTTGGGATGGTTCGCGGGATGAAAGTGCGTTACGGCGACTGCTCTTTCAGATCATCGCCCATCCAGATCTCAGCCGATCTCCCTTTCTCTGTTACAACACCCCCCTCGGTCATGAAACACTGGCGGTAAGTTTAGCTGTTTCTCGGCCAAAGGTGGGCTCTTTGGTGATAACTGAGGCAGTGAGACCCCATCTTGAGGTCCTTCACGAGGCGATCATCACCGAGGTCGCTGAGTTTTTACCGGACTCCTCTTTGGGTCTTTTGATCTGTGACTGTAATGATGCTTCGCTGCTTACCGAGCTTCGACAGAGGACGAGCGCTCCATTTGTGCTCCTCCGTGATGAGTGGACACTGGAGGAGGTTGAATCGCTCGGCCTCATTCCAAATGTGGTAATCGCCCACACTTCGATTACGATGAACTCGCACTTCATCGCTCGACTCTCTGCTCTTCGCTCCCTGGGGGACGTGCTTCCGCCGTTAACGGGAATCCTCGTAAAGAAAGCGATTGCCTACTTGGGCGAGCATGCCACCGAGGGGGTGACTCGATGGCAACTTGCCGAAGCGGTGCACGTCAGTGAGGATTACCTGACTCGAATCTTCCGCAAGGAGATCGGCCTCTCGCCCTGGGAGTATGTAAACAACCATCGGATCTATTTGGCGGTAAAATTATTAAAACACTCAACATTAACGATAGCTGAGATTGCTAATAGATGCGGATTCCAAGATCAAGCATATTTTACTCGAGTCTTTCGGAAAGTTACCGGTAAAAGCCCCACGATGGTTCGTTCCAATCCCTTGTAAAAAGTCGGAAAAGTACAAGAGACTCTCTGCATTGTCTGCTGAGGGTGGCGTATTCTAAGCTCGAGGGGAAAGCAGATGGATAGACGAGCAAAGCCAAGTGAATTGAAACGCGAGATCCGCCGACATGCTTCAGTGTACCTGTTACTTATCATTCCGTTGGTGTATTACATTACCTTTAAGTATGTCCCGATCTTCAATGGTCAGATTGCGTTCAAAGACTATATGGCGCTGGATGGGGTATTGGGCAGCCGTTGGGTCGGCTTCGAACACTTTAGGACGTTCATTCACTCCTATTACTTTGGCGAACTGATTCGCAATACCTTAATGTATAGTTTTGGGAAGCTGATCTTCAGCTTACCCTTGGCAATTTTGCTTGCAATTACCATCTATGAATCAAAGCGCCCCCTTCTTTCACGAGCGGTGCAGACTCTTGCATATCTGCCCCACTTTCTTTCTTGGGTTATTATGTATGGAATACTCCTTGCCTTACTCGCCCCGGGAGATGGAATCGTGAACGATATCATCAAAGGTCTTGGTGGTCGACCTCGAACCTTTTTAACGAACGTTGAGATCTTTCCGTGGATCGTCATCTTAAGCGATGCGTGGAAGGAGATGGGCTGGAGTGCGATTATCTTCATCGCCGCCTTAATGGGCATCGATCCCGCCCTCTTCGAAGCAGCGATGGTTGAAGGTGCCTCCTCGTGGCAACGGGTGCGCTACATCACCCTTCCGTCGATTCGACCCGTTATCGTTATTGTCGTTCTTCTTCGCTTAGGGACTATTTTAGATGCGGGATTTAACCAAATCTTTATGCTCTATTCCACGCCGGTTCTCTCAGTGGCGGATATCATCGACACGTGGGTGTACCGTCAAGGATTATTGGAGTTTCAATTCGGCCTGGCCACCGCAGTTGGCTTGTTTAAGGGCGTAATTGGAATGATCTTGATTCTTTCCACCAACCGCCTTGTTAAGCGCTTTGGTGGATCATCACTCTACTAGGAGGTGGCCTCGATGGTAAAAAAGAGACAAACATCAGCAATTATCGTCGCCACCAAGAGTGATAAGCTCTTTGATCTCTTGGTCAACTTGTTTTTACTCTTTATGTTGATCGTCATTACGATTCCGCTTTGGTCGACGATTACCCTCTCCTTTCGGCCCAACGCCTATATTGGTAGCAACTTGCAGGGGATGTTCCTTGCTCCTTGGAAGTGGTCAACTGCCGCCTATAAGGCTCTGCTGGGAAATGCCGGCTTCATTTCGGCGTTTAAGAACTCCTTTAAGATCCTCATCGGCGGGGTAGCGACCAGCTTATTTCTTACGATTCCGCTCGCCTATGTTCTCTCCATTCAGAGTTTACCGGGTCGGCGATATCTGACGATATTAATCATCGTTCCCTACGTCTTTAACGTCGGCTTGATTCCGACCTATCTCTTGGTAACAAAGCTCGGCTTGATCGACAAGATCATGGCGGTCTTCTTACCTGGGGCGATCAGTACGTACAACACCTTGATCATGCGCTCCTTCTTTGAGGGGATTCCCAATGAGTTGAAGGAGTCAGCTCGAATCGACGGAGCCAGTGAAATTCGAATTCTCTTGATGGTGATTCTCCCTCTCTCGAAGGCGATCATCATGACAATCGGTCTCTTTTATGGGGTAGGGTTCTGGAATGACTTCTTCCACGCAATGCTCTACCTCAATAGTAATAAACTTCAGCCACTGCCAATTCTACTGCGTAACATACTCATGGCGAGCGGGATGAATGAGTTTGTGGAAGTGCACGCTTTTGGAGACGCTCCAATCGCAGCAATAAAAGCAGCGAGTGTTTTCATGAGTGCAATTCCAATGATTATTGCATATCCATTTATTCAAAAATACTTCACGAAGGGCACGTTGCTCGGAAGTGTTAAAGGATGATGTGGAATAAGGAGGTTTTCGATGAGAAAACACATGAGTATGCTTTTGGTCCTTGTGGCCATCTTGGCTTTAATTGCCCCGCCACTCTTCAGTCAGGGAGCGGCCGACAAGAAAGCAAGTGAAGGAGCAACCGTTATTGAGCTGTGGTATGGTGCCGCAGTAACGGAAGCCGGACCTCCACCGGAGGACTGGGTTGGGTTTCAAATTATTAAAGACAAACTCAACATCGATTTGAGAATCACCGCGCTACCCTCAAGTGAGGGCGACCAGGATGTGAAAATCCAAGCTGCTGCGGCGGCAAACAACCTCCCCGATCTTTTCATGGTTCGACGGGATGTCCTTGCCCGCCTCGTTCCTCAGGGTTTAATCGCGTCGGTTGATGACCTCTATGCAAAGATGCCGATTCGAACGGCCAACCACTACGACGAAGTCAGCCGCCGAAACGCCGTTTTCAACGGGAAGAGCTACGGCCTCTCCGATCCGGGTGCAATCATCAAGAACGAAGGGTTATTGATCCGTAAAGACTGGTTGGATAACCTCGGCCTTACAGTTCCAAAGACCACCGATGAGCTGTTTGCCGTCATGCGCGCCTTTACCTTCAACGATCCCGATCGCAACGGAAAGAACGACACGTGGGGCTATGGCTCCTTTGAAGAGGTCGGAAACTACGAAGCGTGGCCGGGCCGTCGCTTAGAGCCGATCTTCGGAGCGTTTGATGCAGACGGAACGTGGGATATGACTACTTCCAACGCGGGACTCTCCGTCTTTAAGGATGGGTTCTACGATGCGATGACCTACCTTAAGAGGATGGTCGATGAGGGAGTGATCGATCCTAACTGGTTGAGCTACAAGAAGGATGACTTCCGAGCTGCGTGGAAACAAGGCCGCTTTGGAATCATGCGCGAGCAGAACGCCGCGTTTGCTGCCGAATCCAACTACGCTCCCTTTGACCAAAACTTCCCCAATGGCGAGTGGATCGTCATCGATCCGCCTAAGGGTCCCAAGGGTCACGCTTCAATCGGTCCGTACACCGCTAACTTCCGCGTGTATGCGATCAGTGCAAAAGCTGAGAAGGCCGGCAAAAAAGACAAGATTGCCGAGCTGTTGGAGTGGATGGCGAGCGATGAAGGGTATTTCCTCCTTGGTTGGGGTGTTGAAGGGGTTAACTACACCTTTGATGCAAACGGAATCCCCGTTGCCGATGGAGTGCCCAATCCTGAATACAGCTTTACCGGGGCCAAGGGCCAAGTCGTAACACAGCTGCGAAACATGGTGTTCTACAACGGCGACGTTGAGCTCTATGCCCGCTATCCGACCTATACCACTGCAGTGAGTAAGAAGCAGATGAGCGCCCTTGATGTGATGCGCGAGATGCAGACCAAAGATTGGACTCCGTCAGTTGGATCGGATACGCTGCCGACCCCCAACGCCGACCTTAAGCGCTTCTACGAGCAGTCCTTAAGTGAGTTCATCACCGGTAAGCGCGTGTTGAATCGAGCAAATTGGAACGCATGGCTTGACGAGTTTAAGAAACTCGGCGGTCAAGCTTGGAACGATGCCGGTGTGGCATTCGCAAAAGAAAACAATCTTCTGAACTAGGAGATTCACTCAATGAGTCTGGCCAATCGGCCAGGCTCATACGATTGGAATTTAGGCATGAAAAAAAACTACTCCTTGGAAATGGCAAAAAGTGTCATCAATCGATACCACCCAAATCAAATGCGTTGGCATTATGAACACGGGTTGGTCATTACGGCAATCTTGGAAGTTGGCGATCACTATCAACAGAAATCCTTCTTCGATTGGGCGTATTCGATGTATGACCCGTTCATCAAGGAGGATGGAACGATTAAACAGTATCGGGTGGGGGAGAATAACCTCGATATGATCAACGCGGGAAGAAATCTATTTCTCCTCCACGAACGAACTGGCGAGCAGCGCTTTATGAAAGCAGCGCATATCCTTCGGGAACAATTGATCAACCAGAGCCGAACGCACAACGGAATCTATTGGCATAAGCAGCTGTATCCCTGGCAAGTGTGGTTGGATGGGGTTTATATGCAAGGTCCATTCTCCGCTCTTTGGGCGAAGTACGCTGATGATCGAGAAGTTCTCAAGGACCTTGTGAGTCAAATTGAAAAAATCTATGCAACACTCCGCGATCCAAAAACTGGGTTACTCTACCACGCTTGGGATGAGTCACGTGGAATGCGCTGGTCCAACCTTGAGAGCGGACTTTCACCCCACTTCTGGGGACGGGCGATCGGGTGGTACGTGATGGCGATCGTTGACATCATCACGATCATCGGTGTTGATGACCCACTTTCAGCTCCACTGAGAAAGATCCTTAATACGCTTATGGCAGACATCCTTCCGTTTCAACAACCCGATGGGATGTTCTATCAAATCCTCGATCACAGCGAAGCGGAGGGAAACTACTTAGAAACTTCGGCAAGTGCAATGTTTGCCTTCACGCTTTTGAAGATGATGAGTTTGGGGATCAGTGATACGCCTTCATTCGAAGAGGCTGCTCTTAAAACCCTTGAGGGTATTGAGCAGCGTTATCTGGACACTAAGGAAGAGGGTAACTACCACCTCGGTGGCATCTGTAGTGTGGCCGGCCTTGGAGGCAACCCCTATCGGGATGGCTCCTTGTACTACTACTTCAAGGAACCGCAGTTTACCGACGACTTCAAAGGTGTCGGACCGTACATCCTTGCAGCATTAGAGCGTGAAAGAATTTCGAAGTAACTGTTGAATTATCTTCGCCCCGGGAGGGAATTCCTGCTTTCCCTTATAAAGCAGTTCCCCCCTTGGGGCGACGTTTTTTACCTTGGTCTTTTCCTTCTTTAATTTGACATCTGAGACCCATGCTTGTAGAATGAATTTACGTGTAAAGATCTAATAAGATCCAGAAGGAGTAGAAGCATGAAAAAATTGTTCGTTTTGCTCTGTGTCCTCTTGGTGTTGAGTTTCTCCATCTTTGCTCAAGGAGCAAAAGATGCGGGAAAATCCACCCTCAGAGTAGGAATGGTGACCGACGCGGGAACCATTGATGACAAGTCCTTTAACCAGGGAACCTGGGAAGGAATTCTTCGCGCCGAAAAGGACTTCAACTTAGATGTGAAGTACCTTAAACCGGCAGGAACCACTGAAGCCGACTACCTCAAAGAGATTGGTAACCTTGTTGATGCAGGGTATACGATGATCATTTGCCCGGGCTTTAAGTTTGAAACCGCCCTGTTTGAAGCACAAGACAAACACCCAAACACAAAGTTTGTTATTCTCGATGGTGAACCACACAGCGCTGACTACTCCGAATTCCGCATTGAGAAAAACGTTGTAGGTGTCTACTGGGCCGAACACGAATCTGGCTTCCTCGCCGGTGTTGCCGCAGCCCTTCAAATCAAGAGCGGTAGCTTTGGGTTTATCGGCGGAATGGAAATTCCCGCTGTCCAGAAGTTTAACTGGGGCTTCCAGCAGGGAGTGAAATACGCAAACAGCAATTTCAATACCAATATCCGAATGGATCAGGTGAACAACCTCTATGAAGGTTCCTTTGATAATATCGGTGCCGGACAGCAGATCGCAGCAGCGATGTACGACCGCGGCGTTGATGTAATCTTCGCAGCAGCCGGTGGTGTCGGTGTTGGTGTCATCAACGAAGCCAAGAACCGTGCCAGCAGTGGAAAGAATGTCTGGGTTGTCGGTGTTGACGTTGACCAGTACTCCGAAGGCTTAATGCCCAATGGAAAGTCGATCATCCTCACCAGTGCGATGAAGTATCTTGACCGCGCTTCCTACGACATGATCGAGCATGAGCTCAATGGAACGTTCCCCGGCGGAACAACCCTCCACCTCGATGCAACCAACGACGGTGTTGGTATTCCGGTGGAAAACCCCAACTTGGATAAGAGTGTCATGGATGAAGTTGCTTCCGTTTACGCCAAGCTTAAGAGCGGTGCTGTAAAGGTAGCTGACTCCGGTGACGGCCTGTTTAAGTAATTGAACATATTTTAGTGTATGGGCCACCTCTTTTTGGGTGGCCCTTCTCGCAAGTTCGGGGGTTGGTAATGAACTACGTTATTGAAATGTTGAATATCCGCAAGGAGTTCCCGGGGATTGTGGCGAATGATAATATCACGCTTCAAGTTCGCGAGCGGGAGATTCATGCGATTCTCGGTGAAAATGGGGCAGGGAAGTCCACCCTGATGAGTATCCTCTTCGGGCTGTATCACGCTGATGAAGGGACGATTAAGGTTCGGGGGAAAGAAGTTCACATCAAAGATCCAAATGATGCGAACGACCTGGGAATCGGGATGGTGCACCAGCACTTTCAGTTGGTTCATAACTTTACCGTTACCGAAAACATTATCCTTGGAAAAGAGGGTGGATTCATCCTCAACCGCAAAGCCGCATCCAAGCGCATCGCTGAGTTATCAGCCCGCTATGGGCTAAACATCGACCCCGATATGGTCATCGAAGATATCACTGTTGGGATGCAGCAGCGCGTTGAGATCCTTAAGATGCTCTATCGCGATGCGGACATCCTTATCTTTGATGAGCCGACAGCGGTTCTCACCCCGCAAGAGATCGATGAGCTGATGCAAATCATGTGCAACCTCACCAAAGAGGGTAAGAGCGTTATCCTCATCACCCATAAGTTGGCGGAGATCAAAGCGGTAGCCGACCGCTGTACGATCATTCGCCGAGGCAAGTTCATCGATGTGGTCGATGTAGCCACCACTGCCGTTGCCCAGATGGCAGCGATGATGGTTGGCCGACCGGTGAGCTTTAAAGTTGAAAAGAAACCAGCCCAAGTCGGGCGAGTTATATTGGATGTTCATGACCTTACCGTCCTAGACAGTAGGAAAGTCCCGGCGGTGAAGGAGCTCTCCCTCTTTGTCCGAAGCGGCGAGATCGTCGGAATTGCCGGGGTGGATGGAAATGGACAAAGTGAGTTAATCGAGGCGATTACTGGCCTCAGGACGATCGAGAGCGGGGTTGTATCTCTGGACGGAAATGATATCACTAACGCTTCGATTCGGGCCCGCAACGAGATCGGACTTGGGCATATCCCCGAAGACCGCCAACGAAGGGGCTTGGTCCTCACCAGTGCCCTCTTCAACAACGTAGCGATTAAAGAGTTCTACCACCCTCCATTCTCAAAACATGGCCTCTTGAACATTGAATACTTGCAGGAGTACGCCCAAACGGTCGTCAATCAATTCGATGTGCGCAGTGGGGAAGGAATCTTCTCCTACGCCGGCAAACTCAGTGGTGGGAACCAACAAAAGCTGATCGTCGGACGGGAGATGGTTGCCAACCCTCAGCTCTTGATCGCAGTTCAGCCGACTCGGGGTCTTGATGTGGGAGCGATCGAGTACATCCACTCACAGCTGGTTGCTCACCGCGATAAGGGACATGCGGTTCTTCTGGTATCCTTTGAGTTGGATGAGATCTTCAACCTCTCCGACCGAATCGCTGTCATGCACGCCGGACGAGTGATGGATGTGGTCTTACCCAGCGAAACCGATGAAGCAACAGTTGGGTTGATGATGACGGGAATTGAAGCGAAAGGAGTTGCGCATGAGTAAGATACGACGAAAAGAAAGTCTGGGCAGCAATGCCTTTCTCATGGCTGTCAGTGCCGTACTCCTTGGGTTGGTCGCTGGAGTGATCTTGATGGCGGCGATTGGCTCCAATCCTTTTAGTGGGTTCTACTATATCTTCCGTGGCGGATTGATGAACATTGAACGGGTAGGAAACACGATGGCAACCGCCACGACGTTGATGCTTGTTGGTCTGTCGGTAGCGTTTGCTTTTAAAACCGGTTTGTTTAATATCGGAGCTTCCGGTCAGATGTTAGTCGGTGGGCTATGTGCCACGATCGTGGCACATAAGGTTTTCCTTCCCCGCCCCCTCTTTCTCATTGTTCTCATTGCAAGCGGACTTATCGGTGGAGCGATCTGGGGGGTTATCCCCGGACTGCTCAAAGCTCGGTTTAACGTGCATGAAGTTGTCGCCACGATCATGATGAACTGGATCGCTTATTGGTCGGTGTACTACTTTGTTCCCGCCTACCTCAAAGGGCCCTCATTGGAAACCGAGAGTGCTTCGATTGCAATCTCTCAATCTCTTCGGGTTCCGTGGCTGACCAAGCTCTTTCATGGATCCTATATGAACCTTGGGTTCTTTATCGCAATAGCCTGTGTCCTTATCGTCAAGTTTATCCTCGATAAAACAACTCTTGGCTTCGGTCTCAAAGCGGTTGGGTTTAACCGCTACTGTGCCGAGTATGCCGGCATCAAGGTGAACCGCAACGTAATCATCTCAATGATGATCGCCGGTTCCTTAGCCGGTCTTGCCGGTCTTACTTTCTATACGGGGTATTCACGGAATATGCAGATCGGAGTCTTACCCGCCCAAGGTTTTGATGGGATCGCCGTTGCCCTCCTTGGGGCGAGCAACCCGATCGGGGTGTTCTTCAGTGCGTTGTTCTTCGGAATCTTGCAATCAGGGAAGGGGTTCATGAATGCGATGACTTCCGTCCCGCCGGAGATCGCCGACACGATCATCGCAACAATCATTTACTTCACCGCTACCAGTGTCCTATTCGGTCGAATTTGGGAGTCGATCTTTAAGCGCCGAAGAAAGAGCGAGAAGGAGGAACAGTAGAATGTGGAACACCTTATCAAGTATCTTCCCTTACGCAATTGGATATACGATGCCAATGTTGATGGCCGCCCTCGGCGGGCTCTATAGCGAACGAAGCGGGGTAACGAATCTTGGCTTAGAGGGGCTGATGGTCATCGGATACTTCTTCAGTGCAATGACGATTAAGCTCACCGAAGCAACTCTGGGAGTAAATGCCCTCCCACTTGGACTGTTGGCGGGCATGGCTGCCGGAGCGGTCTTCAGCCTCTTGCACGCCTTTGCTTCGATCAATTTGAAGGCGGACCAAGTGATCAGTGGAACGGCGATAAACATGATCGCCGGTTCACTTACTGTCTACCTTGCTCGGACGATCAGCGGCAGCGGAAACGTTCGCATCATGATGGGAATCATTCGAAAAAATATTCCCGTTCTCACGAAGATCCCGATCCTCGGTCCGCTCTTCTTTACGCAGACGTACTGGACAACGTGGATCTGTTTGCTTATTTGGCTCATCTCCTATTTCCTTCTCGCCAAGACGAGCTTTGGCCTACGCCTCCGTGCCTGTGGCGAACACCCCTCGGCGGTTGCTTCGGCGGGGGTGAACGTCCACTTAATGCGCTACATCGGTGTCATTGTCAGTGGGGCGCTTGCCGGCTTCGGAGGGGCGGTAATCCTGATTACCTACAGTGGTGAGTTCAACGGGACGGTGGCGGGTCTTGGCTTCCTCTCGATCGCTGCCCTCATTTTCGGGCAGTGGAAACCACTCGGGATTCTGGGAGCAACCTTCTTCTTTGGAATTGCCACCACAATTGCCAACGTCAGTCAAGTTATCCCTTCCCTGATGATTGTTCCGCCGGTATACTTTAAAATCTTCCCCTATGTAGCAACGTTACTTGCGTTGGTAGCGTTCTCGAAACGTTCGGCAGCTCCGCTAGCTAGCGGTCAGCCCTATTGAGGTAATAGATGGATAATTTAATGAAAAAGATGCAGGAAGCTGCAATGTATATCACCACTCGAATTGGCCCAAGCCCAGTTGATATCGGCATGGTTCTCGGAAGCGGTTTGGGTGATTTGGCCGATGATTTAGCCAACAGTGTTGCGATCTCCTACAAAGACATCCCGCACTTTCCCGTTTCCACCGTCTTCGGGCACAAGGGCCGCCTCGTTGCCGGGGATCTGGAGGGCAAGCGAGTGCTTTGTATGCAGGGGCGCTTTCACTACTATGAGGGCTATGGAATGGACCAAGTGGTCTTTCCAATCCAAGTGATGCAAGCCCTCGGGATTAAACAGCTTCTGGTAACCAACGCCGCCGGTGGAGTGAACACCTCGTTTAACGTCGGTGATTTAATGTTGATCACCGACCACATCAAACTGATCGCCGATAATCCACTGAGGGGACCAAACCCCGAGCAGTTGGGTGAGCGTTTCTTTGATATGAGCGAGGCGTACGATAAACAGTTGATCGCATTGGCTACGGAAAAAGCGGAAGAGTTGAAAATCGCTGTTCAACACGGAGTGTATATGTTCTTCTCCGGTCCCGCCTATGAAACCCCGGCGGAGATTCGAGCAGCCCGCACCTTAGGAGCGGATGCGGTGGGAATGTCCACCGTTCCGGAGGCTTTGGTTGCCAGTCATATGGGGATGCACACCCTGGGGATTAGCTGCATCACCAACATGGCAGCGGGGGTGTTAAACCAACGCCTTACCCACCAAGAGGTGATGGACACCGGAGAACGAGTGAAGGAGGACTTTACCCGACTCGTTCACGCAATCGTTAGGCAGTGGCCGCTATGACGCTTGAAGAATACGTCAGAAGTTTTGACCTTGAACCCCTTGAGGGAGAGGGTGGGTTCTTCCGACGGGTTCACACCTTTGAAGATGGCAGTGTCATCTACTACGCCATGGATGAAACAAACTTCTCATACCCTCATCGCCTTGATGCCGATGAGGTGTGGTTTCACTTAGATGGCTCGGCAGTAACAATCGTTGTCGTCGACCTTGAGGGCAATGAAGTAGAGCACGTTCTTGATAAAAGCAACCCAATTCTCGTTGTTCCCGCTCTTTGGTGGCAAAGTGCCCGCCCCACTCACGGCGCGGCACTGTGTGCCACCACGATGAATCCCGCGTGGACAAAAGAGGGGTTTACCTTGGCTGATGAATCCTTCATCGCCCGATACCCCCAAACAAGGAAGTTGATCCGATGAAGACGATGTTGATCAGCGGCGGGACCTCCACGATAGGAGAGGCTGCGGTTCGTCTCTTTGTAGAGAGGGGATGGAGCGTCTATCTTGGGTACAACACCAATGAAGAAAAGGCGAAGGTTCTTGAAAAGGAACTCGCTCCTTCCGTGTCTGCTGTGAAGTTGAACGTGCGAGATACCAACTCGATAGACCGTGCATTGGAATCGATTGAGCACGTGGATCTTCTCATCAACAACAGTGGAATTTTCTCCTCCTTTGAAACTGAAGCGCTTACCGAGGAGGAGGTGGGTCGAATCTTTGACGTGAATGTTACCGGCCTCTTTAGGCTAACGAAAGCAGCCTTGCCTTTGATGAATGAGGGAGGTTCGATCATCAACATCGCTTCGATCAACGCCTTGGTTCCGACCTTTGGATCTACTACCCACTACGATAGTTCCAAAGCAGCAGTGATCGCCTATAGTCGAAGTTTAGCGGCTGAGGTGGCACCAAAGATTCGGGTTAACACCCTTGCCCCCGGCCTGATCGCTGCTCCATACTTAGATGAAGCGAATGAAGTGCGAAAGATCTTTGAAGAACGAAGCGTGCTTGGGCGAATGGTTCAACGTGAAGAAGTTGCTCACGCGCTTTTGTTCATGGCGGAGAATACCGCCCTTACTGGGGCAGTCATCACCCTTGATTGTGGGTATACTATAGGCTAAGTATGAAAATTCTTTGTATCAGCGATGAAACCGATCCTCTTATCTACTCCGACCATATCGCCACGCGCTATGGGGATGTAGATCTCATTCTTTCAGCGGGTGATCTGCCTTTGAAGTACTATGAGTTCATCATCTCAACACTGAACAAGCCCCTCTACTTTGTGTTTGGAAACCATAACCTTGAGTTCTTGAGCCAATATCTCTCCAACAACCAACCACCCTATCACGAGTTTCACCATCGGGAGGGAGGGTTACCCCCATTTGGGGGAGAGTTCGTTGATGGGCGCGTGCGCTACGACAAACGCAACAAGCTCATCATCGCCGGCCTTGGGGGTTCGATGCGCTACAACAACGGGGAGCATCAATTCACGAATGCTCAAATGTTCTGGCGGATCGTGAAGATGATCCCATCCTTGATCTTCAACCGAATCGTCCGCGGTCGGTACGTGGATATTCTTCTTACCCACGCCCCCCCGCTCGGCCTTGGGGATGGAATCGATCTTCCCCACAAGGGGTTTTCCTCACTGTTGTTCTTTATGAAGTGGTTTAAACCGACCTACCTCTTGCATGGCCATGTTCACTTAGTTGACTTTAATGCGAATCGGGTACACCTCTTCAAACAAACTCGCGTTATTAATGTTTTTAAGAATTATCTCCTTGAAGATGATCAACTTGGAGGGGAATAGGATGTCAAGAATGGGAATCGATCTGTTCACCCAGACAAATGAAGATTTTGAAAAAGCGAAAAGCCGCGGTCGAATTCAATCGATGCTCTCTTCAATGGTTCGAAAGAACTCAAACTTGCTGAGCCTCTATGCCGTAACGGAGTTGATTAAGCCCAGAGGGGAAACATACCTTGGGATGCGGACGATTGCAGTAAAAGATATCATCGGGAGCGAAGGGCGCTACCAAGACTTCTCCTTGGCGTTCTACCCAAAGAAAGAGCTCCTGCGTGCTCGTTGGCGTTCAATTGATATGGCAACGAAGGAGTACATCATCCTTCCACCAATCTCAGTCTACAAGTTGGGTCAATGGTATTTTGTCCGCGATGGAAACCACCGAGTCTCCGTTGCCAAAAGCCAGGGCGTCGAGTTCATCGATGCCGAAGTGGTTGAGTTGGACAGCCAGATCCCCCTTGAGCCGGGGCTGACGATGAAGCAGCTGCGAAGGCGAGTTGTGTACTACGAGCGTAAACGATTCTTGGAGCAGTATGATGTTTCTGGTCTTCCGATGGATGAGATCGTTTTTTCCAATGCCGGTTCCTACGCCGAGTTGGTAAACCATATGCTTGTTCATAAGTACTTTCTCAACGAAGACCTTGAAGAGGAGCTTACCTTCAAAGAAGGTGCAGCCTCTTGGTATAAGAACGTCTACGCCCCAATCATCGCTGAGGTTCGGAAGCAAGAGGTGTTAGCCTCTTTCCCAGGGAATACTGAGGCGGATCTTTACATGTGGATCGTTCGCCACTGGGATAACCTGAAGCATATGAGTGGAAGCCAAGAGGTGAGCATACAAAGTGCCACCAGCGATTACAAGGCGCGCTACGGCAAAAACCTTGCTGGCCGGTGGCTTCACAAGCTCAAACAGTTCTTCAGTAAAGACTAATCTTCTTGAATATATGCTGCTAGTGTGTCGGCGTAGACTGCAAGTTCGTTGCCAAGCCGATCACCGGGGCGAATTGAATCGCCTTTTCCAGCGAGGTGAACAAGCCCCGATACTGGTTGATCACAAAACTCCAGCTCATCATGAACTCCGAAGGGGATGTGGAGCATTCCCATCGATTGAGCCCAGTAGATTAAGGCATTGAGGGTGTGAGCTCCCTCACACGTGGAGTTTGAACAACTGGTAAAGCAGGCGAAGAACTTTGTCTCCAAACTTTTATCTTTGCTCAACGGTAGGGTGGTGTCGAGGAAGGTTTTCATCTCTGCTGAGATGTTCCCAAACCGAGTTGGTCCGCCGAGGATGATCATGTCACTTTTGTGCAACGTGGAGTCGCCGACTAACGGTAGTTCACAAATATCTTCGTAGAACTCGTTTGTCGTCTCTTGCGTGTTGGCCCAAATGTGGAGATCGGGGTCATCGACCCGATAGAGGCGAGCATCGACGTTGCGCTCCGCCATCAACTCTTTCAAATAGTTTCCAATGATAAAACAGTTACCGCTCACACTATGAATGATGATCGAACAACGTTTCATGAGGTACCCCCGCTAAATTTCGTATACCCAAGTATACACCGATTTCTCACCTTAAGACCACACTGAATAGAGCCCATCTCGACGATCGAGGTAAATTGGTGCTTCATAGACTTCGCTTAAGAGCTTTTCACTAAGGATCTGGTCCTTCGGCCCATCGGCAACGATCCGTCCGTTTTTCATGACCACGACCCGACCAATCGCCGGAATAATCTCACTGAGCTCGTGGGTGGCTAAGATAATCGTCTTTCCACTTTTATCGAGTTGTTCCAGGCTTTGACGGTAGGCGTGGCGGCTTGGAAAGTCCAAAGCGGTGGATGCCTCATCGAGGAGCATCACCTCCGGCTCGTGCACTGCTGCTCGGGCGAGGAGGACTCGGCGAGCTTCACCGCTGGAGAGGCGGTTCATCTGCTTCTCCCACAGCCACAGAATCCCATAGGTCTCCATCACTTCTTGAGCTCGTTGAAGGTGGTTCTCCTCCACTTGATGGTGAAAGTCCAATCCAATGGAACTGAAGAATCCACTGACTACGATCTCCCACGCTTTGTAGGTGGAGGTGCACAAGTACTGAAGGCTTGCCGATACGATCCCAAGGTGTTTTCTCAGCTCTAAGATCTCCCACCGAGACTTGCCGAAGAGGATTCGTTTAAAAGAGGGGGTGTAGAGGGGATGAACTTCCATGCTGAGTGTTTGAACGAGCGTTGATTTACCCGCCCCATTTGGGCCGATGATCGCAACGTGTTCATTTTGTTCTACCTGGAAAGAGACATCATCTAAGATGGGTTGACCAAGGCGTTGGACGGTGGCGTGTTTGAGTTCAATGAGAGTTCGCATGAGGCGAGTATAGCATAACTAGGCGTAAGAGGCTCGTCGTTGTTCCTCAGGATAGTGATCGAGAACCTTATCCTCCAAGGTAGAGAGGGTAACCATCACCAGAGCAACAGCAAGGTCGGTTTGTCCATTCTCTAAAGCTTCACAGAGGTAGGCGTAATTCTTTGCTCGTTTATCCAGCTGGTCGGAGCTGAAGCGAATGGAGCGCATCGCCTGATCGAGCAGTGGCGAAAGGTTTTCATAGATTGCACTGAGAATCTGGTTGTTGTTCGCCCTGACTAGAGTGTGGTGGAAATCCATCTCGGCGTCATGGAACGTTTGAACTGCCTGAGCATCACGAGCGCAGACTCCAGGAAGGGCAACTTCCATCTGGCGGCTGGCAGCCCACAGTTGGGTAAGATATCGCTTTCTTCCTTCAAGGCGGGAGAAGTTTCGTGCCGCACTGCTGGCAACGGTGAGCCGCACTTGCATCAGGTTTTTCAACAACTTGGTTTGGCTGATATCGCTGTTTAAGATTGTCGATGAAACACTCATCACGTAGTGATCAAGGTTGTTTGAGCGAATTTGTGCTCTTCGGCCTTGGGATATAATTACCAACCCTCGAGCTTCAAGGACTTTCAAGGCTTCACGAATCGGACGGCTGGATGTGTTAAACTGTTTTGCAAGTTCTACTTGGGAGGGTAGGTAATCGCCACACATTAATGTGCCGTCTTTAATCCATCGTTCAATTGTTTGGGCTATTACTGCTGACTTGGTCTTTGGAAGGTCACTCATATTATTCCTCGCAAGAATGGTGTCATACGTTCGAAGTCCATTCTTAGACACGAGTATACTATAGAACCTAATTAGTTACAATATGATGACATCTACCGTTTTGATAGATGTCATCTGTTGTTACAATGTACTAAGAGGCATATATTCTTTACTACTTAGGACATAAGCGTTTATTAGAAATC